>CAYVVV010000043.1:5000-16037 GCA_964455325.1 uncultured Sphingosinicella sp. | reverse complement strand
ACGGTGTCGGTGATCAGCGAGTGCGCGGCCGGCGTGCACCCCGCCTCACCGACGCCGACGCCGATGCGTGCCAGCAACAACTGCACGAAGTTGTGCGCCAGCCCGCACAGCACGGTCATCGCCGACCACAATGCCAGTGCCAGCGCGATGAGCCCGGGCCGATGTGTCGATGGCCGGTCAGCGTAGCGTGCGATGGGGATGCCCAGCACGGTGTAGAACAGCGCGAAGGCAAGTCCCGTCATCAGCCCGATCTCGGTGTCGCTGAGACCAAGGTCGCGCTTGATCGGCTCGGCGAGGATGTTGACGATCTGCCGGTCGAGGAAGTTGAAGATGTAGACGATGAGCAGCGTCCAGAGCACGACGCGCACGGACGCACCGCCCTTTACGACGGTCGCGGACACTGTCGACAAGCGGCCCTCCTTCTCCCCGCCCGCAACGCTAGCGGGTGGCGGCGCCTTGTCCACCGGGCGATTCAGACAGTCGGCTTGGCGACGAAGCCCCGGGCGACGATGCCGATCGCGGCCGCGACCGTCACGTCGCTGACGCGGGCGGCAGGCGGCCCCGTGTGGCAGGCGGCGATCAGCGCGTCGACATTTGCGGCGGTGCCGACGGCGAGCATTTCGACGCTGCCATCGCGCCGGTTGCGGACCCAGCCGGAAAGATCGAGTCCGCGCGCCGTCGCGACCGTCCAGGCGCGAAAGCCTACGCCCTGCACGCGGCCACGAATCGTCAAGCGGACGGCGCGCCGATCAAACATTGCCGGCCGAACCGATCATCGCCGCGGCAAGCCGCCAAACTGGCGCGCCGGCACGCTCACCCGCACTGTCCCCGGTGCATCAGGAACGCGTCGGCAAGCACGCAGGCGAGCATCGCCTCGGCGACGGGGACGGCGCGGATGCCGACGCACGGGTCATGGCGTCCCTTCGTCTGGATCTGGGTCGCGGCGCCGCCACGCGTGACCGTGTCGACCGGGGTCAGGATCGACGACGTCGGCTTCAGCGCGATGCGGCAGACGATGTCCTGCCCCGTCGAGATGCCTCCCGCCGTGCCGCCGGCGTGGTTGCTGTCGAACGTCGGCGGGTCGCCAGGCACGGCGCCCGGCCGCATCACGTCGGCATTCTCCTCGCCGCGCAATCGTGCCGCGGCGAAGCCGTCGCCGATCTCAACGCCCTTCACCGCATTGATCGACATCATCGCCGCGGCGATATCGGCGTCGAGCTTGGCATAGATCGGCGAGCCCCAGCCAGCGGGAACGCCGCTTGCGATCACCTCGACCACCGCGCCGACCGACGATCCCGCCTTGCGTACCCCGTCGAGCAGTGCCTCCCAGCGCCTTGCCGCGTCGGGATCGGCGCAGAAGAAGTCGTTGTTGGGCAGTTCGTGCGCGGCAAAGCGCGTCGCGCGGTCGCCGCCGATCTCGACGACATGGCCAAGGATGCCGACACCGGGGATGATCTTGCGAGCGATCGCGCCCGCCGCCACGCGCGCCGCCGTCTCGCGCGCGCTCGAGCGGCCGCCGCCGCGATGGTCGCGCAGGCCGTACTTGGCGTCATAGGCATAGTCGGCATGGCCGGGGCGGTATTTGTCGGCGATGTCGCCATAGTCCTTCGAGCGCTGGTCGACGTTCGCGATCAGCATCGAAATCGGCGTGCCCGTGGTGCGCCCCTCGAACACGCCGGACAGAATCTTCACCTCGTCCGGTTCGCGCCGCTGTGTCGTGTGCCGCGACTGACCGGGGCGCCGCTTGTCGAGCCACGGCTGCACGTCTGCCTCGGACAGCGTGATGCCCGGCGGGCAACCATCGACAACAACACCGAGCGCCGGACCGTGGCTTTCGCCCCAGGTGGTGAAGCGGAACATGCGGCCGAAACTGTTGAAGCTCATTGGTTCCCCATGCGCGCGAACGCCGGCGCGTAGTCTACATGCCCGCCTGCCGGAACTGCGAGCGCCTTGTCGAGATGGCACGCCATGAAGTGCGGCCCGGCATAAGCCGTTCGATACGGCCCTGCGAGCTCGGCACGATAGCCGAAGCGCGGGTAATAGGCGGGGTGGCCGAGCACGAAGCTGATTTCGACACCCAGGTCACGAAGTCGATCGAGTCCGGCACGGATCAGCATGCCGCCGATGCCGCCGTTCCACCGGTCGGGCAGCACTGCAACGGGAGCCAGCGCGGCGGCCGAGCGCGGCCTGCCGTCGGCGACGACTGCCATGCGGCTGAACACGGCTGCACCCACGAGCCCCGCACCGGTCTCCGCGACCGGGGCCGCAACAATGTCGCCGTCGGCAAGCAGCTCGCGGACAAGCCGCGCCTCGCCATGGTGGCCAAGATGGCTCGCAGCGAACGCCGCCTCGACCACCGTGCACGCCGCGTCGAGGTCGGCGGCGGCCAGTTCCCGGATTCGCGGCCGATCAGGCAAGCGCGATGTCCGGAGCGTCTTCCTGCTTCATGCCGACGGTGTGATAGCCGGCGTCGACATGGTGCACCTCGCCGGTGACGCCGGCCGCCAGATCGGACAGCAGGTAGAGCGCGGCGCCACCGACATCGTCGATGCTGACGTTGCGGCGCAGCGGCGCGTTGTATTCGTTCCACTTGAGGATCAGGCGGAAATCGCCGATGCCCGACGCCGCCAGCGTCTTGATCGGCCCGGCGCTGATCGCGTTGACGCGGATGCCCGCCGGTCCGCAATCGTTGGCCAGATACCTGACGCTCGCTTCGAGCGCCGCCTTCGCTACCCCCATGACGTTGTAATGCGGCACGACCTTTTCGGCGCCATAGTAGCTGAGCGTCAAGAGCGACCCGCCGGCAGGCATCATCGCCGCCGCGCGCCTGGCGACAGCGGTGAAGCTGTAGACGCTGATGTTCATTGTCATCAGAAAGTCGTCGAGGCCGATGTCGTAATACTTGCCGCGCAGTGCATCCTTGTTGGTGAAGCCGATCGCGTGGACGACGAAGTCGATCGCTGGCCAGCGCGCCGCGAGCGTCGCGAACGCCGCGTCGAGGTTGCCCATGTCGGCGACGTCGCAGTCGATGAGGAGGTCACAGCCAAGTTCGGCTGCGAGCGGGTGCACCCGCTTCTCCATGGCAGCACCCTGGTATGATATGGCCAGTTCGGCGCCATGCTCGCGCAGCTTGCGCGCGATGCCCCACGCCAACGACCGATCGTTGGCAAGCCCCATGATGAGTCCGCGCTTGCCCGCCATCAGTGCCGCCATGCTGGTTCAGCCTCTCCGTTCACGCCCGTTTGCCGCCTTTTGCCCATTTTCATTGGTCAAGGCCAGCGCGGCGTTGAGTTCGGCACCGATCACGAACCCCATGCCGACGATGAAGAAGAAGATGAGCGTAATCATGACGCTGGCGAGCGGCCCGTAGAAGCGGTCATAGGTGGTCACGCCGGCGAGAATGCGCGGCAGCAGCAGCGTCGCGCCGACCCACATGCCGCTCGTCACGACGGCGCCGGGCCATTTCGGTCCGAGCTTGCGGTAGTGGACCGGCGTCAGCGACAGGAACAGCAGATAGAGGCCGACAACAAGGCCGATGACCGGACCGATCCGGCCGAAGTCGATCGCGCGCGACACACCGTGCGCCCATGGGATAAGGCGTTCGGCGAACTGTTCGGCGCCAACGAACAACACCTGTGCGGTGAACGCCGTCATCATCAGCATGACGCTGCCGATCACCAGCGCGAAACTGCCCAGCCGCCGCTGCCAGACCGGCCGCATCATCGTGGTCCGATACGCGCGGCGCAGGATGTCGCGGATGGTTTCAATGTAGCTCGCAGCCGTCCACAGGCCGACGACGATCGACAGCGTGACGATGCCCACCGATCCGCTGATCGCCGCCTCGATCGGACCGCGCAGCAGGCCGGCGACCGATGGCGGCAGCGTCTGCAGGAAGGCGTCGACGGCCCGCATGCCGTCCTCTGACCGGCCGAGGAAGCCCGCGATCGTGCCGACAATGATGAAGAACGGAAACAGCGCCAGCATCGACAGATAGGCGAGATTGCCGGCGTGGATGAAGCCGTCGTCCCAGACGCGCGTCACGACGTCGACAAGGACGCGCACCGCGCGCCGTTCATCCTCCAGCAGCCGCTGGAGCCAGCGCCTCATGCCATGCCGGCGCGCGGGTCGGCCGTCTTGCCGCCGGTCCAGTCGGCGACGAACGCCTTAAGCGCGGCGTCATCCTCGGGGATGACGATGACGACCGTAACCAACAGGTCGCCGCGCCCACCGCCGGCCTTGTGGAAGCCCCTGCCCTTCAGGCGGAACACCTTCCCCGACGACGTGCCGGCGGGGATCGACAGCATAACCGGGCCCGACGTCGTTGGCACCCTGACCTTGGCGCCAAGCACCGCCTCGTCGAGCCGGACCGGCAGGTCGAGACGGATATCGTCGCCATCGCGGCGGAAATGCCGGTGCGGCGCGACGCGGAGCGTCACCATGGCGTCGCCCGCGCCGCCCGGTCCGGGCTCGCCCTGACCTTGCAGCCGTACCTGCTGTCCGTCGACGAAGCCCGCCGGCAGCTTGATGTCGATCGTCTTGCCCGACTGCAACGTGACGCGTTGCGGCTTCAACTCGGCCGCTTCCTCGAAATCGACGGGCAGCTTGTAGGCGACGTTGCGCCCCTTCGCCGGCGGCTGCCGTGTGGCGCCGCCACCGAAATCAAAGCCGCCAAATCCGCCACTTGATCGCCGCCCGCGCCCAAACAGCTCGGACAGCAGGTCGTCGGCCGCTCCTGCGAAGTCGAAGTCGTGTGCCTCGCTCGTCCGTGCGCGCGAGCGCGTGTAGCCGCCGCCACCGCCGAAGCCGAACGGCATTTTCGGATTGCCCTGCTCGTCGATCTCGCCGCGATCGTACTGCGCGCGCTTGTCCTTGTCCGACAGCAGGTCATAAGCGGCGGTCACGCGCGCGAACTTCTCAGCCGCCTTCGGGTTGTCGCGGTTGCGGTCGGGATGCAGTTCCTTCGCCAGCTTGCGATAGGCGGACTTGATTTCCGCCTCGCTGGCACCGCGCGCGACGCCAAGGGTCGAATAGAGATCGCTCATCGTCCCTACGCTCACCACACAAACTCCCAAAAATCCACTGTTAGATGCAGGCAATACAGGGGAAATGGGCGGTGGCCGCGGTGGCTTCAAGCCTCCACGGGGAACAGATGACGCGCCGCCAGCGCAGCGACCAGCGCGCCAGCGAGTTGCGCAACGATGAAGCCGGGGACGTCGGCTGGCGCGATGCCGGCAAAACTGTCGGTCAGCGAGCGCGCGACCGTGATCGCGGGGTTGGCGAAGCTCGTCGACGACGTGAACCAGTAGGCAGCGGTGATGTAGAGCGCGACCGCCGCCGGCACCACGTCGGCCCGGTGGCGCAGCGTGCCGAGGATGGTGATGACCAGCCCGAAGGTCGCGATCGCCTCGCCGAGCCACTGCCCGACGCCGCTGCGAACGCGCACCGATTCCTGCAGCACGGGCACATCGAACATCACGTGCGCCGCCAACACGCCGAGTACGCCAAAGCCGACCTGAACGGCGACATAGAACGCCGCGACATGCCAGCCGATGGTGCCGCGCACCGCGAACACCAGGCTCACCGCCGGGTTGAAGTGCGCGCCCGACACCGGCGCCAGCATGCCGATCAGCACGAACAGCATCGCTCCGGTGGCGATGGCGTTGGCCAGCAGCGCAATGCTGACGTTTCCGCCCGACAGGCGCTCGGCCATGATTCCAGACCCAACCACCGTGGCGAACAGGAAGAAGCTGCCCAGCGCTTCGGCGGCAAGGCGCCGCGAAAGCGGTGTCACGCGTCGTCCTCGCCGATCTCGCGCAGCCGCCGCTGCAGGCTCAGCCGGTCGATCGATGCGAGCGGCAGCGCGCAGAAGACGGAGATGCGGTTCGACAGCATGCGGTACGCGTCATAGAACGCGGCATGCACCACGGCATCGCTGCCAACCACCGCCGCCGGATCCGGAATGCCCCAGTGCGCGGTCATCGGCTGGCCCGGCCACACCGGGCAAACCTCGCCGGCGGCGTTGTCGCAGACCGTGAAGACGAAATCCATCCGCGGTGCGTCGGGCGCCGCGAACTCGTCCCAGCTTTTGGAGCGCAGGCCGTCGACGGGATGGTTGAGGCTTTTCAGAACGTCAATCGCGACAGGGTTGACCGTGCCGCGCGGCTGGCTGCCCGCGCTGAAGGCACGAAAGCGCCCCGTGCCGAGGCGAGCAAGGATCGCCTCGGCGAGGATCGAACGCGCCGAGTTGGCGGTGCACAGGAACAGTACGTTGTAAACCTTGGGCACGGTCTCACCCGCAGCAGCTTGCTTCGGTCGCCGGCGCGGTCCCCGCGATGCGGCTGAGTGTCGGACCGTTGCCGTAGTTCACCGCCTCGCCCGTCGTGAGGAAAGTCTCCCAGACGACGTCCTGCGGATCGGCGATCCAGCTTTTGGTCGACCGTGCGTAGCAGCAGGTCGTCGCACCCTCGTCGAGCACCGGCCGTTCGGCGGCGTGCAGGCGGCTGTAGACCTCGGCGAGCTCGGCCTCGCTCTCGACCTGAATGCCGAGATGGGCAATCCCGGCGCGCTCGTGGCCGTTGGTCGAGATCGCGAAGTTGACGCGCGGATCGTCGAGCATCCATTTCGCATAGTCGGGCTTGGTGACCGTCGGCGACGCATTGAACAGCGTCGAATAGAATCTGGTCGACGCATCAAGATCGTTGACGGCGACGTGGACGTGCAGGCGTTTCATGCAGCTTCTCCGTGCGGTTGTCGGGTCGGTTCGTCGGCGGCGGCACAGGCGCGACCGCCACAGCAGTTCTCAAGCAGATAGTCGGCGAGCGCGCGCACGATATCGAAGCGCGCACGATAGATGAGGCTGCGCCCGGCCCGCGTCTTCGCAACGAGTCCGGCGCGTTCGAGATGCGCGAGATGGAACGACAATGACGATGCCGGCAGGTCGAGCTGCTGCGCCACGTCACCCGCCGGCAGCCCCTCGGGTCCGGCCTCGACCAGCCGCCGGAACGCAGCCAGACGATGCTCCTGCGCCAGCGCCGCGAGCACGGAAATGGCGGCGTCACCGGTGGCAATGCGGTTGATCATGGCCGAGTCCCTTAATTCGATATTTCCAGAATTATCGAATTATAGATCGGCGTCAAGTCTTATTTCGAATGTTGTTGAAATGTTGTCCGATTGCCGCGGCGCGGCCCAGCCGCTATCCCGCGGGCATGACGCGTGATCTGCCCGCCGACCCCTATACGCTGTTCGCCAGCTGGTTCGCCGAGGCGCATGCATCGGAACCAAGCGACGCCAATGCGATGGCGCTGGCGACCGCCGACAGCGATGGACTGCCGTCGGTGCGCATCGTCCTGCTCAAGGGCGTCGATGCGCGCGGGTTCACGTTCTACACCAACACGCAAAGCCGCAAGGGTCGCGAACTCGCCGCCAACCCCAATGCACAGCTCAACTTCCACTGGAAGTCGCTGCGTCGCCAGGTCCGCATCGACGGTGCCGTCGAGCCGGTAAGCGATGCCGAGGCCGACGCCTATTTCGCGACGCGGCCGCGCGCCTCGCAGCTCGGCGCCTGGGCGAGCGACCAGTCGCGGCCGCTTGATTCGCGGTCAACGCTCGAGCAGCGATTTGCGGAGATGGACGCGCGGTTCCCGAACGATGTACCGCGGCCACCGCACTGGTCGGGTTACCGCGTCGTGCCGGCGCGCATCGAATTCTGGATCGACCGCCGCGACCGCCTGCACGAACGCTATGTGTATGATCGCGTCGGCGCTGGCTGGCGCCAGTCGATGCTCTACCCGTGACACAGGCGACGCGGCTGCACGCCGCCGGCCGTCTGACGCGGCGCGCGGCGATCTCGTCGGTCGCGGCTGCGCTGTTCCTGCTCGTGCTGAAGCTTCATGCCGTGCGCGAGACCGGATCGGTCGCCATGCTCGGCTCGCTCGCCGACACCATGCTCGATCTCGTAGCTTCGCTGGTGACGCTGGTCGGCGTGCGCGTCGCCGCGGCACCCGCCGACACTGACCACCGCTTCGGCCATGGCAAGGCGGAGGCGATCGCAGCGCTGTTCCAGACGATGCTGATCGGCGTTTCGGCCGCCGGCATCGGCTGGCGCGCGCTCGACCGTCTGCTCAGCCCGACACCGCCAGCGGCGCCCGATCTCGGCATCGGCGTGTCGCTCGTCGCGATCGCGGTGACGCTGGCGCTCGTCGGCTACCAGCGCAGCGTGGTTCGGCGCACGGCATCGCTGGCGATCGATACCGACCGCCTGCACTATCAGTCCGACCTGCTGCTCAACCTGTCGGTGATCGCCGCGCTCGTGCTCGACGCCATGCTGCGCGTCCGCGGCGCCGACGCTCTGTTCGGGCTCGGCATCGCGCTGTGGCTGGCGTGGGGCGGCCTTGGCGCCGCGCGCGCGGCGATCGACGTGCTGATGGACCGCGAATGGGACGAAGCGAAACGGCAGCGGCTCAAGGACACCGTCGTCGGGCTCGACGGCGTCGACGGCATCCACGAGCTGAAGACGCGCCGCTCCGGCCACACCGATTTCATCCAGTTCCACATCTGGGTCGATCCGGCGATGAGCGTGCTCGACGCGCATGCCATCGTCGACCGGGTCGAAGCCCGCGTTCTCGACGTCTTCCCGGGGTCGGAAGTGCTTGTCCATGTCGACCCGCGGGGCCACCTTGACCCGCAAACCATCGCCAATCCGATCGAGAACCCCGGTCATGCCGCTTGAGCTCCGTTTCGCACAGATCGACGCCTTCGCAACGAAGCCGTTCGAAGGCAATCCGGCCGCCGTGCTGCCGCTTGACACATGGCTGCCCGACGCGACGCTGCAGGCGATCGCGGCGGAGAACAACCTGTCGGAGACCGCCTTCATCGTCAAAAGCGGCGACGGCCTCGTCGACTACCACCTGCGCTGGTTCACGCCGACAGTCGAGGTCGAGATGTGCGGCCACGCGACGCTCGCCAGCGGCCACTATCTGCTCGCGCGCGACGACCGCCTCGACCGCGTCCGCTTCTCGACCGTCCACGTCGGCGTGCTCGAGGTCGGCCGCGACGGCGATCGTTACACGCTCAGTCTGCCTGCCTGGCCGGTGGCGCCGCATGCCGGATCGGCCGACATCGCCGCGATCCTCGGTGCGCCGGGCGCCGACATGTACCGGTCGACCAACGCCGCCGAGGATGTCGTTGTCGCGCTGCTGCCGTCAGCCGCCGCGGTCCGGGCGCTGGCGCCCGACTTTCGCGCACTGAGGAACGTCAGGGCACTGGTCATCGCCACCGCACCGGGAGATGCCGGTCACGACATCGTCAGCCGCGTGTTCGTTTCGGGCTATGGCATCGACGAGGATCCGGTGACCGGTGCCGCGCACGCCGCGCTGACGCCGTTCTGGGCCGAACGGCTCGGCCGCGACCGTTTCAGCGCCTTTCAGGCCAGCGCCCGCGGCGGCGCAGTCGACTGCCGTCGTGCCGGCGACCGCGTCATCCTTGGCGGCAGCTGCGTCACCGTCATCGAGGGCACATTCCGCCTGTGAGACCGATCACCGTCGCCAGTTACAACATGCGCAAGGCGATCGGCCTCGACCGGCTGCGCCGGCCCGAACGCGTGCTCGCCGTGCTCAACGAGCTCGACGCCGACATCGTCGCGCTGCAGGAGGCCGACCGCCGCATCGGCACGCGGGCGAGCGCGATCCCGCCGGCGATGATCGACACGGAAAGCCCCTACAAGGCGGTGCCGATCGAAACCCGGCCACAAAGCCTCGGCTGGCATGGCAACGCCATCCTCGTGCGCAAGGAACACGACATCATCCACGGCGAGCCGCTGTTCCTGCCGACGCTCGAGCCGCGCGGCGCCGTGCTTGCCGATGTCGTCGTCGACGGGCAGCCGCTACGCGTCGTCGGCATGCACCTCGACCTGTCGGGCATCTATCGCCGCCGGCAGGCGAAGGCGCTGATCGATCATCTGGGCGAGCGCACCGTGCAGATGCCGAGCGTGCTGATGGGCGACCTCAACGAATGGCTCACCTCTTCCCCAGCGCTGCGCGAGTTCGAGCGGCACCACCGCTGCGCGGCGTGCGGTCCCAGCTTTCACACGCGGCGGCCGGTGGCGACGCTCGACCGCATCTTCGTCTCCGACCATTTCGAGGTCGAGGAAAGCGGCGTGCACGGCTCCGACACGGCGCGGCGCGCAAGCGACCATCTCCCCGTCTGGGCGCGACTGGCGGTACGCTTGTCGCGTGGCGCGGCGGCGTGATATCGATTGGATTCGAATGCCCTACGTCCGGAGGAGGGGAACGTGCGCGGAAGCAGGCTGTTGGGATTAGGGGCGTGCTTTTGCATGCTGGCTGCTGCATCGCCTGGTCTTGGAAAGACTCCGTTCACGACGCCCGGCTGGTACGTCATGCTCGAATCGCATTTCGGTGAATCGACCGAATACGGCCCCTATCCCGATCGATGGAATTGCCATCGCGAGGGGATAACGCACGCGAAGTCGCAGCAATCGGGTCCATTGCCCAGCGGCTACTATTGGCACTGTGAATATTTGCGCGAAGCGCGCGATAGTGGCGGCGACTCATAGCCGCGCTCGCCGGTGACATGCTCATATTGCCGCGGACGCGGGCATCCGACCTGCCGCGCGCCATCAAGCCCGCGCCGTCGGTATCCTTGCGTAGGCGATAAGGAACAGGACGGCGAGCACGAGGTCGAGCCACGTCGTCGCCGCGACGGCGAACGGCGCCCGGCCTTGCAACCACAGCGCGTGCGCCGAAACCACGAACGACAGTTTGCCGAGCGCGCCGATCGGCATGATCGCGCGGTAGCGGACGGGGTCGCCGGCAATGACCAGATAGACGAGCTGCCAGGCCGTGGCGACGCCGATGAACGCATAATAATGTTCCGGATGCGTCAGCGCCGGGGGGAACCGCTCGGCCAGCGGCGCTTCGAGGAAAAACAGCGGCAGCAACACCAAAAGGCCGAGCGCGCCGCCAAGTCCGAACACCCAGCGCGCGAAGCTCATGCCGCCATCTCCATCGCCGCCGGTACCGT
>CAYVVV010000043.1:0-4990 GCA_964455325.1 uncultured Sphingosinicella sp. | reverse complement strand
GTCGCCTCGATCCAGCCGCCGCCGAGGACGCGCTCGCCGTCGTACATGACACAGGCCTGTCCCGGCGCAACGCCATATTCGGGGGCGTCGAAGCGGACGGCGCCGCCGGTGAAGCGCGCCGGCGCCGGCCGCGCCATCGAGCGGACCTTGGCGGTGACCGCGCGGCCGCCGGCGGGCACGTCGCCACCGATCCAGTTCACTTCCGCCAGTGTCAGCGCGGCAACGCCGAGCGCCGCGCGCGGGCCAACGACGATGCGCCGCGTCTCCGGCTCCAGCCGCACGACATAGAGCGGCTCGGCAAGCCCGCCGATGTCGATGCCGCGGCGCTGCCCGACAGTATAATGGACAAGACCGCGATGCCGGCCGAGCACACGCCCGGCAAGATCGACAATGTCGCCCGGCGTGTCGGCATCGGGACGCAGTTTGGCGACGACAGCGGCATAGTCGCCCGACGGCACGAAGCAGATGTCCTGGCTGTCAGGCTTCGCCGCGACGCCAAGGCCGAAGCGGCGCGCATGCTCCCTGACCGCCGTCTTCGCCATGCCGCCCAGCGGAAAGCGCAGATAATCGAGCTGTTCCGCCGTGGTCGCGAACAGGAAGTAGGACTGGTCGCGCGCCGGGTCGACGGCGCGGTGCAGCTGCGGCCCGTCGGCGCCGACAATGCGGCGAACATAGTGACCGGTCGCAAGCGCATCGGCGCCAAGCTCGCGCGCGACGGCGAGGAGGTCGCGGAACTTGACCGTCTGGTTGCAGCGCACGCACGGGATCGGCGTTCGCCCGTGCACATAATCGTCGGCGAACGCCTCGATCACGCTTGCACGGAACTTGCTTTCGTAGTCGAGCACGTAATGCGGAATGCCAAGCCGTTCGGCGACACGGCGCGCGTCGTGGATGTCGCTGCCCGCGCAGCAGGTTCCCGGCTGTCCGACCGCCTCGCCGTGGTCGTAGAGCTGGAGCGTGACGCCGATAGTCTCGTACCCCGCCTCGGCGACCAGTGCGGCGACGACGCTCGAATCGACGCCGCCCGACATGGCGACGACGACACGCGCGTCGCGCGGTGCTTTCGCAAGACCAAGGTCGATCGTCATTGCGCGGCACCTAGCAGATTCTGCGCACTGAACGCCAGCGCCGACTAGGCAGACGCTGCCGACTGCCGGCATCACGGTGGCGGATTTCCGGGCCACTGGCCAACTTGGCCCAAGTCTTGCTGCTCGCCCCCACGATGCACATTGCGCTTGCCTTTGCCCCGCCGACCCCGCCGATCGCGGAGGCGCCACCGGTCGAGATCGCGCCCGGTGGCGGCGATTTCGCCGCGCTGCTCGACGCTCGGCTGGTGCCAGCGTCGGCCGCGGTTCGCATCGCGCCTGCGGGCGCCCTGCCGATCGCGACCATCGGGCCGCCGCGTGCCGTGCCGACCCAGCCAAACGCCCAGCCAGCCGCCCAGCCGAATACGGCGCCGCCGGCGTCGCCCGATCCTGCCGCCCCGCTTGCCGCTGATGCGCTTGCGAACGGCGAAACGGTCGAGCCTGCGCCAAGCGCAGCTGCCACCGCACTGCCTGTGGTAGTCGCCGCGCCGCCAGCGGTTCCGCGATTGCCTGCCGAGGGCGACGTGGCACGCCTGCGCGACGATGAAGCGACGCGCGCGCCTGCGCATCCACAAGCACCCGCTGTCACCGCCGCGACGCTCTTGCCGGTCGAGCCGACGCAGACGCAGCCGCCGCGCGATCACGGCGATGCCGGGCGAGGCGGCGCCTCCCTCCCCGCTGTCGCCGCCCAGCCAGCGGCCGAGCCTGCGCGCGCCGAAAGCGGCACCGCGGCGGCGGTCGTGACGGCCGATGCTGCCAGCGTAGCCACACAAACGGCCGCTGCCACGCCTGTCGTTCCAGGCCCCCCGGCTCCGCCGTCCGCGGCGGGCAGCGCGGCGCGACCAGCGGCGCCGGCGTTGCCGACGCACCCCGACCGGCTCGTTGCCGATGTCGCCGTCGAGGTCGCGCGCCAGGTCAGCGCCGGGCGCAGCGAGTTCTCGATCCGCGTCGATCCGCCCGAGCTTGGCCGCATCGACGTCAGCCTCGAATTCAGCGGCGCCGAGGTACGCGCCGTGGTCAGCACCGACAACCCGGCGACGCACGATCTGTTGCGCCGCGACGCCGACGCGTTCATGCGCCTGCTCGCCGACAGCGGCTTTCGCGCCGATGGCGGCGCGCTGCGCTTCGACCTTCGTGACGGCGGCCAGCAGCGCGGGCTTGCCAGCGACACGCGCCCGCGTGAGGCCGGCGAGCTCGCCGCCGAACCGCAACCGCTCCAGCCACCGCGACCGATGCGCCGCGGTCTCGTCGACCTTGTGGCCTGAGGACACATCATGGACATCAGCCCGATCAGCACCGGCACGCAGGCCGCCTCGACGGCGACGCTGACCGCAGATTTCAACATGTTCCTGCGCCTGCTGACGACGCAGTTGCAGTACCAGGATCCACTCGATCCCATGGATACCAGCGAGTACACGCAGCAGCTGGTCAGCTATTCGCAGGTCGAACAGGCGATCCAGCAGACCAGCCGCCTTGACGCCATCCTCGCCCGCCTGTCGGTGCAGGACCTGGCAGCCGCATCGAGCTACATCGGCCGCGAGGTGACTGCCTATCAGCCGACGGCGACGCTTGGCACGGGCGGCGCCGAATGGTTTTACGACCTGCAGTCGACCGCGGCGACGGCGCGCGTCGCCATCGTCGACCGCAACGGCCAGGTCGTGCGCACGCTCGACGGTGCGACAACGGCCGGTCGCCACCACATTGCCTGGGACGGCACCGATGCGACCGGGCGCGCATTGCCGCCGGGCGACTACACGCTTCGCGTCGAAGCGCTGACCGCATCGGGCCAGGCCGTGCAGGCGCGGGTCGGCACGACCGGCATTGTCAGCGGCGTCGAGCAGCTTGCCGGCGCCATCATCCTCAACCTCGGCGCGACCAGGGTCCGCGCCGTCGACATCGCGGCAATCGCCGCTTCACCCCTCGCGCAGTAGGCGCCACCGCAAAGGAGCCATGTCATGAGCCTTTACGCAGCCCTGTTTTCCGGCGTGTCCGGCCTCAACGCCTATTCGAGCGCGATGGGCGTCATTTCGGACAACATCACCAACGTCAATACGGTCGGCTACAAGGCCGCCGAGGCGCAGTTCTCGACGCTGGTCACCGACAGCCGCTCGCTCGGCACCTATACCCCGGGCGGCGTCCGCCAGGTGACCCGCACCCTCATCAGCCAGCAGGGCCTGCTGCAGGCGTCGAATTCGGGCACCGACCTGTCGGTCGACGGCGCCGGCTTCTTCGTCGTGCGCACGCGGCCCGAAACCGGCGGCGGCGAGGTGCAGTTCACCCGTGCCGGCAGCTTCCGCCCCGACGCCGACGGCTATCTGCAGAACAGCGCCGGCCTTTACCTGCAGGGCTGGCAGCTCGATTCGACCGGCGGCTTCACCAACAACGGCGACGTTTCCGATCTTGTCGCCATCAACATCGGCGAGCTTTCCGGAACCGCCGAGGCGACGACGTCGATCCGCCTGCGCGCCAACCTGCAGTCGACACAGGCGGTTCACACCGGTGCCTATGCCGCCGGCGATCTCGCCGCGGGCACCGTGACGCCGCACTTCCAGCGCTCGGTCGAGGTGTTCGACGCACAGGGCGGCCAGCACACGGTGACGCTGTCGTTCCTCAAGACCGCGGCGAACCAGTGGGCAGTCGAAGTCCACGCCGATCCCGCCGATGTCACCGCGCCGGGCGGCATCCTTGCGTCGGGCACGCTGCAGTTCAACCCCGACGGCAGCCTCAACGTCGCCGGTTCGACGCCTGCGCTGTTCAGCCCGGTCGCGGTCACCTACACCAATGGCGCCGGCTCATCGCCGCTCAACTTCGCGCTCGGCTCGGACGGCAATGTCGATGGCCTCACCCAGTTCGACAGCGCTTCGGCGCTCATCTCGCGCGCGGTCGACGGCGCCGTTTTCGGCAACGTCACCGGCGTCGAGATCAGCCCCGACGGCCTCGTCACCGCACTGTTCGACAACGGCCTGACGCGCGCCGTCTACCAGCTGCCGCTGGCCACCTTCCAGAATCCCGACGGTCTGTTGCGGCTGCAGGGCAACGCCTACGGCGTTTCCGACTTTTCGGGCACCTATGCGCTGGTGACGCCCGAGACCGGCGGCGGCGGCCGCATCGCGCCTGAGACGCTGGAAGCCTCGACCGTTGACCTCGCGCGCGAGTTCACCAACATGATCACCGTGCAGCGCGCCTACAGCGCGTCGACGCGCGTGATCACGACGGCGGACGAAATGCTCGCCGAACTCAGCAACATCCGGCGGTGAGGGACATGACCGCGGCGGTTAACGTCCGTTTCCGACATATTTACCGTGGCGCTTAGCCGTTCCTTAGCCGCGGGTCGGCTAGGGTCGCGTCAGTCGTAAGGCCAGTGCGTTCAGTTGGAGCAGCAACAACAATGATGGAAAATCAGAAGTTTCGTCCCGCATCGGTGATCGGTCCGCTCGGCGAGCCGTTGACGATGGAGACGTTGCCGCCTTCGAACACGCGCCGCTGGGTTGTCCGTCGCAAGGCAGAGGTCGTCGCGGCGGTGAAAGGCGGACTGATTACCGCCGACGAGGCTTGCGAGCGCTACGGCCTCAGCCTCGAGGAGTTTGCGGCGTGGGAACGCGCCGTCGACCGTTCGGGAATGCCGGGCCTGCGCGTCACGCGCGTCCAGCACTACCGCGCGCTTTACGACCGGCAGTCGGCCTGACCGACGGCGCCGGACGATAGCGCCCGCTGCTGCGGGCGCCGCGCAAGGGGCGGAGGTGTCGGGGGGCAGCTCCGCCCTTTTTCTTTGGTGATGTTACACTTGACATACCAAGCCCCATGATCTAGATACGAGGCCATAGGGGGAGGTCCATGGCCAAGTCGGTTCTCAGCGCCCCGCAGTTCCAGAACGAAGACAGTGCCTTCGCATATGTTGAAGCAAA
>CAYVVV010000042.1:0-16060 GCA_964455325.1 uncultured Sphingosinicella sp. | reverse complement strand
GCCGTCAAGCGGCACCAGGGGCCTGAGTTCCGGCGGGATGACCGGGATCACGTCCAGCACCATCCATTCCGGGCGGTTGCCGGATTCGAGGAAGCTTTCGACGATCTTCAGCCGCTTGATGATCTTCTTGGGCTTCAGCTCCGACTTGGTCGTCGCCAGCTCCTCGAGCAGCAGCTTCTTCTCGCCTTCAAGGTCGAGGTCGGCGAGCAGCCGCTGGATCGCCTCGGCGCCGATGCCGGCGGTGAAGGCGTCCTCGCCATACTCGTCCTGCGCCTCGTAGAGCTCGTCCTCGCTCAGCAGCTGGTACTTCTCCAGCGGCGTCAGGCCCGGCTCAATGACGATGAACTGCTCGAAATAGAGCACGCGCTCGAGCTGCTTCAACTGCATGTCGAGCAACATGCCGATGCGGCTTGGCAGCGATTTCAGGAACCAGATGTGCGCGACCGGAGCGGCGAGCTCGATGTGACCCATGCGCTCGCGGCGGACCTTCGAAACGGTCACCTCGACGCCGCACTTCTCGCACACGATACCCTTGTACTTCATGCGCTTGTACTTGCCGCACAGGCATTCGTAGTCCTTGATCGGACCGAAGATGCGCGCGCAGAACAGGCCGTCGCGCTCGGGCTTGAACGTGCGGTAGTTGATCGTCTCGGGCTTCTTGATCTCGCCGAACGACCAGCTGCGGATGCGCTCGGGGCTCGCGAGCCCGATGCGGATCTGGTCGAAGGTCTCCGGCTTCGCCGCCGGGTTGTAGAAGTTCATCAGGTCCTGGTTCATACCGCGTTTCCCTTGTCAGGGCTCAGCATTGACATCCGGGGCCGTGCCAGCGCGCGCGTTGAGCCGATCGCGCGCGCCTTGGCCGACCTTTTCGCTATTCCGCCGCGATCGCCTCGGCCACATCGTCCTCGCTGTTGCGAAGCTCGACGTTGAGACCGAGCGAACGCATTTCCTTGACGAGCACGTTGAAGCTTTCGGGAATGCCGGCCTCGAACGTGTCGTCGCCCTTGACGATCGCCTCGTAGACCTTGGTGCGGCCGGCGACGTCGTCCGACTTCACCGTCAGCATCTCCTGCAGCGTGTAGGCGGCGCCGTACGCCTGCAGCGCCCACACTTCCATTTCGCCGAAGCGCTGGCCGCCGAACTGCGCCTTGCCGCCCAGCGGCTGCTGGGTGACGAGGCTGTACGGCCCGATCGAGCGCGCGTGGATCTTGTCGTCGACAAGGTGGTGCAGCTTCAGCATGTAAATATAGCCGACAGTCACCTTGCGGTCGAACATTTCGCCGGTGCGACCGTCAAACAGCTCGACCTGCCCCGACTGGTCGAGTCCGGCAAGTTCGAGCATCGCGGCGACGTCCTTCTCGCGCGCGCCATCGAACACCGGCGTCGCCATCGGCACACCCGCAGCGAGGTTCGAAGCGAGTTCGAGCAGCTCGTCGTCCGACTGGCCCTCGATCTCGGCGTTGTACTGCTGACCGTAGATCGCCTTCAGCCGCTCGCGCAGGCCCTTGGCGTCGTCCTTGTCGAGGCCCTTTGCCTTGGCGTGGACGTCCTCGAGCATCGCGCCGATCTGCTTGCCAAGACCGCGCGCCGCCCAGCCGAGGTGCGTCTCGAAGATCTGTCCGACGTTCATTCGCGACGGCACGCCCAGCGGATTGAGCACGATGTCGACGTGCGTGCCATCGTCGAGGAACGGCATGTCCTCGATCGGCAGGATACGGCTGATGACGCCCTTGTTGCCATGGCGGCCGGCCATCTTGTCACCGGGCTGCAGCTTGCGCTTCACCGCGACGAACACCTTCACCATCTTCAGCACGCCGGGGAGCATCTCGTCGCCGCGCTGCAGCTTCTCCACCTTCTCGGCGAAGCGCTTGTCGAGGTTCTTCTGCGCCTCCTCCCACGTCGCTTTCATGGCTTCGAGATCGGCCTGCAGCTTGTCGTTGTCGACGGCGAACTTCCACCACTCGCGGCGTGGCTGCTCGGCGAGTATCGCCTCGTCGATCGTGACGCCTTTCTTCAGTCCCTTCGGCGCGGCCGTCGCGGTCTGGCCGATGAGCAAGTCCCGCAGCCGCGCATAGGTGGCGCGGTCGAGGATTGCCCGCTCGTCCTCGCGGTCCTTCTCCAGCCGCTCGATCTCCTCGCGCTCGATCTGCAGCGCGCGCTCGTCCTTGTCGATGCCGTGCCGGTTGAAGACGCGCACCTCGACGACCGTGCCCGACACGCCCGGCGGCAGCCTCAGCGAGGTGTCGCGGACGTCCGACGCCTTCTCGCCGAAGATGGCGCGAAGCAGCTTTTCTTCCGGCGTCATCGGCGACTCGCCCTTTGGCGTGATCTTGCCGACGAGGATGTCGCCCGGCTCGACTTCGGCGCCGATGTAGACGATGCCCGCCTCGTCGAGGTTGCGCAGCGCTTCCTCGCCGACGTTCGGGATGTCGCGGGTGATGTCCTCCGGCCCGAGCTTGGTGTCGCGGGCCATCACCTCGAACTCCTCGATATGGATCGAGGTGAACACGTCCTCCTTGACGATGCGTTCGGAAATGAGGATCGAGTCCTCGAAGTTGTAGCCGTTCCACGGCATGAACGCGACCAGCACGTTGCGGCCGAGCGCCAGCTCGCCAAGCTGCGTCGACGGGCCGTCGGCGATGATGTCGCCGCGCTGCACCATGTCGCCCACCTTCACCAGCGGCCGCTGGTTGATGCAGGTGTTCTGGTTCGACCGCTGGAACTTCTGCAGCGTATAGATATCGACGCCCGACTTGCCGGCATCCTGCTCCTCGGTGGCGCGGATGACGATGCGCGTGGCGTCGACCTGGTCGACTATACCGGTGCGCTTGGCCGCGATCGCGGCACCCGAATCGCGTGCCACCGTGCCTTCCATGCCAGTACCGACGAACGGCGCCTCGGCGCGCAGCAGCGGCACCGCCTGCCGCTGCATGTTGGACCCCATCAGCGCGCGGTTGGCGTCGTCGTTCTCGAGGAACGGAATGAGCGACGCGGCAACCGACACCAGCTGCTTCGGACTGACGTCCATCAGCGTGATGTGGTCCTTCGGCGCCATCAGGAATTCGCCGGCCTGGCGCGCCGAAACCAGATCCTCGGCGAGGCTGCCATCCTTGTTGAGCTCGGCGTTCGCCTGCGCGATGGTGTGCTTGGCCTCTTCCATCGCCGACAGATAGACGACCTCGTTCGTCACCTTGCCGTTTTCGACCTTGCGGTACGGCGTTTCGATAAAACCGTACTTGTTGACGCGGCTGAACGTCGCCAGGCTGTTGATGAGGCCGATGTTCGGCCCTTCCGGCGTTTCAATGGGGCAGATGCGGCCGTAGTGCGTCGGGTGCACGTCGCGCACCTCGAAGCCGGCGCGCTCGCGGGTGAGGCCGCCCGGACCCAGCGCCGAGACGCGGCGCTTGTGCGTCACCTCGGACAGCGGGTTGGTCTGGTCCATGAACTGCGACAGCTGCGACGAGCCGAAGAACTCGCGCACCGCTGCGACTGCCGGCTTGGCGTTGATGAGATCGTTCGGCATCGTCACCTGGATGTCGACCGAACTCATGCGCTCCTTGACTGCGCGCTCCATGCGCAGCAGGCCGACGCGATACTGGTTCTCGAGCAGCTCGCCGACCGATCGCACGCGGCGATTGCCCAGATTGTCGATGTCGTCGATCTCGCCCTTGCCGTCCTTGAGCTCGACGAGCGTCTTGACGACGGCAAGGATGTCCTCCTTGCGCAGCGTCGTCACCGTGTCATCGGCGTCAAGGTCGAGGCGCATGTTCATCTTGACGCGGCCGACCGCGGACAGGTCGTAGCGCTCCGGATCGAAGAACAGCCCGGCGAACATGCCCTCCGCGGTCTCGCGCGTCGGCGGTTCGCCGGGGCGCATGACGCGGTAGATCTCGGACAGCGCGTGGTCGCGGTCCTCGACCTTGTCGGCCATCAGCGTGTTGCGGATCCAGGGGCCGACGTTGACGTGATCGATGTCGAGCAGTTCGAGCGCGGTCACCTTGGCGGCGTCGAGCTTGGCGAGATTGGCCTCGCTGACCTCATCGCCCGCCTCGATGTAGATTTCGCCGGTCTTTTCGTTGATGAGATCGAAGGCGGCATATTTGCCATAAACTTCCTCGGTCGGGATCAGCAGCTCCTTGAGGCCGCCCTCCTCGGCCTTCTTGGCGGCGCGCGGCGTGATCTTCTTGCCCTGCTCGAACACGACCTCGCCGGTCTTTGCGTCGACGATATCGAACATCGGCTTGTTGCCGCGCCACTGATCGGCGACGAAGGGCACCTTCCAGCCGTTCTTGTCGCGCTTGTAGGTGACACGGCCATAGAAGGCGTTGAGGATGTCCTCGCTGTTGTAGCCGAGCGCGTAGAACAGCGTCGTCACCGGCAGCTTGCGCTTGCGGTCGATGCGGACGTTGACGATGTCCTTCGCGTCGAACTCGAAATCGAGCCAGCTGCCGCGATACGGAATGACACGCGCGGCGAACAGGAACTTGCCCGACGCGTGCGTCTTGCCGCGGTCGTGATCGAAGAACACGCCCGGCGAGCGGTGCATCTGCGACACGATCACGCGCTCGGTGCCGTTGATGATGAAGGTGCCGTTCTCGGTCATGAGCGGCATGTCGCCCATGTAGACGTCCTGCTCCTTGATATCGAGCACCGACTTGGCCTCGGTGTCCTGATCGATTTCAAAGACGATGAGGCGCAGCGTGACGCGCATCGGCGCCGCATAGGTCATGCCGCGCTGACGGCATTCCTCGGTATCGTACTTAGGATCCTCAAGCTCGTAATGCACGAAATCGAGCTCGGCAGTCCCGGCGAAGTCGCGGATCGGAAAGACGCTGCGCAGCGTCTTTTCAAGCCCCGACACGTGGCCGGTCGACGGATCGGAGCGGAGAAACTGCTCGTATGATTCGCGCTGTACCTCGATGAGGTTGGGCATCTGCACGACTTCGGCGATATGGCCGAAAACCTTGCGGATACGCTTCTTGCCGATGAACGATTTTGCCTGCGTGGCCATGAGTCGGATTGCCCTTGCTTGCCTGGACCTGGGTGGGCGCAACGCGAAAAAAGCTGCAAGCCTCCCAAGCGGGAAACCGCAGCTTTCCAAGCGTCATGACACCGCAGCCGCCCAATGCGTCCGACGCGCCGCGCTACTGCGCGTCATTTCCCGAACGGCTGTGGAGTAGGGCGCATATAGGATCTGTCCGGGGCCGAGTCAAACGCCTTCGCTGGACGTGAAAAGGGCGGCGCCGGATGGCACCGCCCTTCGCCTTCGAGCAATCGAAAGGCCTACTTGATCTCGACGGTCGCGCCGGCTTCCTCGAGCTGCTTCTTGATCTTCTCGGCCTCGTCCTTGCTGACGCCTTCCTTGACCGGCTTCGGCGCGCCTTCGACAAGCGCCTTCGCTTCGCCGAGGCCAAGGTTGGTGATGGCGCGGACTTCCTTGATGACGTTGATCTTCTTGCCACCGTCGCCGGTCAGGATCACGTCGAACTCGGTCTTCTCCTCGGCCGCAGCGGCACCGGCATCGCCGCCGCCAGCACCCGGAGCTGCCGCCACCGCCACCGCGGCGGCTGCCGAAACGCCCCATTTCTCTTCAAGCATCTTCGAAAGCTCGGCCGCCTCGAGGACGGTGAGCGCCGAAAGATCGTCAACAAGCTTCTGAAGGTCTGCCATTTCTAGTCTCCAATTCGTGTCTGGTTCCGGTGTTCGGTTGCTCAGGCGGCCTTGGCGGCGTGCGCGGCGAGCACGCGGGCGATGTTGCCCGCGGGCGTCTGCACGACGCGCACCAGCTTCGTCGCCGGCGCGTTCAACAGGCCGACGATCTTGCCGCGCAGCTCGTCGAGCGACGGCAGCGAGGCCAGCTGCCTGACGCCATTGGCGTCAAGGATCGTCGATCCCATCGCCCCGCCGACGATCTCGAGTTTGTCGTTGCCCTTGGCGAAATCGTTGGCGGCCTTGGCGGCGGCGACCGGGTCTTGCGACGTCGCCAGCGCCGTCGGGCCGGTCAGCATGTCGCTGATGCCGGCGTAGGGCGTGCCTTCGAGCGCGATGCGGGCGAGCTTGTTCTTCGCAACCTTGTAGCTGGCTCCCGCCGCGCGCATCTTGTTGCGGAGATCCGTCACCTGGGCGACGGTCAGGCCGTGGTTGCGCGTGATGACGACAACCCCGGTCTCCGAAAAGACACGGTTCAGCGATGCGACCAGCTGTTTCTTTTCAGCTCGATCCATGCTCCACTCCTAACATGTCCGGCTGGCGCCGAAGCGCCGACCAGACGGCTCAATGCGACAACGCCTGGGCGCCGCCGCGTTCGGGTCCGAATGAAGGGGTCGAGCTGCCCGCCGGTGTGGCAGACGGCCAGCAGCAGTGCGGCCGGCGTTCAATCTCTCTCCCGTCTCCTGCTGGCAGAATTAAGCCCGCACGGGGCGCCCGCAGTCTCGGACGGATGCCGCGCCGAAGCCGCGGCAAGGCGGCGCACTTAGCAGATCGTGCCGCGAGGTCAAGTGCCTGTCCGCGTTCAGCTCAGTTGCGCAAGGCGCGCGCACACGAGTGAACATTGGCGTCAGCTCGCGCAATCAGCACGGCATGCGCATATTCCCAATACCAGTGGGTGCCATCGACGCTGCCCTGGCGGCCGAGATCGCGCGCCGGCTTGCCCACATCGAGCAGGACGAGGGCGTGCGCCTGCACGACTTTGCTGAGGCGGAGCTGCAGCCGGCGGCGCTAACCATCATTATCGCAGCCTCGCGGCGCGGAAATGGACCGCGCGATGCATTGTTCGACGCCGTCACCGCCGCGGCGATCGCCCACGCGCGGGCGTATGCTAAGGCCGAGCCGCGCGCCGGCTACCGAGCTTGTCGAGCGCATCGATGCGTTGTTGAAAGGACTTTTTGCAGAGTCGTAATAGACATGCTCCCACGTGATGAAGATGCGTGAAGGGCGCCCCAGTTGCCACCCATTTAGGCAGGTACCGCTGAACGATATTGTCGTTTGCCGCAGCCTACGGCAGTGACCAGCCCCCATTGAGCGCTCCCCGTTGATTGTTAGTGCTTGAGCGCATTTTCCGCCAGTGCTTGCCGGAGGTGGCACGAAGCGGAGCCGGAGGGCAGCACTGGCGGGGTAGCTGCTTCCGGGAGCGGCGGTTTTGGCCGCGCAGTCATCGCGATCGCACCGATCGACGTGCTCAAGACCGCGAGCGAGGTCGTGTGCCAGATTATCGCACGCCCGACGGCAACGAGCCCTGGATCATGCTGGCGCAGCCCACAGGCTGCGCTGCCTGGATGAGTGCTGCCGATTCGGGATAGCCACGACCGCAACCGCATCACCGTACTGACGATAAACATAATAAATGAGCCGTTTTCAGGTGCTTGAAGTGCGTCTCCACGCTGCCGGGCGGACTTTATTGACGATTTATATAATAAGTGTTACCTCCGCCGCGAGACGAACAACAACAAAGTTCCGCACCGTTTCGTCGAGGGGAGGACAAAATGCACACAAACCGCCGCCGTTTCCTGCAGTCCGGAGCTCTCTTTGCTGCGCTGACGCTGCCGGCAGGTGCCATCGCCCAGGAAGCGCAGGAGACCGATCTGGCCGTCGACGAGATCATCGTCACCGCGCAGAAGCGCGAACAGAACATCCAGGACGTGCCGATCGCGATCACCGCGCTGACCGGCCGCGCGCTCGACGATGCCAAGATCGAGGACGGCAAGGATCTGCAGTTCAATGCGCCGAACGTCACGCTCGCCGCCAATCGCAACATCACCATTCGCGGCGTCGGCTCGGCGTCGTTCGGCGGCACCGGCGACACCAACATCGGCGTTCTCGTGAACGGCGTCTTCCTGCAGTCGGGGAGCAGTTTCGGCGAATTCTTCGACATGGAGCGGATCGAGGTTCTGCGCGGTCCGCAAGGCACGCTGTTTGGCCGCAACACGACGGGCGGTGTCATCCACTTCATCACCAAGCGACCGACCCGCGAGTTCGAGGGCTATGTCGAGGCGCAGTTCGAATCGTTCCGTGGCCTGCGCCTGAACGCGGCGGTCAACATTCCTATCGCGAACGGACTCTACCAACGGTTCGCCGCCAATTACATCAAGCGCGATGGATACACGAAGAATATCTTCAATGACACGCGGATCGATGGACGCGACCAGTATACGCTGCGCTCGACAACGCGGTTCGAACCGGGCGATAGCACGACGATCGACCTGTCGCTGATCTATTTCTCCGAGGACAGCGACCGCCAGGAAGCCGCCAAGTCACTGTGCACGCCCGACCCAGCGTTCGGGTGCAGCCCCAATTCGGTATCGAAGGCGTTTCCCACCAACAATTTCCTGATCGATGCGATCTTCCTGCCGGGCGTCGTTCGGGCGGGCACGTTCAGTTCCAATCCGACCGATCTGCGCAAGGTCAGCATCGACGTGCAGCCGCTCCGCAAGGCCGAGGATTTCCTTGCCACGCTCGAGATCAATCGAGAGTTCGGCGCGTTGACCCTGACCTCGGTCACCGGCTACCGCGACGGCGACAACAGCGGTGAGCGGGACTTCGACCAGGGCACGCGGCCCAACGCGTTCAACCCTGGGACCTTCGGTACGCGCGTCGTGCCCAACGACGGTCGCGGCAATGGTGTCTTGACCTATCTGCTGTCGGGCGTGCCGGTGACGACCACCGATTATCGCACCTCGCAAACCAGCCGCGGTTCGGCGGAACAATTCAGTCAGGAGCTTCGGCTGGCGTCGAACTTCGACGGTCGCTTTAACTTCCTGCTCGGCGGCTATTACATGGATGCCAAGGGCAGCGGCTTCGTTGCCACCTGGGTACCCGCGAACACGCTGAACGGCTCGATTGCCATTGGCGACACGCGGCTCGGCCAGGTGAAATCGAAGGCGGTGTTCGGCGAGGTCTATGTCGACATCACGCCCAAGCTCAAGTTCACCGGCGGTCTGCGTTATTCCGACGACAAGAAGCGGATCGAAACACGCAGCGGGACGTTCGTGCTTCCGCCCTATTTTATCGGCGAGGCGAGCTTTGACAAAGTGACGGGCCGCGCCGTCCTCAACTGGAATCCCGACATCGGCGCCACTGACGACAGCAATTTCTACCTGTCGTTTTCGCGCGGCTTCAAGTCGGGCGGTTTCAACCCCGGCAATACCAGTGTGCCGACGTTTGACTCCGAAACAATCGACGCGATCGAACTGGGTGCCAAGAACACGCTGTTCGACAACCGCCTGCGGCTCAACATGGCGCTGTTCAATTACGACTACAAGAACCTCATCGTCGGCAACATCGTCGGAACGCTGGCCACCAACGTCAACATCCCGAAGTCGCGCGTGCGCGGTTTCGAACTTGAACTGCAAGCCTCGCCGATCGACGGCCTTCGCCTGGAAAGTGCGCTCGGCCTGCTCGACACGGAAATCCGCAGCGACTTCCGGTCATCGGATCCAACGCGCGGCGGCGCCTTCTTCCAGCTCCAGGGCAACCAGCTGCCGAACGCGCCGCGCCGGACGTTGAAGCTTGCCGCCGACTACACGATCGCGGCTGGCGGCGACTGGACGGTGCGCCCGCGCGTCGACTTCTACTCGCAAAGCGGCTTCTTCTCGCGCGAGTTCAACGTCGGCGCCGACCGAGTCGGCAGCTGGCAGCAGGTCGACGCATCGATCCAGATTGCCAATCAGGAAAGGGATTGGGCTCTCACGCTGTTCGTCAAGAACCTGCTCAACGACGACGACATTACCTTCCTTGAAGCCAACTCGAATCTGGTGGGCAGTTTCCGCAGCGCCTTCCTGCTCGACCCAAGAATTTTCGGGGCAACACTGCGCGTCGGCTTCTGACCGAGCGCATCTGTGCGGGCGAGTTTTCCTCCCAACTCCTGCGGCGGCGGGTCACACAACTCGCCGTCGTGCTTTTGTGCAGATTGTCAATGTTGCAGACCAAGCTTCGAATCCTAGCTGCTGCCTTCGCCGCACTGGCGGCGTCGCCGGCTGCCGCGCGCGAACCCGGCTGCGCGCCGACCGCCTGTCCGGTCGACGTTGCGCAGGCGCACCTGCGCATAACGTCGACCGCGGCGGCCGAAATGGCGGATGCCGCGCGCGACATGGTCGATCGCGGCTATGCGCCCGGCGTTGTCATGCTTGTCGAACAGGACGGCAAGATCGTCGGCGATCTTGTCTACGGCTATGCCGATCTCGAAACAAAGCGGCCGATGCAGCGCGACAGCCTGTCTCGCATCTATTCGATGACCAAGACGGTGACTTCGCTGGCGGCCTTGCAGCTGGTCGCACGAGCCAAGCTCGCCCTCGACGATCCGGTGTCGAAGTACATTCCGGAACTGGCGGATGTTCAGGTCTGGAACGCTACCGACGGCGAGGCGCCTGGCCCGCTGGCAAGGCCGCTGCGCATCCACGACCTGCTGACGCATACAGCCGGCTTCGGCTATGCCGATGCGCGCCATCCGGTGTTGGCACAATATGAGCAGCGCGGGATTCCCGCCGGTCCCGGCGTTGGCGGTGTGCCGAAGGATGGCAGCACTCCCGTCGCCTCGTCGGTGTTCCCGCAGTGCGCTGCGTTCGGGGCGGGGCGGCGTCGACCTTCTTCTGGATCGACCCCGCAAATCGCATTTCCGGCGTGTTCATGACACAGGTCTTCGGCGGCGACGCGAAAAGCTTTTGGCTGGAAGCGATACGCGGACTGTACGCGAAGTGACCGCGCAAAACTCGCCGCCCGCCGGCATCATCTGAGGGAGGCATCGGCCTATGTCTGGCAGTCTGTTCGATCTTTCAGGCCATGTGGCGCTCGTGACCGGCGGCAACGGCGGCCTTGGCCTGGCGATGGCACACGGGCTGGTCAAGGCCGGCGCCACCATCGCCATCTGGGGCCGCAATGCGGACAAGAACGCACAGGCGACTGCGGCGCTGCGTGCGCAAAATGGCGTTGCCGAGGCTTTCCAGTGCGACGTCACCGACGCAGCGTCGGTATCCGCAGCCTTCGCGGAAACCATCGACAAGTTCGGCAAGATCGACAGCTGCTTTGCAAATGCCGGCGGATCGGGTGCGCGCGGCTCCTTTCACCTGCAATCGGCTGACGACTGGGAAGCGACGATCGATCTCAACCTGTCGAGCGTCGTCACGACGTTCCAGCATGCGGTGCGGCACTGGCTGGAACGCAAGGCGCCGGGCAAACTCGTCGTCACATCATCGATCGCCGGCATCCTCGGCATTCCGATGGGGAGCGGCTATTCAACGACCAAGGCTGCGGTTGCCGGTCTCGTGCGGGCGCTTGCGATCGAGTACGGTCGCGCTGGGATCCAGGCCAACGCGGTACTTCCCGGCTTCATCGAGACCGAAATGTCGCTCGAAACGCCCAAGTTCTTCCAGGACGCCTGCCGACGCCGCGCTGCCTCCGGACAGATTGGCAAGCTCAAGGACATGGAGGGGATCGCCGTCTATCTCGCGTCACGCGAGAGCGATTTCATGACCGGCCAGTGCTTGATCCTCGACGGCGGCCACTCGATCTTCCCGTTGTAGCTACGGCGGGCACCGGCATTTTTTCGGGACGGAGCGGCCGCTGCGCGACGACATAGTCGCGCTGCAGTTGCGTGACCGCGCCGATGATCATCGCAACAGTCAGATCCTCGAGCGTCTTGAGGTCAAGATCGCGACGGAGCAGGTAGGATCCCGCCGAAGCCGGCAACCCGAACGAAATGTCGGTCGCCGCGCGGGCGATATCGTGCGGCAGATCAAAATGCGCGACGACGAAGCCAGTCAGATAGTCGACTGCGGCGTCCCGTCCGAAATAGGTCGGATCGTGCATTCCCGAAACGCTGGGTTCGGCCTGCAACCGTTCGATGATGAGCCCGCGCTTGTCGATGTAGCTGAGATAGACATGCGTTACAGACCGAACCAGGTCCTCAAACGTTTCCGCCTTGGCGGCGGCATCGGCCTGTTGCCGGCGGAGCCGCCGCATCTCGCGTCGGTAGAGCTCGCGAAGGAGATCAGTGAGATTGGGGAAATAGTTATAGACCAGCGATTTGCTGACCCCGGCTTCCTTGCCGATCATCTCGATGCTCAGGGTCGCGACGCCCTCGCGCGCAACGATATCGGCAGTGTGGTCGAGAATCAGCGCGCGGCGCGTTTCAGGATCAAGTCGGCGCCGCGTGGGTGCGTGCTGTGTCGCCATGTCGCCGCCTTAACACAAAATCGGGGAATGCAAACACCGCAGGCCGTCTGCGTTCATGCAAAGGCTACGCGATAGTCGAACCCCGGATCTAATTCGACGTCGGTCGAAGCGGGCCGAAACGCGCGACTGTATCGGGCCGTGCCCCGGCAACATTCTCCTGAATGGAAAACAGATTGCCTTCAGGGTCGTAGGCGTATTGTGTCTTCCAGCCGTCGATGACGACCGGCTTGCCGGCAAGGCGGGCTCCCAGCGCCTTAAGGCGGGCGCGTTCCACCTCGACATCGCTCACCTCGAATCCGATCGCGCCGTAGCCAATTTCGTCAAGCTTGCGCAGCGCGGCTGGCGGCGGAGTCCTGGGTCGCACATATTCCCAGACCTCGATGTCGATGTTGTAGGCATCGAACCAGCCGCCCTTCACCGAGATGTTGTCGATGTCGACGACGTCGTCGAGCGTCGGCCGGTTCTCCTGCTCGATCGTGCGATAGGGTTTGCGGCCGAGCAGACGCTCGTAAAATTTCAGCATTGCGTCGCGATTGTGCACGACATTGGCGATGTGCGAGACCCATACCTGCTCGCTGCGACGGGCGAAGTCGAGCGATTCGTTCTCGATCATGATGCCGTCGGGATCGCGGCCATAGGCATAGCGGACGCCATAGCCGCCGATATCGACACCATCCTCGCGCCCGAACCGTGAGATGTTGGCTAGCCCGGCGGCCATGAAGCGCCTGACGGCGGGATCGGTCGACGGTGACTGGAAACAGATGTGCGTGTAGCCTGGTCCAATCACCGGCCGCGCGCTTGGCTTGGCCTTCGCCTCCGGATCGAGATCGACGAGCTGGACGAACGTCGTCGGCGTTTCAACCAGCGCGAACTCGACTTCGCCCTTTCGCCTGCCGACGAGGGTCCTGTCGAATTTCGACGCCGAAACGCGGTGGCGCTTGACGAGTACGTAGGGAACAGCCTTCCGGTAAAAGCCAATCGTGTCATCGATATCCGATACCGTGACGCTGACGTGGTGAATGCCCTTAATTGGGGCATCTGCCGGCGCATTGGCCACCAAGGCAGCCGCCGATGCGGGCACAGCTGCCAAGCCCGCAATCAACGCCATGTGCTGCTTCATTTCCGATCCCCTTCCGGTTTGATTGCGAAAACGAGCAGGACATTGCCCGGTATCTCCCCGAACTTGTCGTAACCCGAATTGACGATGACACGGCCGCCGGCGACGACGGCGCCGGCTGAATCGATCGTCCCGCCAATGCCCTTGACGCCGTTGACCGTTTCGAATGCGCGCCGCGTGTTAAATGTCCAAAGCGATCCGCCGTCGTGTGCCGAGTAGACGCGCAAGAGGCCGTTATGCGCGCCGGCGAAAACCAGCTCGCCGGTGAGCGTCAATGGCGCGGAAAGGGCTGTCTGGCAGGCGAATGTCGGCTGATCGCAGGTCGGCGGCTCGATCCGGCTCCACAGCGGTTTGCCAGTGGCGACGTCGAAAGCGTGCAGCCCGGGCCGTGGCGGGCCAGTCGGCGTCTGGTGCCCGGGCGTGTCGGCGATGCCGACGAAGAGCGTGCGGCCGTCGCTGGCCATGCCCCAGTGAATGCCGCCATTGTAGCCGCCCATGCCAGCGCGCTGCTGCCAGACAATGCGGCCGCCGTCATCGGGATCGAGGCCATAGACCATGCCCGATTTCTGGCCAGCGAGAATCATGTCCTTGCCGCCGGGCAGCGTCACCAGGACGGGCGGCGCGCCGAAGTCGAAATCGGGTCCGTCCTCCGCCGGGCAGTTGATGCGATTGTTGCGCGGCCCGCACGAAGCGTTCCACGCATCGCCGGCGATCGTCTGGCGTACCCAGCGCACGCGGCCGGTGGTCAGTTCCATGGCGATGATGGCGTCGCTCATCTCGTTGGCGGGTGACGAATAGTTCTCGCCGGTGCCAACGTAGAGAAGGCCGCGCTTGCTATCGACGGTCGGCGTCGACCAGATGGGGGCTCCCGAGGGGCCAAAGGCCGGAACGCCGTTGCGGTTCACCCCCTGGCGCGTCGCTTCGGGGACGGTATAGATTCGCCAAACAGGGTTACCGCGGGCGGCATCGAGCGCGACGACGCCGCCACGGAACGTGCAGCATTCGTAGTCGGGATCATGGGCGCTGACGACCTCGGTCGACGACATTGGCACGTACAGCCTGCCATCATGCAATGTCGGCGAACCGGTGATCGTACCGGCCGGATGGTCCTTGACCTTGGTCGTCCAGATGTGTTGGCCGGTTGCGGCGTCGAGCGCGTAGACGTTCGCGTTGAAATCGCCAAAGTAGAGCCGGTCGACACGGCCGCCCGCATCGATGCCGAGCGTCGGCGCGCTGCGCACCTCGCCTTCGGCGTCGAAAGTCCACCAGATACAGCCGGTTTCGGGATCGAGCGCGTATACACGTCCGCTCTGGCTGCCGGTAAAGATCGCCTCGCGCGTGACCGCTGGCTGCGACCGTGCCCGCGCAGCACCGGGGAAGGCAAAGGCCCACTTCAGCTCGAGGCTGCCGACGTTCGCGGCAGTGATGCCGCCAGCAGCGACCGATTGCTGGCGCCGGTTGTCGAGTCCGTTGCCCCAGCGGTTCCAGAGCGGTTGCGACAGCCGCAAGGTACCGTTGCACCGCTTGCCGCTTTCCGTCGCGCTAACCTTGCGGTCGGCTTCGGCGCCAAGCCAGTTCGCCAGCATTGCTCGCTCGGCAGGCGACAGGTGCGCCGCCTGCTCGCGCATGACGCCGGTGTCCAGCGCGGCAAGGATCGTTGGCGATGCCAGCTTGCCGATCGCGTCCCGCGTCGGCGCTCCGGCCACGGCCGCCTCCGGACCATGGCAGCCTGCGCAATTGTCCTCGAACAGGCGCGCAGCTTGGGCGGCTTGCGTGGATTCGCCCGACCCTGCTTCGTTGGAACGCGCGTTGCCGCAGGCAGCCACAGCTGTCGCGAGCAGCAAGGCGATGACGCGCCATGCCGGCCCGCATCGAACGAACTCTTTTGGCGGAGCGTCTGACATGATGTCCATCCCGTAACAGTCATATTCGTTATTGACGATTAATACAATAACTGTTAGCGTCGACTCCGAAATGCGTGGGTTCAAGGCTCTCTACCTTGCCGGACTCCTGCTCCTTGCAGCCTGCGGCGGCACCGCGCGGCTGCAGGCCGAGGCGGTCGAAACGGTGGTCGCGGCCGATCCGGCGGTTGCGCGCGCGAATGCAGAAGCCAGAGGCGGCATCGGTTATCGGTCAGGCTGGTTCGGCAAAGGCGACCAACGTCTGCACTATGTCGAGGCTGGCAAGGGTCCCCTCGTCATTCTCTATCATGGCTTCCCGTCCTTCTGGTACACCTGGTTCGACCAGATGGAGGCACTGAAGCTCCGCTACAGGGTGGTTGCCGTCGATGGGCGTGGCGCCGGCCTGTCGGCAAAGCCAGACAGTCTCGACGCCTACCGGATCGAGCGTCTGGCCGGCGAGGTCGACGCGCTTGCACGTCATCTTGCCGGCGACAGCAAGTTCGTGCTGATCGGTCACGATTGGGGCGCGGCGCTCGCCTTTGCCTATGCACAGGCCAATCCACGGCGGTTGCACGCCGTCATCGGTCTCAGTGCACCGCCCTATAATGTGTTTCTCGATCTGGTGCGGTCTAACGAAGTGCAACAACAGCGATCGCAGTACATGCCCTATTTCAGGGGACTGACGCCGGCAATGCTGGACGCCGGGATCGCCGAGCGGATCGCCGTGCAGGCCTATGCCGGCTTGCTGGCAGGCGGCCACCTCACTGTCGACGAGGGGGACTTGTTCAAGCGCGCACTTGTCGGCCCAAAGGCGATGAACAGCGGTATCAATTGGTACCGCGCCAACATACCGAGCTTCGATGCGATCGACGACAAT
>CAYVVV010000041.1:12894-16079 GCA_964455325.1 uncultured Sphingosinicella sp. | reverse complement strand
CGCAGGATGCGCAGGCGGCGGCCGCAACCGGGCAGATCATCCTGGCCCAGGCGTGGTCGGAACTGCTCGGCGCCAGAGACCTCGTCGCCGCGCAGATGCTGGTGACGCTCGGCGATCTTGAGGACCGGCGGCGCTTTCTCAACGCCGCTGCCACGCTGGACCGACTGATCGGGCTTGGCGTGGTCCCGATCCTCAACGAAAACGACAGTGTCGCAACGGAGGAAATCCGCTTTGGCGACAACGACCGTCTGGCTGCGCGTGTCGCGCAGGCAGCCGCCGCTGATGGCGTGCTGCTGCTGTCGAACATCGATGGGCTGTACACGGCCGATCCGCGCCAGGACGCATCGGCAACTCTGATCGAGCGCGTCGACGACATCGACAGCGCACTTGCCGGCGTTCGCCTTGGCGACAGCGCGGCGATGGGATCGGGCGGCATGGGCGCCAAGATCGCGGCCGCCCGCATTGCCGCGGCGAGCGGTATCCCGCTTGCCATCGCGCAAGGCGCAGGGGCGCGTCCCCTCACCCGCCTTGAGCAGAGCGGCCGCTGCACGCTGTTCACCACTGCGCCCAGCAGCGGCGCGCGCAAGGCCTGGCTTGCCGGGCGGCTGACCAGTGCCGGGCGGCTTGTCGTCGACGCCGGCGCGCTGGCGGCGCTGCGCGAGGGCAAGAGCCTGCTTGCCGCCGGCGTGCGCGGGGTCAGCGGCAGTTTCGGACGCGGCGATGTTGTCGACATCGCGGCAGAAAATGGCAGGGTAGTGGCGCGCGGCCTTGCCAGTTACGATGCCGCCGACGCGCGTGCCATCGCCGGCCGGCGCACCGCCGAGCAGGGGGACATTTTGGGCTATGCGCCGCGCTCGGCGATGGTGCACAGGGACCATCTGGTGCTGCTATGACGATGATCGCAGACATGGCGACGGCGGCGCGCAAGGCTTCGCGGACACTTGCTGCCACGCCGGGCGCGGCAAAGGCGCGCGCGCTGCAGGCGGCGGCGCGCACAATCCGCGCGGCGTTGCCCGCCATCCTGTCGGCGAACGATGACGACATGACGGCGGGAAAGGCCAAGGACCTGTCCCCGGCAATGCTCGACCGTTTGCGGCTTGACGAGGCGCGTGTCGAAGCCATTGCCACCGGCGTCGAGGCGGTTGCCGCCCTGCCCGATCCGGTGGGCGCCACGATCAAGCAGTGGACGCAGCCCAATGGCCTGCGCTTCGAACAGGTGCGGGTGCCGCTCGGTGTCATCGGCATCATCTACGAAAGCCGCCCCAACGTCACCGTCGACGCCGGCGCACTGTGCCTGATGTCGGGCAATGCCTGCATCCTGCGCGGCGGATCGGAGGCGTTCGCCACGTCGCGGGCGCTGCACGGCGCGTTCGTTGCCGGCATCTTCAGCGAGGGGTTGCCGGCCGATGCGGTGCAGCTGGTGCCATCGTCCGATCGCGCGCTGGTCGGTGACATGCTTGCCGCCGCTGGTCTCATCGACGTCATCGTGCCGCGTGGCGGCAAAAACCTGGTCGCGCGGGTGCAGGCAGAAGCGCGCGTCCCGGTGCTTGCCCACCTCGACGGCATCTGTCACGTCTATGTCGACAAGGACGCCGATCCGGCCAAGGCGGAAGCCATCGCCATCAACGCCAAGCTGCGCCGCACCGGCGTCTGCGGCGCGGCCGAAACGCTGCTGATCGACCGGGCGGCGACGCCGCTCGGCCAACGTGTCGTCAGGGCGCTCATCGATGCGGGCTGCGCGGTGCGCGGCGACGCGGCGGTCATCGCGATGGATCCGCGCGTCGCCGTCGCCAACGAAACCGACTGGGCGACCGAATATCTCGACGCGATCATTGCCGCGCGCGTCGTCGACGGCGTCGACGGCGCGGCCGCCCATATCGCGCGCTATGGCAGCGCGCACACCGACTGCATCGTCACCGAGAACGCCGCGACCGCCGAGCGTTTCCTCAAGACCGTCGACAGCGCCATCGTCCTCCACAACGCCTCGACCCAGTTCGCCGACGGCGGCGAGTTCGGCTTCGGCGCCGAGATCGGCATCGCCACCGGCCGCCTGCACGCGCGCGGACCCGTCGCGCTTGAGGGGCTGACCACCTACAAGACGATCGTGCGCGGCGACGGACAGGTGCGGCCGTGACGCGATCCACTCGGCGCGCCGTTCTGCAACTCGCCGCTGCGGCCGGAGCGGCAGCACTTTGGGCGGCGCCGGCGGTCGCAACCAAGCGGCCGGCCGTCCCGCCGATAACCCCCGCGCCGATCAGCGCGGCCGAACGGCTGACACGCATCGCCAGGGCGCAGCAGCGGATGCGCAAGGCCGGGCTGAAGGCGCTGCTGGTCGAGGCAGGAAGTTCGCTTGACTACTTCACCGGCATCCAGTGGCGGCGAAGCGAGCGGCTGACCGCTGCCGTCATCCCGGATGACGGCGAAACCCTGGTGGTGACGCCGCATTTCGAGGAACCGTCAGTCCGCGAGACGCTTGGCATCACCGCCGACGTGCGTACCTGGCACGAACATGAAAACCCGGCCGCGCGAATCGCCGACTGGCTGCGCGCGCGCGGCGCCGGTACCGGTCCGGTCGGCATCGAGGAGACGGTCCGCTTCTTCGCCGTCGACAGCCTGCGCCGGCTGGGTATCGAAACCCGCGACGACGCCGGTGTCGTGCGCGCCTGCCGCGTCATCAAATCGCCTGCCGAGATCGCGCTGATGCAGCGGGCGGCGGACATCACGCTTGCCGCCTATGCCGACGTTGCCGCGCAGTTGAAGCCCGACCTGCCGGCAACCGAGATTGCAACGACGCTGATGATGGCGATGGCAAGGCTGGGTGGCACGTCGCCGTGGGCGCTGATCCTGCCCAATGAGGCGAGCGCCTATCCACACGGTACCGGCCGCGTCGAGCGGACCAAGGCTGGCGGCATCCTGCTGATGGACTGCGGCTGTGCCTACGAAGGCTACCAGTCGGACATCTCGCGCACCGTCGTCATCGGCGGCGAAGCGAGCGAGCGCCAGCGCCAGCTGTGGGATCTGGTCCGGCGCGGCCAGCAGATCGCGTTCGAGACAGCGCGCATCGGCACGCCCGCCGGCGCGGTCGACGATGCCGTACGGGTGGCGTATGAAAAGGCCGGCTACGGCCCCGGCTACGCGCTGCCCGGCCTGTCGCATCGCACCGGCCATGGCATCGGCATGGACGG
>CAYVVV010000041.1:255-12884 GCA_964455325.1 uncultured Sphingosinicella sp. | reverse complement strand
CCACAATCGACGTCGCGCTGGCGTGATGCCGTTTTCGATCCTGGACCTTGCGCCCATCGTCGAGGGCGGCAGCGCGGCCGACAGCTTCGCGGGCAGCGTCCGGCTGGCGCAGCTGGGCGAGCGGCTTGGCTATCGCCGCTTCTGGCTGGCCGAGCATCACGGCATGCCCGGCATTGCCAGCGCCGCGACATCGGTTGTCATCAGCCATGTCGCCGCGCAGACGTCGACGATCCGCGTCGGTGCCGGTGGCATCATGCTGCCCAATCACGCGCCGCTCATCATCGCCGAGCAGTTCGGCACGCTGGATGCGCTGTATCCGGGACGCATCGATCTTGGCCTTGGCCGCGCGCCCGGCTCCGACATCAAGGTCAGCCAGGCGATGCGCCGTGATCTCCACGCCGCCGCTGAACGTTTTCCGGCGGACGTCGAGGAGCTGATCGCCTATTTCGAGGGTGCCGGTCCGGTGCGCGCGGTGCCGGGCGAAGGCGCGAAGGTCGATGTCTGGATCCTGGGATCGAGCCTTTATGGCGCCAGCCTTGCCGCACACATGGGCCTTCCCTTCGCCTTCGCCTCGCACTTCGCTCCAGCCGCGCTGATGCCGGCGATCGCGTTCTATCGCCGCACCTTCCGGCCGTCGAAGTGGCTGTCGGCGCCCTATGTCATGCTCGGCTTCAACATCATCGCGGCAGACACCGACGCCGAGGCGCAGGTGCTGGCCACCTCGCTGCTGCAGGCGTTCGTCAACCTGTCGCTGGGCCGACCGGCGTGGTTGCTGCCGCCGGTCGCCGGTTACGAACGCCAACTCCCGGCAGAGGCGCGAGCCCGCCTTGCCGACGTGCTCGCCTGCTCGGCGATCGGTGCACCGGAGACGGTGGCCAAGGCCGTTGCCGCATTCGTTGCCGAGACCGGTACCGACGAGCTCATCGTTTCGGGCTCGATCTTCGACATCGAGGCACGCTTGCGCTCGTTCGAGATCGCCGCCGAGGTCCGCGACATGCTGGCCCGCCGGCAGGCGGCATGATGGCTCGCATCGGCCTGCTCGGTGGATCGTTCAACCCGGCGCACGGCGGCCATCGGCATGTCAGCCTGACGGCGATGCATCGGCTAGGCCTCGATGAAATCTGGTGGCTGGTCAGCCCGCACAACCCGTTGAAGCCGATCGACGGCATGGCGCCACTCGACACGCGGCTCGCTTCAGCGCGGGGGATGGCACGGCGCGCGCCGATCCGGGTGACCGCGATCGAAACGACGTTCGGCACGCGTTACACCGTCGACACGCTTGCGGCACTTCGCCGGCGTTACCCACGGCACGATTTCGTCTGGATCATGGGCACCGACAACCTGTTGCAGTTTCACCGCTGGAAGCGCTGGCGCGACATCGCGCGCCAAGTCCCGATTGTCGTCGTCGCCCGGCCGCACTACATTGGCGGTGCATGCCTCGCTCCGGCGATGGCGTGGCTTCGGCGGTACCGCCGCCGGGAAGCGAACGCGAAACAGTGGATGAGGTGGGAACTGCCGGCGATTGTCATTCTGAACATCCCGCTCGATCCCATGTCGGCCACGGCACTGCGCGCGCGCGATCCGGGATGGGCCCGCCGGCTTGGTGCAACCAGCCCGAAGGGATAGCGATTGCCTGCCAGTACCGCCGCGGCGAAAGCCGCCGCACCCCGCCCGCGCGATGGCAGCGACATGCTGCACGCGCTGATCCTGAAATCGCTCGACGACGATCAGGCGATCGATGTCATCGACATTCCGCTCGCCGGCAAGACCGAGATCGCCGATCATATGGTGATCGCGAGCGGTCGTTCGACGCGCCAGGTGGCGTCGATGGCGCAAAAGCTTGCCGACAGGATCAAGAGCGAACTCGGCCGCACCGTCCGCATCGAGGGGCTCGCCACCGCCGACTGGGTGCTGATCGACGCCGATGACGTCATCGTCCACCTGTTCCGGCCCGAGGTTCGCAGCTTCTACAACCTCGAGAAGATGTGGGCGTTCGACCAGGCGCCGGTGGCGACCCGGGCCTGACCGCCGCGTGCTGCTGCACATCGTCGCGCGCGGGCGGATCGGGCGTTCGCCCGAAGCCGATCTCGTCGACCGCTACGCGACGCGCATCACCTGGCCATTCCGGGTGACGGAGCTGCCGGAGTCGGGCGGGAAGACGCCCGCCGCGACGGCGCCGCTGCGGACGGTGCTGCTTGACGAACGCGGCTGCGCGATGACCTCGATGGCGTTTGCCGAGCAACTGGGACGCTGGCGCGACGACGGCGTTCGCGAGGCACGCTTCGTCATCGGCGGTGCCGATGGCCACACTGCCGCGGACCGCGCCAGCGCCGACCTCCGGCTGGCGTTCGGGGCAGCGACGTGGCCGCACCTGCTGGCGCGCGCCATGCTCGCCGAGCAGCTCTACCGGGCGACCACGATCCTCGCCGGCCATCCCTATCACCGCGAGGGCTGACGTGCGCCCGGCCCTGCTCGCCCTCCTGCTGTCGGCCGCCGCCGCGCATGCACAAGCGCCGGCGGATCGCGCGCGCACGGAGGCGGATGCGATCGCCGCCGACGCGCGCGCGCGCGCGCTGAGGCGCGATGCCGATGCCGCCGACATCAAGGCGCGGCGCGCCCGCTTCGATGCCATCACGCTGGCACGACATATCCAGGACGGCGAACGCCGCGCCACGGCGATCGAGGCCCGGCTGCGCCAGTTGTCAGCGGTGGCGCAGCATCAGCGCGCGCAGCTTGCCGCGCGGCAGGACGCCGCCAGCCGATTGCTCGCCGCGGTGCAGACGATGAGCCGGCGGCCGCCAGCGCTGGTGCTGCTCGAGCCCAGTTCGGCGATCGCGACAGCACGCGTCAGCGCGCTGCTCGGCGCCATTCGCCCCGAACTGCAACGGCGCACGCGCCGGCTGGTGGACGATCTTGCCGCGACGCAGCGGCTGACGCAGCGGCTGGCGGCGGCAAACCGCCAGCTTGTCGACGTGCAACGGCAGCTTGCGGCCGACATCCGCGCGCTCGAGGCGCTGCAGACACGCGAACGCGCCCGCCGCGACGCGCTCGACGCGGCTGCAGCCGCCGAGAAGGAGCGGGCGCGTATGCTGGCCCGCCAGGCGATCGACCTGCGTGGGCTCGCGCGCGGCGTCGAGCGGCGCAGCACCGCGCGGCAGGGCGGGCCCGTCTATCTCGCGACAGCGAAGCAGAACCAGTCGTACCGCTTGCCAGCGAGCGGGCGGGTGCAATCTGCGTTCGGTGCGCGTCTCAGCGGTCCCGCTGGACCCGCACGCGGGCTGACGCTGGCGACGCGCGCCAACGCGCAGGTCACCGCACCGGCGACCGGCCGCATCGCCTACGCCGGCCCGTTTCGCGACTATGGCGAGATCGTCATCGTCGAACACGACGCAGGCCTGCTCAGCCTCGTCGCCGGACTTGAACGCGTCGACGTCGTTATCGGCGAGGCAGTGCGCATCGGCGCGCCGATCGGACGCATGGGCGCGGGCGAACCCCAACTCTACCTAGAACTAAGGGAGAACGGCCGGCCAGTCGACCCGATGCGGCGGCTAGGCGGCTAGAAGCCCCGCGATGACCCATAGCATTGCAAATCAGACAACGCCGGACGAGGGCAGCACCGTGCCGCTTCACGGCGGCGATCAGCGTGCTATGATACCGCAAGCCTTTGGAGGATGCCTTCGCCATGCCGCGTAACCTTCTGCGTACCCTGGTCCCTGCCGCTGCGATCGCGCTGATTCCGTCGACGACCGCGGTGCAGGCGGCCAACTCGGGCAGCACCTATCGGCAGCTCGACCAGCTTATGGACGTGTTCGAGCGCGTGCGCGCCGAATATGTCGATGAGGTCAGCGACGAACAGCTGCTCGAGGGTGCGATCAACGGCATGCTCGCCAGCCTCGATCCGCATTCGAGCTTCCTGAACATGCGCAATTTCGAGCGCATGCGCACGCAGACCGATGGCGAGTACGGCGGCCTTGGCCTGACCGTCAGCCTTGAGGATGGCGTGGTCAAGGTGGTCGCCCCCACCGACGACACGCCGGCCGCGCGCGCTGGCATGAAGGCAGGCGACTACATCACCCATCTCGACGGCGAGCTGATCTATGGGCTGACGCTCGACGAGGCGGTCGACAGGATGCGCGGCCTGCCGGGGACGCCGATCAGGCTGACCGTCGTGCGCAGCGGTGTGCAGAAGCCGATCGAACTGACGCTGAAGCGCGAGATCATCGAGTTGAAACCGGTCAAGTACGAGATCCGTGACGGCATAGGCATCCTGCGCATTTCGACCTTCAACAAGCAGACCGGCGACGCGACACGGTCGGCGATCGCAGCGATCCGGAAGCAGGCTGGCGACCGGCTGCTCGGCTATGTGCTCGACCTGCGGTCGAACCCCGGCGGCCTGCTCGACCAGGCGATCGACGTGTCCGACACATTTCTGACCGGCGGCGAGATCGTCTCGCAGCGCGGCCGCCGCAAGGGCGACGTGCAGCGCTACTACGCGCGCGAGGGTGACGACACGGGCGGCAAGCCCGTGGTGGTACTGGTCGATGAAGGCTCGGCTTCAGCGGCCGAGATCGTCGCCGGCGCGCTGCAGGACCATCGCCGCGGCCTGGTGCTCGGCCAGCGCAGTTTCGGCAAGGGATCAGTGCAGACGCTGATCCCGATGACGCAGGATACGGCGCTGCGGCTGACCACGGCGCGCTACTACACGCCGTCGGGGCGCTCGGTGCAGGAAGCGGGCATCGAACCCGACATCGCCGTGCCGCAGCTCAGCGATCCCGACTACAAGGAGCGGCGCGTGGTCCGCGAGGCCGACCTTCGCCAGCACCTCAGAAACGACGCCGTCAAGGACGACAAGCTGATCGAGGAGGACGACAAGTCCCATCCGCGGTTCACGCGTACCGCGGACGATCTTAAAAAGGCCGGCATCGACGACTACCAGCTTGACTATGCACTGAAGGTGATCGGCCGGCTCGGGCGGCCGACACCGTTGCAGACGGCGGAGGCGAGCCGCTGAGCAACAACGATGGCACGCCCCGTCGCCGCAGGATCGTCTACGGCCTTGCAACGGCGGTCCTATTTGTTGGTCTGGCGACGCTGTTCGCCGAGCTGCTGCGGCCGCTGGCGCCGAGCCGAGCCGCGGTCGTCGACGCACAACCGGACGCGCCGGCGGCACCGCCCCCCGACGCAGGCGTGCGCGCCGCGCGCGAAACGCTGAGGCGGCAGGCGCGGCCGCCGATCGCGCAGGTGCCTGCGGCCGTGTCCGATGCGCTCGATGCCGACATCGCCGGAGCGCCGGCGGCGCCGTTGCCGGAAGGACCGCTCGTTGCCATCATGATCACCGAGCTCGGCCCCAACGCCGTGGCAGCGCGGAGCGCGATCGAACGACTGCCCGCCGGCGTCAGCCTGGCGTTTTCGCCCTATGCTGACGCCGCCCGCGGGCTTGCCGTCGAAGCCGCGAACGGCGGCCACGAGGTCTGGCTGTCGGTACCGATGCAGCCGAAGCGCTATCCAAGCGTCAGCCCCGGCAAGAACGTGCTGCTGACCAGTGAGAGCGGCGCCGAAAACATCCGCCGGCTGGAATGGGCGCTGTCACGCGTCGATGCGCCGATCGGCATCACCAACATGATGGGCAGCGCCTTTACCGAGGATGCCGCGGCGATGCGCCCGGTGCTCGCAGCGGCAAAGGCGCGAAACCTTGCCTATGTCGACGCACGTTCGTCAGGTCGATCGGTCGGCGAGCGCGAGGCGCGCGCCGCCGGCATGGCGTCGACGACCAACGACCGCTTCATCGACGAGCCTGCGACGCCGGCCAACATCCGCCGCAACCTTGACGACCTCGTCGCAACCGCGAAGCGCCGCGGCCACGCGATCGGCTATGCCCGCGCGCTGCCCGAAACCATCAGCGAAATCGAGCGCTGGGCCGGCGAACTTGACAACAGAGGCGTGACGCTGGTCGGCGCCAGCTACGTGGCGCGCAGGAACAGCAATGGCTGATCGGATGCGCCTGGCGCACATCCTGCTGCTGCTGGGGCCGTCGGCGCTGCTCGGCGGGGCGTTCGCCTTCCAGCATCTGGGCGGCCTTCATCCGTGCGAGATGTGCATCTGGCAGCGCTGGCCGCACGGCATCGCGCTGGTGCTGGCGGCGCCGGCGCTGGCGGTTCCGGCGTCGCGGCGCGCATGGCCGCTGGCGCTGGCGGCGGTCGGCGTCGCCGTCAGCGGCGGCATCGGCGTGTTCCACACCGGAGTCGAGCAGAAGTGGTGGCAGGGGCCGGCGACCTGTTCGGCAACCGAGCTGGGGTCGGGCGATTTCCTGGCGAACGTTCTCGCCGCTCCGGTCGTGCAGTGCGACCAAATCGCCTGGTCGCTGGCCGGCATCTCAATGGCTGGCTACAATGCAATCCTGTCATTGCTGATCGCGGGAGCTTCGCTGTGGCTGATTCGCAAGCGCTGAAGCGCCGGCTGCCGGGGGACCGTGCCGCCGACACCGCGGCGATGCTGCGCGTCGATCATGCCGGCGAATATGGCGCGGCGCGCATCTACGCTGGACAGCTCGCCGTGCTCGGCAACCGCCATCCCGACAGCGTCGAGATCGCGCGCATGCGCGCGCAGGAACAACGCCATCTCGACATCTTCGACCGCATGCTGACCGAGCGCCGCGTGCGGCCGACGCTGATGTCGCCGGTCTGGCACGCCACCGGCTACCTGCTGGGCGCCGCAATGGCGCTGATCGGACCGAAGGCGGCGATGGCATGTACGGCCGCCGTCGAAACCGAGATCGACCGCCACTATTCGAAACAGGCGGCGGCGCTCGGCGACAGCGATCCCCAGCTGAAAGCGCGGATCGAGGAATTCGCCGCCGACGAGCGCGAACACAAGGCGACCGCGATCGCACATGGCGCCGAACAGGCGACCGCCTATCCGCTGCTGTCCGCCGTCATCCGCGCCGGCTGCCGCGCCGCGATCGCGATCAGCACGCGGATCTGACGCCTGATCGCCAGAACGTGACGCGTTGCCACTTCGATGCCGTGCGTGTCCGCCCCTCGTCAGACTGTTAAGCTGCGGTTGGTTTCCTGATCCGCTTGATCAGGTAAGACGCGTTCACTGGTGCAGGCTTTGCGATCCGAACGCCTTCGTGTCAAACGATCGACGATCGCGTTCGCCAGATGTCGCGGCAACTTACAACGCCGTTTGCTACGTCTCACTAACCGATTGATTTCCTTTTCTGTACGATTCTGGCACGATTGTTGCTGCAGATGAACTGCAAGGTCCGCAAAAAAGGGGTGCCGATATGTGCAGACAGATGGCTGTTGCGGTTGCAACATTGGCGGCGTGCGTAATGCCGGCCGCTGCATCCGCCGGTGTTGATACCAGCAAGGAACTGGTTGTCGTCACCGATCTTGGCGGCGGTGATTTCAGTTTCATCCATGGCGGCTTCACGGATGGCGCCTTTGTCAGCGGCAGCTTCTCGGGTTCCGATGTTGATGGCGACGGCCAGTTGTCCTCGTTCGACGGCGAACTCACCGCCTTTACCATGTCGTTCAGCGGCAACGCGCTGGTCGGCGCGTTCACGCTCGATTTCGGTGACCTGTTCGGACTCGTCTACGACTTCGACGGTGACATCGGCGATGGCGTGATCCTTGACATCGAAGGCATCGGGGTGGGCTCGTTCCCGCTGTACATCGCCGGTCCCGGGCCGCTCGCCGCATGCGACGGTGTCGCCGACTGCGGCCTCGTCGATGGACCGGGACCGGCCCCCGTGCCGGAGCCGGCCGCCATGGCATTGTTCGGGCTGGGCCTCATCGGCCTTGGCGCAGCGCGTCGCCGGCGTCGCCATTAGACCGCGATCGGTTCAGATTGAATCAATCTGAACCGTGAATCGCTGTCTAAGATTATGAATAGGGACTGATTTACGTTTCAGGTGGAAGCGCACAGCGCTTCCACCTGAAGCGATCAGGCTCTCGTCGTGGCAACGGCGCGCGCACTTGCCGATCAAGTCGGCGGGCGCCGGTCAACGCGCTGGCGTGTCCGTCTTGAGGCTGTCGTAGACCGCGCCGACAAAGGCGTCAGCCGAAACGAAGCCGCCACCGCGTTCCGCCTCGTAGGCGGCCGCTGGCGCCGCCGCCACGGCCTCTTCCCGTGACTTGCCGGCAGCGATCATCGTCTCGACCCTGGCGACGACATCGGCGAGCATGGCGCGATAGGCGACCAGCCCGGCGCGATCGGTGAGCTTGCCGTGGCCCGGAATCACCTTCGTGTTGGGTCCGGCCAGCCTAAGGCCGGCGTCGATCGCGGCGATGGCGCCCTTTGCCGAGCCGCCCGAGGCGAGGTCGATGAACGGAAACGTCTTCGCGGTCACGTCGAAGAACGTATCGCCCATGTGCAGCACGTCGGCCTTTTCGAAATGGATCAGCGCGTCGCCGTCGGTATGTGCGTGCGGCACGTGGATCGCGCGCACGGTGTCGCCGTTGATGTGGAAGCTGTTCGTGCTGCCGAAGGTCACGACCGGCAGCGCCGCCGCTGGCGCTGCCGGCGTCACCTGACCCGATGTTCGCGCTTGCGGGCTGGCCATGCGCGCGCGGACATTATCGTGCGCGAAGATGAGCGCGCCAGCCTTGCCGAAGCTCTCGTTGCCGCCGGTGTGATCGCCGTGCCAGTGCGTGTTGACGAGGAAGCGCACGTCGCGCCCGGCGATCTCGCGCACCTTCGCCATGATCTTGGGACTGAGCGGTGCAAACTGATCGTCGACGAGGAACACTGCATCGGGACCATAGGCCAGCGCCATGTTGCCGCCGGCGCCATAGAGGACGTGCACACCCGGTGCCGCCTGTTCGGAGGCGATCTCGACCTTCGCCGGATCGAGTTGCTGCGCTGCGGTCGATCCGGCGGCGACAAGGGCAAGCGCAACGGCGAGCACGCGGGTCATGGCTGGTCTCCTGTCATCGGTTCAAGTCGTTCGTTGACGAGACGTCCGCTGTTACCGAGGCGGGCGATGACCGCCATCGGCCCGGCGCGAAGCTGCGCCTCGAGTCGGCGCGCGCGCGCCTCCGAAACGAACAGGCGGCCGAAAAACTGCGGCGTCCGTTCGCCGGTGAGCGTTGGCGGACGCAGGTCAATGGCGCTCGCGGACAGGTCGATCCGGCCTGGGCATTGCGTTCCGGTGGCGACCACGCGCGCCGTCGCGCCGCCATCCTCAAGGCAGAGCGCGCATGACCCGGGGTCGACGCAGAGCGACGGAGTTCCCGTCAACCGCCAGTCATAGCGGAAGCGGACGTAGTGGCCGCGCAGCGGATCGCGCGGGTCGAAGCCCGCCACGGGAATGCGCCATGCGCTGGCACCACGCAGCGCCAGCGCGCTGCCGGCGATGTTGAGCGCAAGCCCGGCGAGCGGCAGCGCCAGCACGGCGGCGAGCAGTCGGCGGCTCATGCCGACGCATCCGCCAAGCGCAGCACCCGCCGCCAACCCAGTGCGAGGGCGATCAGCAGCAGACCGCCAGCGATAAGACCGCTGCCCGTCGTCGCCAGCGTCCCGAACAGCTCGAAGTAGATGATGAAGATGCGGATCGCGATCGCGGCGATGGCTACCCCGAACAGCACGCGCCAGCCGGCGGCCGATGCCGCCGCGGCGATCCAGCCCCACATGGCGGCGAAGACGAGCGCACCGACGAGGCGCGGCGCCCAGCCATCACCGTGCGGAACGGCGGTGGCAAGCGTGACCGCGACCAGTGGCCCGGCGAGCAGCGGCAGCAGCAGCACGACCGGTATCCGCTGCCAGCGCCGGCCCGCTGCCCATGCAGCCGAGGCGGCGACGGCCGGCCCGGCAAGGCGCAGCGCCATGTCGGCTGCATCGCCGGTAGTGACATCATCGGCCCAGGCGAAATGGGCGAGGCTGGCACCGCCAAGCATCGCGGCGATGCCCACTTCGCGAACGCCATCGGCGAAATGCCGGCCGAGGCCCGGCAGCAGCGCGACGAGCACGGCAATGCCCGGACCCGCGAGTGCCAGCGATTGCTGCGCAAGCTGATCGTTGCGGTCATGGTTGATGCCGAGATCGGCGAACATCCACAGCAGCAGCCCGGCGAGGAGAAAGCCGGTAAGACGCGTCCGCCCAAGCGCGAGCAGCGCCGGCGCCGCCAGCACAAGCCAGAGCAGCAGCGCATGCCAGACCGGTCCGGTCTGCTGGTAGACCTGCGCGTGCAGCGCGATTCCGGCAAGCACAAGCACAGCCAGCACGAACAGCGCGGCTTCGGCAAGCCAGCGCTGCTGGCGGGTGATGCCGCGCCAGACCGCGCCTGCCGCCGCCGCCGTCAGCAGCCAGTGGGTCACAAGTTTGGCCCATGCCGGGATCAGCTCCCAGTTGGCGGCGACGATGAGCATGACGCCGAGCGCAAGCGCGAACAGGCCGAGCCCGACGACCGCCCAGAGCACATAGGGGCGCTCGCCGGCGTCCTCGAAGGCGCGGATGCGGTCGGCAGTGGCCCCGTCGATGATGCCCGCCGCGATCCAGGCATCGAGCTTGCGATCGAGTGACATGTGCGCGGGACTTTGGCGATCCGGCGCGCGTCTGTCGAGCGCTAAGCGGCCATGACCGTGTTGTCGGCCTCGACGACGCGCGCGAACGACGGCCGCGACAGGATCGCATCGAGATAGGCAGCGAGGCGCGGATGCGTTGCCGGGTCGACGCTGATACTGCACCAGCCGAGGTTGACGAACGGAGCGGCGACCGAGATGTCGGCCAGCCCAAACGCGCCGCCGACAAGGAAGCCGCCGGCGTCGGGCACGACCCCTTCAAGGTAGTCGAACAGGCGCGGCAGCTCGGCGACGCCCTGCTCCGCCATCGCCTCGTCGCCGTCACGCTTCAGGAAGCGGGGCGCGACAATGCGGTTGAAGAAGATCTTGCCCATCGAGGCGACGGCGATGGTGTCGGCGAACTCGTCGAACCAGATCGTGCGGGCGAGGCCTTCGGGATCCTGCGGGATCAGGCGCACCGCCGGATACCTGGCGTCAAGGTAGTGGACGATCGCCGAACTGTCCGAGATCTTCAGGTCGCCGTCGACGAAACCGGGGATCTTGGCGAACGGCGACGCCGCCAGGAATTCTGGATCCTTGGCGCCGAGACCAAGCGGAACGTGCTTGAAATCAAGGCCCTTTTCGATCGCGAAGACGATGACCTTGCGGACGAAGGGGGAAATGCTGGCGCCGTAAATCTTCACGATCTTCTCCCATTGAAGGCAGTTATTGTCAGTCGGTGAACTCGCCCCACCTGGCGCGCAGCCGCTCGAAGAAGCCCTGGCTGGCCGGGCAGCTGCCCGCCTCGGCCTCGAGCGACTGGAACTCCTCGAGCAGTTCGCGCTGACGCTTTGACAGCCGCGTCGGCGTTTCCACCTCAACCTCGATGACGAGGTCGCCGCGGCCGCCGCCGTTAAGCGCCGGCATGCCGCGCGCCCGGCGGATGAACTGCTTGCCACCCTGCGTCCCGGCGGGAAGCGTGATCTCGGCGGGCTCGCCGTCGACCGACGGCACCGCAACGCTGCCGCCGAGCGCGGCAAGCGTCATCGGCACCGGCACGCGCGCGTAGAGGTTGGTGCCGTCGCGCTGGAACAGCGCGTGCTGCACAAGGTGGATGAAGATATAGAGGTCGCCTGGCGGGCCGCCGCGCGCGCCCGCCTCGCCCTCCCCCGACAGCCGGATGCGCGTGCCCTCGTCAACGCCGGGCGGAATCCTGACGTCGAGCGACTTGCGCCGGTCGACGCGGCCGGCGCCGTGACAATGATCGCACGGATCAGAGATGACACGGCCGGCGCCGTGGCAGTTGGGGCAGGTGCGTTCCATCAGGAACAGCCCCTGCTGCACGCGCACCTTGCCGTGACCGGCACAGGTGCCGCACGTGTTGGCGGTGGCACCGGGCGCCGCGCCGCTGCCGCCGCACGGCTCGCAATGCGTGGCGACATCGATCTCGATCGTCGCCGTCTTGCCCGTGAATGCTTCCTCCAGCGTCACGCTGAGATCGTATCGAAGGTCGGCGCCGCGCACCTTCTGCGAACGCTGGCGGCCACGCCCACCCCCCATGAACTCGCCGAAGATGCTCTCGAAAATGTCGCCAAAGTCGCCAAAACCGGCGGTCGCGCTGCCGCCACCGCCGTTCTGGAAGGCAGCCTTGCCGTAACGGTCATAGGCGGCGCGCTTCTGCGGATCCTTGAGGACGTCGTACGCCTCGTTGATCGCCTTGAACTTCTCGGCCGACTCGCTGCAGCCGCCGTTCTTGTCGGGGTGGTACTGCATGGCCAGCCGGCGGAAGGCCGCCTTGATCGCCGCGTCGCTGGCGCCGCGATCAACCCCCAGCAGCTCGTAATAGTCCGCGTCCGCCATCACAACCCACGCCCCCGACGCCGGCAGCGGCGGCCGCTGCCGCCGCTGCCATCACCTACGCCTTCTTGTCCTCGTCGACTTCCGAAAACTCGGCATCGACGACATCTTCCCTGGGCGCCTCGGCCTCGGCGCCGGCACCGGCGGAAGCGCTTTCCTGCTCGGCCTTGTAGATCGCCTCGCCAAGTTTCATCGCTGCCTGCGCCAGCTCCTGCGTCTTCGCGGTGATCGCATCGACATCGTCACCGTCGAGCACCGACTTCAGCGCCG
>CAYVVV010000041.1:0-245 GCA_964455325.1 uncultured Sphingosinicella sp. | reverse complement strand
GCGACCGCCGTTTCGATCTCGCGCTTGGTGGTGGCGTCGACCTTGTCGCCATGTTCGGCGAGCTGCTTTTCGGTCGAATGGACGAGGCTGTCGGCGTGGTTCTTCGCCTCTGCCCTGGCGCGCCGCTTCTTGTCTTCCTCGGCGAACCTCTCGGCGTCCTTGACCATCTGTTCGATGTCGGCGTCGGACAGGCCGCCCGATGCCTGGATGCGGATCTGCTGTTCCTTGCCGGTGCCCTTGTCCTT
>CAYVVV010000040.1:0-16602 GCA_964455325.1 uncultured Sphingosinicella sp. | reverse complement strand
TGTCGGCGCGCAGCGTATGCAGCGGCACGCGGCCTTCGCGGTACCATTCGGTGCGCGCGATCTCGGCGCCGCCGAGACGGCCCGAGCAGGTGATCTTGATGCCCTCGGCGCCAAGCCGCAGCGCCGACTGCACCGCGCGCTTCATGGCGCGGCGGAACGCGACGCGGCGCACCAGCTGATCGGCGACCGACTGCGCCACCAGCTTGGCGTCGATCTCGGGCTTCCTGATCTCGACGATGTTGAGGCTGACCTCGCTCTTCGTCATCGCCGCAAGCTGCTTCCTGAGCTTGTCGATGTCGGCACCCTTCTTGCCGATGATGACCCCGGGACGCGCGGCATAGACCGAAACGCGGCATAGCTTCGCTGGCCGCTCGATGACGACCTTCGAAATCGCCGCCTGCGGCAGCGTTTCCATGACGAACTTGCGGATCTTCAGATCCTCGAGCAGCAGCCGGCCGTAATCGTCGCCGTCAGCGAACCAGCGCGAATCCCAGGTGCGGTTGATCTGCAGCCTGAGGCCGATCGGTGAAGTCTTGTGACCCATGTTACGCTCCCGCCTCCTCGTCGGCCTCGCGCACCACGATGCGGATGCGGCTGATCGGCTTCATGATCTTCGCCGAACGGCCGCGCGCGCGCGCCGTCCAGCGCTTCATGACGATCGACTTGCCGACGCTGGCTTCCTTGACGACCAGCGCGTCGACATCGAGATTGTGGTTGTTCTCCGCATTGGCGATCGCCGAGGCGAGCACCTTGCGCACGTCGACCGCCATCGCCTTCGTGGAGAACGACAGGATGTTCATCGCGTCGCCCGCCTTCTTGCCGCGGATAAGGCCCGCGACGAGGTTGAGCTTGTACGGCGAGCCGCGCACGGTGGTCGCCACCGCCAGCGCCTCGCGCGCACCGACGCGACGGGGATTTGCTGCCTTGCCCATCTCTACCTCTTCGCCTTCTTGTCGGCGGTATGGCCGTGGAACGTGCGCGTCGGCGCGAACTCGCCGAGCTTCATGCCGACCATGTCCTCGTTGACGCTCACCGGCACGAACTTCTTGCCGTTGTAGACGTTGAAGGTCAGCCCGACGAACTGCGGCAGGATCGTCGAGCGGCGCGACCAAGTCTTGATCGGCGCGCGCGCGCCACCCTCCTGCGCGGCCTCGGCCTTCTTCAGCAGGTGCAGGTCGACGAACGGACCCTTCCAGACGGAACGCGCCATGGCTTACCTCTTCTTCTTCGCGTGACGCGACCGGACGATCATCGCGCTCGACGCCTTCTTGTGGTTGCGCGTCTTCGCGCCCTTGGTCGGCTTGCCCCACGGCGTCACCGGATGGCGACCGCCCGAGGTGCGGCCCTCGCCGCCGCCGTGCGGGTGATCAACCGGGTTCTTGGCGACACCGCGCGTCAGCGGCCGCCTGCCAAGCCAGCGGTTGCGACCGGCCTTGGCGAGGTTCTGGTTCGAGTTGTCGGGGTTCGACACCGCACCCACCGTCGCCATGCAGTCGGCGCGGACATAGCGCGTCTCCCCGGAACCCAAGCGGACGATGACCATGCCGCGGTCGCGGCCGACGACCTGGACATAGGCACCCGCCGATCGCGCGATCTGGCCACCCTTGCCGGGCTTCAGCTCGACGTTGTGGACGATGGTGCCGACCGGCATCTGCCCGACTTCCATGGCGTTGCCCGGCTTCACGTCGGTCTTCTTGCCAGCGATGACGCTGTCACCAACGCCAAGCCGCTGCGGCGCGAGGATATAGGCGAGCTCGCCGTCGGCATATTTGACGAGCGCGATGAACGCGGTGCGGTTGGGATCGTACTCGATCCGCTCGACGGTCGCCGCGACGTCCCACTTGCGCCGCTTGAAGTCGACCACGCGGTAGCGCCGCTTGTGGCCGCCGCCGATGCCGCGCGCCGTGGCATGGCCCTGGTTGTTGCGGCCGCCGGTCTTCTTCAGCCCCTCGGTCAGCGCCTTGACCGGCTTGCCCTTGTAGAGCGCCGACTTGTCGACGAGGACGAGGCCGCGACGGGCCGAACTGGTCGGGTTATAGGATTTGAGCGCCATCGTTAAATCCCCGTGGTCACGTCGATCGACTCGCCCTCGGCAAGCGTCACGACGGCCTTCTTGACGTCGGTGCGCATGTAGCGCTGGCCCTTGAAGCGCTTGGTCTTGCCCTTGGCAATGAGCGTGTTGACGCCCTTCACCTTGACATCGAACAGCGCCTCGACCGCCGCCTTGATGGCGGGCTTGGTGGCCTCGCGCGCGACTTCGAAGACGACCTGGTTGTGCTCCGACACCTGCGTCGATTTTTCGGTGATGACCGGCGCGCGGATCACGTCGTAGTGCGCGATCGCGACCTCGGCCTTCCTTGCCGCCGCCTTAGCCATTGAAGCGGGCCTCCAGCTTTTCGACCGCGGCGGTGGTCAGCACCAGCGTGTCGTGATTGAGGATGTCGTAGACGTTGGCGCCGACAACCGGCAGCACATCGACCTTGTACAGGTTGGCGCAGGCCATGCGGAAGTTCGCCGGCGTGTCACCATCGATGAACAGCGCGCTCGACAGGCCGAGCTTACCGAGCCGCTCCTTCAGCGCCTTGGTCTTGGCGTCCTTGAGGTCGAGATCCTTGAGGACGATCAGCTTGCCTTCCCTGGCCTTGACGCTGAGCGCGGTCTTGAGGCCAAGCGCGCGCACCTTCTTGTTGAGCCCCTGCTCGAACGAGCGCGCCCTGGGGCCGTGCGCCTTGCCGCCGCCAACGAAGACCGGCGCGCGCCGGTTGCCGTGACGGGCCGTGCCGCCGCCCTTCTGGCGCCCGAATTTCTTGCCGGTGCGCGCGACATCCGACCGCTCGCGCGCGGCGCGGGCAAAGCCGCGACGATTGGCGAGCTGCCAGGTGACGACGCGATGCAGAATGTCCGCGCGCGGTTCGAGCCCGAAGATGTCATCGTCGAGCTCGATGTCGCCCGCCGCCTTGGCGTCGAGGGTCTGAACCTTGACCTTCATGGATCAGCCCTCCTGGCCGTCGCTTGCAGCCCCGCCCGCTGCGGCCGGCGTTTCAGCCGCAGCCTCGGCAGGAGCTACCTCGTTGTTGTTGACGCTGCGGACGGCGGCCGGATAGGGCGCCTGCGCAGGACGCGCCACCTTGACCGCGTCGCGCACAGTCAGCCAGCCGCCCTTGTGACCGGGTACCGAGCCCTTGACGAAGATCAGCCCGCGCTCGACGTCGGTGCCGACCACCTCGAGGTTCTGCTGGGTGCGGTTGCGGGCGCCCATATGGCCCGCCATCTTCTTGTTCTTGAAGACCTTGCCGGGATCCTGACGATTGCCGGTCGAACCATGCGAGCGATGCGACACCGACACGCCGTGCGTCGCGCGCAGACCACCGAAGCCCCAGCGCTTCATCGCGCCGGCGAACCCCTTGCCCTGCGTCGAGCCGGAAATATCGACCATCTGGCCAGCGACGAAATGATCCGCCGACAGTTCGGCGCCGACGTCGACGAGCGCATCCTCGGCAACGCGGAACTCGACGAGGCGGGCCTTCGGCTCGACCTCGGCCTTGCCGAAGTGGCCGCGCTGCGGTTTCGCCACGTTCTTCGCCTTTGCGCTGCCCGCGCCAAGCTGCAACGCGACATAGCCGTCGCGATCAACGGTGCGCTGGGCGACGACCTGGCAGCCTTCAAGGCTGAGCACGGTAACCGGCACGTGCCGTCCGTCCTCCTTGAACAGGCGGGTCATCCCGACCTTTTTTGCGATCACGCCAGTGCGCATGATCCGGTTCCTTCCTCTTCAGAGGCCCGCGCCGCAGCGAGGGCTTGAGCCAAAACGACAGGCTAGGCCTGCAACTTGATCTCCACGTCGACACCGGCGGCAAGGTCCAGCTTCATCAGCGCGTCCACCGTCTGCGGCGTCGGTTGGACGATGTCGAGCAGCCGCTTGTACGTCCGGACCTCGAACTGCTCGCGCGACTTCTTGTCGACATGCGGCGAGCGGTTCACCGTGAACTTCTCGATGCGCGTCGGCATCGGGATCGGGCCCCGCACCATCGCGCCGGTCCGCTTCGCCGTGTCGGCGATCTCGCCCGTTGCCTGGTCGAGCACGCGGTGATCGAAGGCCTTGAGGCGGATGCGAATGTTCTGCGTTTCCATGCGTAAACCCGTTTCGTGTCATTCCTGAACGCAAACCGCTCCGGCGCTGCGTGTTGCGCCGGAGCGGCGGACTGCGTTCGCTACTTGGTGATCTCGGCGACGACGCCCGACCCGACCGTGCGGCCACCCTCGCGGATCGCGAAGCGCAGACCCTGGTCCATGGCAATGGGCGCGATCAGCTTGACGCCGAGCTCGACATTGTCGCCCGGCATCACCATCTCGGTACCGGCTGGCAGCACGACTTCGCCGGTCACGTCGGTCGTGCGGAAGTAGAACTGCGGACGGTAGTTGGCGAAGAACGGCGTGTGACGGCCGCCTTCGTCCTTCGACAGCACGTAGACGCTCGCCTTGAACTCGGTGTGCGGCGTGATCGAGCCGGGCTTGCAGAGCACCTGGCCGCGCTCAACCTCCTCGCGCTTGGTGCCGCGCAGCAGCGCGCCGATGTTGTCGCCGGCCTGGCCCTGGTCGAGCAGCTTGCGGAACATCTCGACACCGGTGACGGTCGTCTTCTGCGTCGGACGGATCCCGACGATCTCGACTTCGTCGCCGACCTTGACGACGCCGGTCTCGACGCGGCCGGTGACGACGGTGCCGCGGCCCGAGATCGAGAAGACGTCCTCGATCGGCATCAGGAACGGCTTGTCGAGCGGACGCGCCGGCTGCGGGATGAACTCGTCGACCGCCTTCATCAGCTCGAGGATCGAGTTCTTGCCGATCGCGTCGTCACGGCCTTCGAGCGCGGCGAGTGCCGAGCCCTTGACGATCGGAATGTCGTCGCCCGGGAACTCGTACTTCGACAGCAGCTCGCGGATTTCAAGCTCGACGAGCTCGAGCAGCTCGGGGTCGTCAACCTGGTCGACCTTGTTCATGTAGACGACGAGCGCCGGCACGCCGACCTGGCGGGCGAGCAGGATGTGCTCGCGCGTCTGCGGCATCGGGCCGTCGGCCGCGTTGACGACGAGGATGGCGCCGTCCATCTGCGCCGCGCCGGTGATCATGTTCTTCACGTAGTCGGCGTGGCCGGGGCAGTCGACGTGGGCGTAGTGGCGGTTCTCGGTCTCGTACTCGACGTGGGCGGTCGAGATGGTGATGCCGCGCTCGCGCTCTTCCGGCGCCTTGTCGATGTTGGCGTAGTCGGTGAACTCGGCGCCGCCGAACTCCGACAGCACCTTGGTGATCGCCGCCGTCAGCGTCGTCTTGCCATGGTCGACGTGACCGATGGTGCCGATGTTGCAGTGCGGCTTCGTCCGCTCAAACTTCGCTTTCGCCATTGTCTTCTACCCTTCAGTGTTATCCGCCTGAACCTCAGGCGAGCTTCGCTTTGACTTCCTCGGCAACGTTCGCCGGGACTTCCTCGTAGTGGCTGAACTGCATCGTGTACTGCGCACGGCCCTGCGTGAACGATCGCAGCTGATTGACGTAGCCGAACATGTTCGCCAGCGGCACCATCGCTTCGACCACCTGCGCGTTGCCGCGGCTGTCGGTGCCCTGGATCTGTCCGCGGCGACTGTTGAGGTCACCGATGACATCGCCCATGAACTCCTCGGGTGTCACCACTTCCACTTTCATCATGGGTTCGAGCAGCTTGATGCCGGCCTTGGTCGCCGCTTCGCGCATGGCGCCGCGGCCGGTAATCTCGAACGCCATCGCCGACGAATCGACGTCGTGATAGGCGCCGTCGGTCAGCGTGCAGCGGAAATCGATGATCGGGAAACCGATGAGCGATCCCGACTCGGCGACTTCGCGGATGCCCTTTTCCACCGACGGGATGTACTCGCGCGGTACGTTGCCGCCCTTGACCTCATCGACGAACACGACGCCCGATCCACGCTCGCCCGGCTCGACGGTGATCTTGACGCGGCCGAACTGCCCCGAACCGCCCGACTGCTTCTTGTGCGTGTAGTCGACTTCGACCTTGCGCGCGAGGCTCTCGCGGTAGGCGACCTGCGGCGCGCCGACGTTGGCCTCGACCTTGAACTCGCGTTTCATGCGGTCGACGATGATCTCAAGGTGGAGCTCGCCCATGCCCTTGATGATCGTCTGACCGCTCTCAACGTCGGACGACACGCGGAAGCTTGGATCCTCCTGCGCCAGGCGGTTGAGCGCAATGCCCATCTTTTCCTGGTCGGCCTTGGTTTTGGGTTCGACCGCGACCTCGATCACGGGCTCCGGAAACTCCATGCGCTCGAGGATGATCGGCGCATTCGGCGCGCACAGCGTCTCGCCGGTGGTGACTTCCTTCAGGCCGACAAGCGCGACGATGTCGCCGGCGTGGGCTTCTTTGATGTCCTCGCGCTCGTTCGCATGCATCAGCAGCATGCGGCCGATCTTTTCCTTCTTGTCCTTGACCGAGTTGAGCACGGTCGACGACGATTCGAGCCTGCCCGAATAGATGCGCGCGAAGGTCAGTGTGCCGACGAACGGATCGGTCATGATCTTGAACGCCAGCGCCGAGAACGGCTCGTTGTCGTCGGCCTTGCGGCTGTCCGGCGTCTCGCCGTCGAGCTTGACGCCCTGCACCGCCGGCACGTCGAGCGGCGAGGGAAGATAGTCGACGACGGCGTCAAGCAGCGGCTGCACGCCCTTGTTCTTGAACGCCGAACCGCACAGCACCGGCACGAATGCGAACGACAGCGTACCCTTGCGAATGAGCGCCTTCAGCGTCGCGACATCGGGCTCGGCGCCCTCGAGGTACGCTTCCATCGCCGCGTCGTCCTGCTCCACAGCAAGCTCGATGAGTTCCTGGCGGGCGAGTTCGGCGGCGTCCTTCAGGTCGGCCGGGATGTCGGTGTATTCGTACTTGGAGCCGAGCGATTCCTCGAGCCAGATGATGGCGCGGTTCTCGACGAGATCGACGAGGCCCTTGAAATCGCTCTCGATGCCGATCGGCAGATATAGCACCGCCGGACGCGCGCCGAGGCGGTCCCTGATCATGTCGACGCAGCGCTGGAAGTTGGCGCCCATGCGGTCGAGCTTGTTGACGAAGCACATGCGCGGCACGCGGTACTTGTCGGCCTGCCGCCACACCGTCTCCGACTGCGGTTCGACGCCGGCAACGCCGTCGAAGCAGGCGACCGCACCGTCGAGCACGCGCAAGCTGCGTTCGACCTCGATGGTGAAGTCGACGTGACCCGGCGTGTCGATGATGTTGATGCGGTGGTCGTTCCAGAAGCACGTCGTCGCCGCCGACGTGATGGTGATGCCGCGCTCCTGCTCCTGCTCCATCCAGTCCATCGTCGCGGTGCCTTCGTGCACCTCGCCGATCTTGTAGGACTTGCCGGTGTAGTAGAGGATACGCTCGGTCGTCGTCGTCTTGCCGGCATCGATGTGCGCCATGATGCCGATGTTGCGGTACTTCGCGAGCGGATGGCTGCGGGCCATTGTTCGTGTCCTGCCTGAATCTTTACCAGCGGTAGTGCGCGAACGCCCGGTTGGCCTCCGCCATGCGGTGCGTGTCCTCGCGCTTCTTCACCGCGGTACCGCGGTTCTGCGATGCGTCCATCAGCTCTCCCGACAGACGCGCCGCCATGGTGTTCTCGCCGCGGTTACGCGCCGCCGAAATGAGCCAGCGGATGGCAAGCGCCTGCGCGCGGTCGGGCCGCACCTCGACCGGCACCTGGTAGGTCGCGCCACCGACACGGCGGCTGCGGACCTCGATGCCCGGCTTCACATTGTTGAGCGCGTCATGGAAGATGCCGAGCGGATCCCGCTTCATCTTCGCCTCGATGTTGTCGAGCGCACCATAGACGATCGCCTCGGCGACCGACTTCTTGCCCTCGTACATGACGAGGTTCATGAACTTGGTCAGAACCACATCCCCGAACCGCGGGTCGGGAAGGATTTCACGCTTTTCCGGACGGCGACGACGAGCCATTCTCTCTCTTCCTTACTTGGGCCGCTTGGCGCCGTACTTCGAACGGCTCTGCTTGCGGTCCTTGACGCCCTGCGTGTCGAGCACGCCGCGCAGGACATGGTAGCGAACGCCGGGAAGATCCTTCACGCGGCCGCCGCGGATGAGCACCACCGAGTGCTCCTGCAGGTTATGGCCTTCACCGGGGATGTAGCCGATCACCTCGAAGCCGTTGGTCAGGCGGATCTTGGCGACCTTGCGAAGCGCCGAGTTCGGCTTCTTCGGGGTCGTCGTGTAGACGCGCGTGCAGACGCCGCGCTTCTGCGGGTTCGCTTCGAGCGCCGGCACCTTGTTGCGCGCCCGCTGTGGGCTGCGGCCCTTGCGGACCAGCTGGTTGATCGTCGGCATTAACGCTTCAGCCTTCTTGTTCAAAGTCGTGCCAGAGCTGGTAAACCCGCCCCATGCGAAGCGTCCGCTGCCTGGCGCGCGGACAAATAGCAAAGGTCCCGGCGGGTACCCATGCGGCCCCACCCGGACCAACACTTCGCGACCGGTTGCGGTCTATCAGCTCTAAAAACTCGTTCCCGGACAGCGTCTAGGTTGAACGCCTACCACCAGCCCGCGAGCACGGGCGCGGCTTATATGCGTGCGGTTGACCGGGGTCAACGGCTTTTGTGACGGATTGGCGTGGGCCAGCGCGGCGCGCCTAGCGCGCATCTTTATGTATGTCTCCACCCTTCATCACGAAACGAACGTTCGTCAGCAGTCCGACGTCGGCTGTCGGGTCGCCGGCGACAGCGATGATGTCGGCATGGCGCCCCGGCGCGATCGCGCCGACATCCGATTCGCGACCAAGCGCCGCGGCGGCGTTGCGCGTCGCCGCCTGGATCGCCTCGATCGGCGTCATCCCGTATTCGACCATCGTCCGGAGCTGCCCCGCCGCAGTGGCGTGCGGCATGACCCCGGCGTCCGAGCCGAACACCATCTTCACCCCGGCGCGGTGCGCGGCACGGAAGCCGTCGCGCTGCACCTGTGCAATCTCCCGGTCTTTCCTGAGGTTATCCTCAAGCACCCCGTTCTTGCGGCCTTCGGCCTGCGTGTAGTCGGTGTTGAAGATGTCCATCGACAGATAGGTGCCGCGCTCCCTGGCCAGCCGGATGCCCTCGGCGTCGATCAGGCTGGCATGCTCGATCGTGTCGATGCCGGCGCGGATCGCCGCCTTGATCCCCGCCGCCCCGTGCGCGTGCGCCGCCACCTTGAGGCCCCACATGTGCGCCTCCTCGGCGATCGCGCGCAGCTCGGACTCCGACAGCTGCTGCTGGCCGGGTTCGGTGTTGCGCGAGAAGACGCCGCCAGTCGCGCAGACCTTGATGACTTCGGCGCCATATTTGCGCTGTTCGCGCACGCGCTGGCGCAGCTGCTGCTCGCCGTCGCCCACGGCGACGCCCTTGCGCGCGTACGACGGCGGCAGGTAGGTCTCGTCGCAGTGGCCGCCGGTGGCGCCAAGCGCATGCGCCGCCGGCACGATGCGCGGCCCGCGCGCATAGCCCGCCTCGATCGCCTGCTTCAGGCCGACATCGGCATAGCCCGCCGAGCCGACGTTGCGCACGGTGGTGAAGCCCGCATCAAGCATGTCGCCGGCATTCTTCACCGCTGCGACGGTCCAGAAGCTGTCGGTGTACTGCAAGCTGTTGTAGCCGCCGATCTCGGCCAGCGAGTCGAGGTGGACATGCATGTCGATGAGGCCGGGAAGGATGGTCATGCCGGCAAGGTCGACGCGCTTCGCGTCCGCTGGCACCGCGACCTCGCCATCACGGCCGACGCTGGCGACGCGGCCATCGCTGATCACGACCACCGGCCGGTCGACCACGCGTCCCGCCAGCACATCGAGCATGCGGTCGGCGGTGACGACGAGCGTTTCCGCCTGCGCCGCGCTCGACAGCAGGACACACGCGGCCAGGGCAAGCGAACGCATAGGAACCTCCGATCCGATGTAGCCAGCGAGCACCTTGCCAGCTCGTATTGCAAACGCAAGCAGCCGGGAACGGCTCAGTCAGCCGCCCCGTGGCAGTGCTTGTACTTGCGGCCCGAGCCGCAGGGACAGGGCGCATTGCGGCCGATGGGACCGGTCATCGCCGGCATCTGCCCCGGCTGGCCTTCGGCGGCATCGTTCTCGCCCGTGAACGGGTCGATGTGCGTGGTGACGAACTCCGACGGCATCCGTGGCAGTGGCGGCGGCGCCATCTCGAACTGCGCATGGGAAAGCATCCGCGTCACCTGCTCGCGGATATTGACCAGCATGCGCTCGAAGAGCGCGAACGCCTCCTGCTTGTACTCGTTGATCGGCTGTTTCTGCGCGTATGCGCGCAGATGGATGACCGCGCGCAGTGCATCGAGTGTCGCCAGGTGCTCCTTCCAGTGGTGGTCGATCGCCTGCAGCAGGAAACTCTTCTCGATCTGCGTCCAGGTCTCCGCTGGAATCGGGGCGGTCTTCGCAGCAAGCGCCGCGGTCGAGGCTTCGACGATACGCTCGATGAACACCTCCTGGTCGACCGAATCCTCGGTCATCCACGCATCGACAGGCAGGTCGAGCGCAAACAGCCGTTCGATGTCGGCCTTCAGCCCGGCAACATTCCATTGCTCCGGATAACTGCCTTCGGGACAGTGCGTCGCGACGATGTCGTTCGCGGTCTCGGAGCGCATGTCGGCGATGACGTCGTCCAGCGTTTCCGAATCCATGACGTCGGCACGCTGTTCGTAGACCACCTTGCGCTGGTCGTTCATGACGTCGTCGTACTGCAGCAGTTGCTTGCGGATGTCGTAGTTGCGCGCCTCGACCTTCTTCTGTGCGGTCTCGATCGCCTTCGAGATCCACGGATGGACGATAGCCTCGCCATCCTGCAGGCCCGACTGCATCATCCGGTTGAGCATGGTCTGCTGGCCAAAGATGCGGAGCAGGTCATCGTCGAGGCTGAGGTAGAAACGCGACAGGCCGGGATCGCCCTGACGGCCCGAGCGGCCGCGAAGCTGGTTGTCGATGCGGCGGCTTTCGTGGCGCTCGGTACCGAGCACGAACAGGCCGCCGGCCGCGCGTACCGCTTCGCGCTCGGCCTCCACCTCGCTGCGGATGCGTTCGATCTCGCGGTCCTTTTCGGGGCCGGGCTCCAGCTGTGCCAGCTCGTCCGCGACGCGGAACTCGACGTTACCACCAAGCTGGATGTCGGTCCCTCGGCCGGCCATGTTGGTGGCGATGGTGACAGCCCCTAGCCGGCCCGCCTGCGCGACGATATGCGCCTCCTGCTCGTGGAAGCGTGCGTTGAGGACGTTGTGCTCGACGCCCTCCTTCCGGAGATACTCCGACAAAAGCTCCGACTTCTCGATCGAGACGGTACCGACGAGCACCGGCTGGCCCTTCATGCTGGCCTCGCGGATCGCCTTGACGATGGCGCCGTACTTGTCCTGTGCGTTCTTGTAGAACTCGTCATCGACATCGATGCGCTGCACCGGCACGTTGGTCGGGATCTCGACGGTGTTGAGCTTGTAGATGTCGTAGAACTCGGCCGCCTCGGTCGCCGCGGTGCCGGTCATGCCAGCAAGTTTGGGGTACATGCGGAAGTAGTTCTGGAAGGTGATCGAGGCGAGCGTCTGGTTCTCGGGCTGGATCTCGACGCCTTCCTTCGCCTCGACCGCCTGGTGCAGGCCGTCCGACCAGCGGCGGCCATCCATCATACGGCCGGTGAACTCGTCGATGATGATCACCTTGCCGCCCTTGACGATGTAGTCGGTGTCGCGGCGGAAGATGACGTTGGCCTTCAGCGCCTGGTTGAGATGGTGGACGACCTGCGTGTTCTCGAAGTCATAAAGGTTGGCGCCTTCGAGCAGCCCGGCCGCCTCGAGCGCGCGCTCGGCCGCCTCGGTGCCGTCCTCGGTCAGCGTTACCGACCTCTGCTTCTCGTCGACCTCGTAAGCGTCCTTCGGCAGCGCCTTCACCACCGCGTCGACGGCCAGGTACAGGTCCGTCTTGTCCTCGGTCGGACCCGAGATGATGAGCGGCGTCCGCGCCTCGTCGACAAGGATCGAGTCGACCTCGTCGACGATGGCGAAGTTGAACGGCCGCTGCACCATCGCCGCGCGCGAGTATTTCATGTTGTCGCGAAGGTAGTCGAATCCGAACTCGTTGTTGGTGCCATAGGTGATGTCGGCGGCATAGGCGGCGCGGCGCGTCGCCTCGTCGAGGTTGGGCACGATGACACCCACCGACAGCCCCAGGAAATTGTAGATCTTGCCCATCCAGCCGGCGTCGCGGCGGGCAAGATAGTCGTTGACGGTGACGACGTGGACGCCCTTGCCCTCCAGCGCGTTGAGATAGGTGGCAAGCGTCGCCACCAGCGTCTTGCCCTCGCCGGTGCGCATCTCGGCGATTTCGCCGCGGTGCAGGACGATGCCGCCGATGAGCTGCACGTCGTAGTGCCGCTGGCCGAGCGTGCGCCTGGCCGCCTCGCGCACCGTCGCGAACGCTTCCGGGAGCAGCGCGTCGAGCGTCTCGCCCGCCGCGAGCCGCTGCCGGTACGCGTCAGTCTTGGCCCGGAGCGCGTCGTCGGTCAGCACCTCGAACTGTGGCTCGATCTCGTTGATCCGGCGGACGATGGGTTGCAGCGACCGGATATAGCGGTCGTTCGATGAGCCGAAAATGCGCTTCGCGAGCGCGTTCAATCCGAGCATGGGAGACCTTCGCTATGCGGTGCGCGCTGCGCGTCCGATCATGCGCGCCGACATAGGAAGCGCGAACGTCCTAGTCAATGAACGCCGATCAGCCGCCCGCCCGGACCACGGCCGCTTCGAATTAGGCCGGCACGAGGCCGCCCATTGTCCGCAGCCCAGCCGGGCGGCAGCCCGATCCGTGGCATGGTGCCCGCGCCCGAGGCGCCGTCGCGGCAAGTTGCCGCTTGACCTTGTCACCATGTCGAAGTGCATTGGGCGCAGATGACCTCCGCATTCGCCCTCTCGCGGCGCGCGCTGCTCGCCGGTCTCGGCGCGTCGCCGCTGTTCCCAGCCTGGGCACGCAGCGGTACCGCCGGACTGTCGGCCACGCTGTCCGGCACGGACATCGCGCTCGGCATCGACCATGCGCCGTTCAGCGTCGGCGGCCGCACTGGCCACGCCGTCACCGTCAACGGCACGCTGCCGGGGCCGCTCCTCCGCCTCAGGGAAGGCCAGACCATCCGCCTCGCCGTCACCAACCATCTGGACGAGGACAGCTCGATCCACTGGCACGGCCTGCTGCTGCCGTTCCAGATGGACGGCGTGCCCGGCATCAGCTTTCCGGGGATCCGGCCGCATTCGACCTTCACCTACGAATTCCCGGTGAAGCAGGCGGGCACCTACTGGTATCACAGCCATTCGCACATGCAGGAGGCGATGGGACTCTATGGTCCCATCGTCATCGACCCGGCGGGGGCCGAGCCGCACCCCTACGACCGCGAACACGTCATCGTGCTCAGCGACTGGAGCTTCCTGCACCCGCATCAAATCCTGCAGCGGCTGAAGCAGGACGCCGAATACTTCCGGCGCGACAACCCCGATTTCGCCGAACTGGCCGCCGGCGAGGGGATGGGACTTGGCGAGCGCCTGCGCTGGGGCGGCATGCGCATGAGTCCCGCCGACATCGCCGACGTGACCGGGGCCGCCTACACCTACCTCGTCAACGGCCACGGCCCAGCCGAGAACTGGACCGGCCTGTTCTCCCCCGGCGAGCGCGTCCGCCTTCGCATCATCAACGCCTCGGCGATGACGATCTTCAACGTCCGCCTGCCCGGCCTTGCCATGACGGTCGTCACTGCCGACGGCGAGGATGTGCGCGCGGTCGAGGTCGACGAGCTGCAGATCGCGGTCGCCGAGACCTATGACGTCATCGTGACCCCCGTCGACGCCGCCTACACGTTCGTCGCCGAAAGCGTCGACCGTTCGGGGATGGCGCGCGCTACGCTGGCGCCGCGGCCGGGAATGACGGCCGCGGTGCCGCCGCTGCGCGAGCGCCCGACACTGACCATGAAGGACATGGGCCACGGCGCCATGGTCGGCGGCAGCCACGGCGGCCACGCCATGGCCGGGCACGCGATGCGGATGCGCGATCCTGCCAATGCCGCGCGCGCCAGCGTCGCGCTCACCCCCGGCGTCGACATGATCGCGCCGATGCCGGTCGACCGCACCGGCGACCGCGGCATCGGCCTTGCCGACGCACCGCACCGCGTGCTCGTCTACACCGACCTCGTCGCCTTGCGGCCGAACCCCGACCCGCGCCCGCCCTCGCGCGTGCTCGAGATCCACCTGACCGGTAACATGGAGCGCTACATGTGGTCATTCGACGGCAAGGCGTTCAGCCCGGTCGTCGAGCCGATCCGCTTCGCCCGCGACGAGCGCGTCCGCGTCCGCCTCGTCAACGACACGATGATGGCGCACCCCATCCACCTGCACGGCCATTTCTTCGAGGTGGTGAACGGCCACGACGGCCATCATCCGCGCAAGCACACGGTGAACGTGCTGCCCGGCGGCATCGTCAGCTTCGACCTCACCGCCGACTCCCCCGGCGACTGGGCATTCCACTGCCACATGCTGATGCACATGCACGCGGGCATGTTCAACGTCGTCACGGTGCGGCCGCTGTGATCCGCCTCGCCCTGCTGTCACTGCTCGCAGGCGCACCGGCGCTGGCGCAGATGCACGACCATGCGCAGCACCCGCCGGCCGCCGACCCGCATGCCGGCCACGACCTGCCGGCGGCCGAGGCGCCGCCGCCCGCCGCTGCGGCCAAAGGTCCCGCACACGCCGCCGACGCGATCTTCGGCGCCGACGTCATGGCCGCCGCCCGCCGCAACCTGCACGCCGAGACGACCGCACCCGCCGTCACCAAGGTCATGGCCGACCGTGCCGAGGTGCAGCTCGGCAGCGGCAATGACGGCTACGTCCTCGACTTGCAGGGCTGGCACGGCGACAGCCTCGACAAGCTCTGGCTGAAGGCCGAGGTCGAGGGCGAGTTGGCCGGCCCCGTCGAAGCCGCCGAGCTGCAGGCGCTGTGGAGCCACGCCATCGGCCCGTTCTTCGACCTGCAGGCTGGAGTCCGCTACGACATACGGCCGCGCCCCGACCGGCCGGGCCTTGTCCTCGGCGTACAGGGACTTGCCCCCTATATGTGGGAGATCGACACCGCCGCGTTCGTCTCGTCGAAGGGCGACGTGACCGCACGCATCGAGGGAGAATATGATCAGCGCATCACGCAGCGGCTGATGCTGCAGCCGCGCATCGAGGCCGAGTTCTCGGCGCAGGACATCCCTGAATACGGCATCGGATCGGGCCTTGTGTCCGTCGAAGCCGGAGTCCGGCTCGGCTATCAGTTCAGCCCGCAGTTCAAGCCCTACGTCGGCGCGGAGTGGCAAAAAGCGGTCGGTGACACCGCCGATTTCGCGCGCGCCGACGGCGAGGACAGCGACCGCTGGCGGCTGCTCGTCGGACTCAGCGCCTGGTTCTGAGCTTCCGCGCGCCGCGCCGGCCACCTATCATCGCTCGTGGAGGACCGATGATGATGACCCGCCGCATCACCTTGCGCGCGCCCGTCGAGGGCAAGCCGACCGTCAACGATTTCGTCATCAGCGAGGACATTTGCCCCGTCCCGGCGGAAGGCGAGGCGTTGATCCGATCGATCCTCGTCTCGGCCGACCCAGGCACGCGCTCGCGCATTTCGGCAGGCGCCAGCTATGCGATGCCGCTGGCGGCCGGCGACACGATCGACGGGTTCGTCGTCGGCGAGGTGGTGGCCAGCCGCAACGAGCGCCTGGCGCCCGGCGACCTTGTCGCCATGGGCGGCGGCTGGGCGGAGCACCAGCTGTTTCGCGGACGCGGCTATCTGCAGACGATTGGACGCCATGACGTTCCGCTGTCGGCGTGGATCGGCGTGCTGGGCATTCCGGGCATGACAGCGTGGTTCGGCCTTCAGCGGGTCGGCGGCCTGCGCGACGGCGACCGCGTCTTCGTGACATCGGCGGCGGGGCCGGTCGGCGCCACCGCCGGCCAGCTGGCGCGGCTGCTCGGCGCGTCACGCGTCGGCGGCAGCGCCAGCGGCAGCAAGCTCCGCTGGCTGCTCGACGAGCTCGGCTTCGATGCGGCCATTGATTACCGTGCGTCCGATTACGCTGCCAAGGTTGCAGCGGCCATGCCCGACGGCATCGACCTGCTTTTCGACAATGTCGGCAACGCCAGCATCGACGCACTGATCCCGCTGATGCGTCCGCGCGGACGCATCGTCGTGTCGGGGCAGGTCGCCGACTATAATCTGCCGCCCGGCGCCGTTCCCGGCCTGCGCAACACCCGCCACTTCATTTCGCACCGCCTGCGCATGGAAGGGCTCGTCGTGTTCGACGACATGCGCGCGTTTCCGGACGCGCAGGCACGCATCGCCGACTGGATCGCCGCCGGCACGCTGAGGCACCGCGAACTGTTCAGCGACGGGCTGGAAAGCCTGCCGGCAGCGTTTGCCGCGCTGTTCGAACCGGGTGCAGATTTCGGCCGCCGGATCGCCAGGATCGCGCCCGATCCTAGAGCCTGATCGTTCCAGGTGGAAGCGCTGT
>CAYVVV010000039.1:5600-16606 GCA_964455325.1 uncultured Sphingosinicella sp. | reverse complement strand
AAGCTGACCTTGCGCACGGTGAAGTTGGAATTCACGCCCTTGTTGGCGCGGGCGATGCAGACGCCCTCGAACGCCTGCACGCGGGTGCGGTCGCCTTCGACGACGCGGACGCCGACGCGCAGCGTGTCGCCGGCGCGGAAGTCGGGGATGGTCTTGCCGTCGGAAAGCTTCGCGATCTGCTCGGCCTCAAGCTGCTCGATGAGGTTCATCTCATACGTCCTTGTTCTGTCGTTGCGCGCCAGAGGGAGGCTGGACCCGAGCCGCGACGTGCCGCTCCCAAAGGTCCGGTCTCCGTGACCGTGTATCGGTCTCCGCCATGGCCCTGCGCCAGGCGGCGACCTTCGCGTGATCCCCCGATCGCAACACTTCAGGGATCGTGCGCCCTTCCCATTGCTGGGGCCGGGTGTACTGCGGATGTTCAAGAAGGCCGCTCTCGAAGCTCTCCTCGATCCCGCTCGTAGCCGCGCCCATTACGCCGGGAACGAGGCGAATGCAAGCATCGAGCAGCACCAGCGCCGCGATCTCGCCGCCCGACAGCACATAGTCGCCGACCGACACCGGCTCGATCGCCGGGCGAGCCTCGAACAGCCGTTCGTCGATGCCCTCGAAGCGGCCGCAGAGGATGATCGCGCCGGGTCCGGCGACGATCCGGCGCACACGGGCCTGGGTAAGCGGCGCGCCGCGCGGGGTCATCGCCAGCACCGGCACGCCGGGCCGTCGTGCGGTGACGCTGTCAAGCGCTGCCGCGCACACGTCCGCCCGCATCACCATCCCGGCGCCGCCGCCGGCCGGCGTGTCGTCGACCGAACGGTGCCGGTCGGCGGCGAAATCGCGGATCTGCACCGTTTCGAGCGACCAGCGACCCTCGGCGAGCGCGCGCCCGGCGAGCGAATGGCCAAGCGGTCCCGGAAACATTTCAGGGTAGAGCGTGAGCACGGTGGCGGCGAAGGTCATTGCGCAAACAGCGGATCAAGCACGATGCGCTCGCCGACCTCGGGCACCGCGGTCTTGTTGAATGGTGCCATGAAGCGCCTGCCGTCGGCCCGTTCGATGTCGAGGATGTCGCCGGCGCCGTAGTTTTCGACCGCGGCGACGGTGCCGATGGTCTCGCCGTCGGGCGTCACCACCACCCTGCCAACGAGGTCGGCGGCATAATATTCGCCCTCCGCAAGCGGCGGCAGCGCATCGCGCGGCACGCTGAGTTCGGCGCCGCGCAGCGCTTCGGCGGCGCTCCTGTCGGCGATCTCGGCGAAGCGGGCGATGACCCCGTTCGCGCCCTGTCTTGCGGATTGCAGCGTCAGCGTGCGGCCGCCGGCGTCGAACGCAGTGAAGCGGCGGAAGCTGTCAAGGCTTTCGGCAAACAGCTTCAGCCGCAGCTCGCCGGTCACGCCGTGTGCGCCGACGACGGCGGCGAGCGTGACGCGGCGATCGGGCATGGTGCGTTACTCGGCGCCGGCTTCGGCAGCGTCCTCGGCCGGTGCCGCGTCGGCCGGTGCCGCGTCGGTCGGCGCGTTGGCGGCCGCCTCGGCCTCGGCGCGCTTCGCGGCGCGCTCCTCGGCGCGCTCCTTCGCCTTCTCGCCCGGTTCGCCCTTCTGCGGGTTGTGACGGGGCGTGCGCTTCATCAGTCCGGCGGCGTCGAGGAAACGGGCGACGCGGTCGGACGGCTTGGCGCCGACCTTCAGCCAGTGCGCGGCGCGCTCGGCGTCCAGCTTGACGCGTTCGGCCGACTCCTTCGGCAGCAGCGGGTTATAGGTGCCCAGCCGCTCGATGTACTTGCCATCGCGCGCGGCGCGCGAGTCGGCGACGACGATGCGGTAGAACGGGCGCTTCTTGGCGCCGCCGCGGGCGAGACGAATGGCGAGAGACATATGATTTTCCTTCTTTACTGAACGGGTTAACGCTTGAACCGGTCGAAGCCCGGCGGCAGCTGCGGCATGCCGCCGGCGCCGCCAAGGCCGCCAAGGCCGGGAATGCTGCCGCCCATGCGGCCGATCAGGCCGGCAAGGCCCTTCATGCCGCCCATCTTCCTGATCTTCTTCATGGCGGTGGCCATTTCCTGGTGCATCTTGATGAGCTTGTTGACTTCCTGAACGGTCGTGCCGGCGCCGTTGGCGATGCGGATCTTGCGGCGCGCGTTCAGCAGCTCGGGCCTGGCCCGTTCCTTCGGCGTCATTGACAGGATCACCGCCTCCATGCGCGACAGCAGCCGGTCGTCGGCGCCCGCCTTCTCCGCCTGCGCGGCGAGCTTGCCCATGCCGGGCAGCATCGACATCATCGCCGCCATGCCGCCCATCTTCTGCATTTGTGCAAGCTGCGAGCGGAGGTCGTTCATGTCGAACTGACCCTTGGCGAGCTTCGCCGCCATGCGCTCGGCGTCCTCGGCCTCGATCGTCGCCGCTGCCTTCTCGACGAGGCTGACCACGTCGCCCATGCCGAGGATGCGGCCGGCGACGCGCTGCGGGTCGAAGGCGTCGAGCGCGTCGAGCTTCTCGCCGACGCCGACGAACTTGATGGGTTTGCCGGTGACGTGCCGCATCGACAGCGCGGCGCCGCCGCGCGCGTCGCCGTCCATGCGGGTCAGCACGACGCCGGTGAGGTCAACGCGACCGCCGAAGCTCTGCGCCACATTGACCGCGTCCTGGCCGGTCAGCGCGTCGACGACGAGCAGGATTTCCTGCGGCCGCGATACCTCGGCGACCGTCTGCATCTCCGCCATCAGCGCTTCATCGACGTGGAGGCGGCCGGCGGTGTCGAGCAGCAGCACGTCAAAGCCTTGCAGCTTTGCTGCCTGCAGCGCGCGCCTGGCGATGTCGGCCGGTTGCTGGCCGGCGATGATCGGCAGCGTCGCGACGCCGACCTGCTCGCCAAGGATGCGCAGCTGGTCCTGCGCCGCCGGGCGATTGACGTCCAAGGACGCCATCATCGCCTTCTTGCCGTGCTTTTGCTTCAGATGTCGCGCGATCTTCGCGGTCGTCGTCGTCTTGCCCGATCCCTGCAGGCCGACCATCATGATGACGGCGGGCGGCGTCACGTCGAGGTCGAGCTCGGCGGCGGCGCCGCCGAGCATCGCGGCAAGCTCGTCGTGGACGATCTTGACGACCTGCTGGCCGGGGGTGACCGAACGGATCACCTCGGCGCCGATCGCGCGCGCGGTGACCTTGTCGATGATCGCCTTGGCAACGGGCAGCGCGACGTCGGCCTCAAGCAGCGCGACGCGCACTTCGCGCATCGCCTCGCGCACGTCCGCCTCGGTCAAGGCGCCGCGGCCGCGGAGCTTGTCGAAGACACCGCCAAGGCGATTGGAAAGGCTCTCGAACATCAACGTCCTTCATTCGAGGCGCTACAACGCAAAACGCGCCGGCGGGCGAACCCTCGCTGACCGGCGTGCATCCGTGGACGCGTCTCGTACTGGCGCTTTCGACTGGAAAAGCGGGGCGGTCCTAGGCGCAGCCGCGACGAAAGTCAATGTTTGGCACGGCAGGAACCATCCTTCCACGGCTGCAGGCGCGACCCGCGGGCACCTGACGGCGGGACGCGGTGGTCGCCGGGTGCCGTCATGGCCCAGACCGACACGGCTGGATGTCGAGCGGCCGCGGCCGCGGCCCGATCGCCTTGAACAGGGCGAGGTACGACTTGCCGTCGCCAAGCCGCTGGAACGCCTGCTGCTGGAAGCCGATCGCCGCCACCTCGCAGGCGAGCAGCCACGGCGGCGTGCCATGCAACCGCGTCGGCCGGTCGGTGTCGACGATGGCGACGGTGGCGTCGGGCTTGAGACTGGTCCGCAGGTTCCACAGCAGCTCGTAGGGATTCTCGATCTCGTGGTACATGTGGATCATCAGCGCGTGATCGAGCGAACGCGGCGGCAGCTTGGGATCGCCGGGGGTGCCGAGCACGACCTTGACGTTGGTGTGGCCCTCCGCCGCGAGGCGCCTGCGCAGGTCGGTGACGGTGCGCTGGAAAATGTCCTCGGCATAGACGAAGCCGTCCGGCCTGACGCGCTCGGCAAGGCGGCCGCTGTAGTAACCGCGGCCGGCGCCGATGTCGGCGACCGTCTCGCCGGCGGCGACACCGACCAGGTCCATGACTTCGGCCGCCTCTCCGACGCGCTCGCGGCTTTCCTCGTCGGAGAACTGGGCGCTGACGATCTCGGCGACGGGGCGTTCGACGGTCGGGAAGGTGTTCGCGGACGGGCGCCGCGGTGCCTGCGGCGGCCCGTCGCACGCAGCCAGCAGCAACAGCGCGATCGCGGCGAGTCTCATGCAGCGTCCAATAGCCGCGTCCGCGCCAACCGTGCAAACCAGGCGTGGCTGCGGCGCGTCGACCGCTGCTGGCTGGCATAGTCGATCTCGACGAGGCCGAAGCGCTTGGCGAATCCCTCCGCCCACTCGAAATTGTCGGTCAGCGACCAGACCAGATAGCCCCTGAGATCGACGTCGGCGTCGAGCGCGGCGGCGATGTAGCGGGCGAGGAAGTCGATGCGGTCGCCGTCGTCGAGCCCGCCCGTTGTCGCCATGCCGTTCTCGGTGACGTAGAGCGGCAGGTCGCCCCAGCGCGCCTTTGCCCATTCCAGGATGCGCGTCATGCCCTCGGGCCAGATCTCCCAGCCCATCGCCGTCGTCGGCAGCTCCGGCGGCGTGCGCGCCAGCCGGAAACCGCCGGCGCGGTCGGCGCGGACGCGGAAGCGCGTGTAGTGGTTGATGCCAAGGAAATCGAGCCGCGTCGGCAGCATCGCCATGTCGCCTTCGGCGATGTGCGGGGCGACGAACGGCAGCGCTAGGTCAGGATAGCGGCCGAGGAACACGGGGTCGCCAAAGGCGGCGTTGAGCACGTCGGTCGCCGTCGCCGCTGCGTCGACGTCGGCGGCGTTCGCCGGGTCGGCGGCGACGGCGTGGTTGAGCGCGAGCACCGTGCCCAGCATCGCCGCCGGCGCGCCGTCGCGCACCGCGCGCGCCCCCACCGCGGTCGCGCGATTGACATTGTGCACGGCGGCGCCGAACGCGGCCGCATCGCGGCGACCGGGCGCGTGGACGCCCATCAGGTAGCCGAAGCTGGTGAACACGCTCGGCTCGTTGAACAGCACGAACGCCTCGACGCGGTCGGCGAGCCGCGCCGCCACGGCGCGGACATAGTCGGCGTACCAGGCGGCGCTGTCGCGACTGGCCCAGCCGCCCCTGTCCTCGAGCGCCTGCGGCAGGCACCAGTGGTAAAAGCATGGCCACGGCGCGATGCCGCGCTCAAGGCAGGCATCGACCAGCCGGTCGTAGAAGTCGAACCCGGCGGCATTGGCGGCGCCGGTGCCGTCGGGGAACAGCCGCGTCCAGGCGATCGAGAAGCGATAGACCTGCATGCCCGCGGCGCGGGCGAGGTCGAGATCTTCGGCAAAGCGGTGGTAGTGGTCGCAGGCGACATCGCCGGTGTCGCCGTTGGCGATCGTCCCCGGCGTGTGCGCGAAGCGATCCCAGATCGATTCGCCCTTGCCATCGGCGTTCCACGCGCCCTCGATCTGGTAGGCGGCGGTCGAGGTGCCAAGGCGGAAACCGTCGGGAAGCCGGCGCGGCATCATCCGCTCCTTTCGTGGACAATGGGCGGCGCGCGCCCTAAATGCGCGCCGATGGCGCGAACCTTCCTCAAGATGCACGGGCTTGGCAACGATTTCGTCGTGTTCGACGCGCGCGTCGAACCGATCGCGCTGACCGCGTCGCAGGTGCGCGCGATCGCCGACCGCAAGACCGGCGTCGGCTGCGATCAGCTGATCGTCATCGCACCGGGCGGCGACGGCGCCGACGCGACGATGCGCATCTGGAACGCCGACGGCGGCGAGGTCGAGGCGTGCGGCAACGCCGCGCGCTGCGTCGCGCAGGTGATCGGCGATGCCGTCATCGACACCGCCGGCGGACGCATCGCCGGCAGAGTGGCCGCCGGCGGCGCCACCATCGACATGGGTGTGCCGCGCTTCGACTGGGACGAGATCCCGCTTGCCTACGCGATCGACACGTGCGCCATGCCGGTCGCCTGGGATGAGCTGCAAAATCCGGCCGCGGTCAACGTCGGTAACCCGCACGCAGTGTTCTTCGTCGACGATGTTGACAGCGTCGACATCGAGCGGCTGGGCCCGATCATCGAACACGACCCGCTGTTTCCCGATCGCGTCAACGTCAACGTCGCCAGCGTCGTCGACCGCGGCCGCGTCCGGCTCAGGGTGTGGGAGCGCGGCGTCGGGCTGACCCGCGCCTGCGGCACCGGCGCCTGCGCCACCGCCGTCGCCGCGATGCGGCGCGGACACGTCGACCGGCGCGTCACCGTAAGCCTGCCCGGCGGCGACCTCGGCATCGAATGGCGCGACGGCGGCCATGTGCTGATGACGGGACCGGCGGCAACGGCGTTCCGGGGCGAGATCGACCTCGCCGCATTCGCATGACCGTCGTCAACTTCGGCTGCCGGCTCAACATCGCCGAGGGCGAGGCGATCGGCCGCCATCTCGGCGAGCGCACCGACATCGTCGTTGTCAACAGCTGCGCGGTGACCGCCGAGGCCGAGCGTCAGGCGCGGCAGGCGATCCGCCGGCTGAAGCGGGCGCGGCCCGATGCCGACGTCATCGTCACCGGCTGCGCCGCCGAGGTCGCGCGTGCCCGGTTCGCGGCGATGCCCGAGGTGGCGCGCGTCGTTGGCAACCGCGACAAGCTCGACCCGGCGAAACTCCTTGCCGGCGGCGTCCCCCTCCCGGCGCGCGGGGCGGCGCCGAAGGCTCGCACACGCGCGTTCGTCGTCGTGCAGAACGGCTGCGACCATCGCTGCACCTTCTGCATCATCCCGTCGGGGCGCGGAGCGTCGCGCAGTGTCGCGCCGGCCACGGTCGTCGACTGCGTCCGCCGGCATGTCGCGGCGGGTGTCGCCGAGGTGGTGCTGACCGGTGTCGACATGACCGCCTATGGCGCGGATCTCGAACCGGTGACGACGCTCGGCGCGCTGGTGCAGCGTATTCTCGTCGAGGTGCCGGCACTGGCGCGGCTGCGGCTGTCGTCGCTCGACAGTGTCGAGGTCGACGACGCGCTCGTCGAGGCGATCACCGGCGAGGCGCGGGTGATGCCGCACCTGCACCTGTCGCTGCAGGCGGGCGACGATCTCGTGCTGAAGCGCATGAAGCGACGGCACACGCGCGCCGCCGCCGCCGCCTTCGTCGAACGGGTTAAGGCGAAGCGGCCAGAGATCGCGATCGGTGCCGACATCATTGCCGGCTTTCCGACCGAAAGCGAGGCGATGTTCGCGAACTCGCTGCGGCTGATCGACGACTGCGACATCGTCTACGGCCACATCTTTCCCTATTCGGAACGCGACGGGACGCCGGCGGCGCGCATGCCGCAGGTGCCGGGCGAGGTGCGGCGCGAACGCGCGGCGCGGCTGCGCGCGGCAAGCGCGGCGCGGCTCGGCCGCCACCTTGCCGCGCAGGTCGGGCGCTGCGCGTCGGTGCTTGTCGAGCGCGGCGGCAGCGACGGCCACGCCGAGGATTTCGCGTCGGTGCGGCTTGCTGCACCACGGCCGCCCGGCCGCATCGTTGCCGCGCGGGTGACTGGCGTCGACGGCACGCGCCTGCTAGCGAGCGCCGCGTGAGCGAGACCGCGACCGAACCCAAGGGCTGGTTCCAGCGGCTGCGCGACGGGCTGTCGCGCACGTCGTCGCGGCTCGGCGAGAATCTGTCGGGTCTGGTATCGAAACGGCCGCTCGACGACGCCATGCTCGAAGCGATCGAGGAGGCGCTGATCGCCGCCGATCTCGGCCCTGCGGTCGCCGCGCGCATCACCGCCAAGCTCGCCGCCGAGAAGTACGACCGCGAGGTCAGCGCCGACGAGGTGCGTGCCGCCGTCGCCGCCGAGGTCGAGGCGGTGCTGGCAAGGGTGGCGCGGCCGATCGAGGTGACCGCGTTCCCGCGGCCGCATGTGGTGCTTGTCGTCGGCGTCAACGGCTCAGGCAAGACGACGACGATCGCCAAGCTGGCGCATCTCTTCCAGGAACAGGACTATCGGGTGATGCTCGCCGCCGGTGATACCTTCCGCGCCGCCGCGATCGAGCAGCTCGAAGTGTGGGGCGGCCGCCTCGGCGTCCCCGTCGTCAGCGGCAAGGTCGGTGGCGATGCTGCGGCGCTCGCTTTCGAGGCGCTGACGCGGGCACGCGCCGCCGGCACCGATGTGCTCATCATCGACACTGCCGGGCGCCTGCAGAACAAGGCCGGACTGATGGACGAGCTGGCCAAGGTGAAGCGTGTGCTGAAGCGGCAGATGGAATCGGCGCCGCACGATGTCGTGCTGGTGCTCGACGCGACCACCGGCCAGAATGCGCTCGGCCAGATCGACGTGTTCAGGCAGGTGGCGGGCGTCACCGGGCTCGTCATGACCAAGCTCGACGGCACCGCGCGCGGCGGCGTGCTCGTCGCTGCCGCCGAGCGGTCGAAACTGCCCGTGCACGCGATCGGCGTCGGCGAGACGCTCGACGACCTCAGGCCGTTCGACGCCGGCGCCTTCGCCCGTGCGCTCGCCGGGCTCAACGACAGGAAGCAGAATGGCTGAACAGGCAAACGGCAACGGCGCGTCGGGGCTGCGCATGGCGCTCGATTTCGGACCGCTGCTCATCTTTTTCGCGGTGAACAGCCTCGCACCCGGCGACGACGTCGAACAGGCGGTGTGGGCGACGGCGGCGTTCATGATCGCAACCGCGGTCGCCATGGCGGTATCCTGGCTGCGGGCGCGGCGCATCGCGCCGATGCAATGGTTCACCGGGCTCGTCGTCGCGGTGTTCGGCGGGCTGACGATCTGGATGTACGACGCGACGTTCATCCAGTTGAAGCCGACGATCGTCTACGCGATGTTCGCCGCCATCCTGTTCTTCGGACTGGCCACCGGGCGGCCGCTGTTGAAGCTGGTTCTGGAAAGCGGCTTCCCGGCGATGACGGCGGAAGGCTGGCGCAAGCTGACGCGCAACTGGGCGCTGTTCTTCGTTGCCATGGCGGTGCTCAACGAGGTGCTGCGCGCGGTGCTGAGCTTCGACCAGTGGCTGACGTTCAAGGTGTGGGGCGTGCTTGTCATCTCGCTCGTCTTCGCCGCCGCGCAGGCGCCGATCCTGCTGCGCCACGCCGAGGACGAGACGCCCGACCGCTAGCGCGAGGACTGACCAGGCCGGTTCACCGCCGTCGTTCGCGCCAGCGCGGGAATGACGACAACCGGGGCGTACCGGGTCGGTTCGTTCGCAAACCGCTCTAGCCTGCGAGTCCCGCGGGGCGTCGCCGCAGCAGCAGCACCAGCGGCACTGATGCGATCGCGAACCACATCATCGCGGCGAAGTCGTCGAGATAGGCGATCATCATCGCCTGCCGCGTGATTTCGGCGTCGACCGCCGCCAGCACTGCCGCGCCGGGCGCGCCCAGCTGCTGCGCCATGCCGGGGTCGACCTGCGACAGCGAAAAGCCGGTGACGTGCTGGACGAGGTCGGCGTGGCTGGTCTGCAGGTTCGTGCCGAAAAGCGCGATCAGCACCGCGATCCCCGCCGACCCGCCAAGGCTGCGGGTCAGGTAGAGGAGGCTCGCCGCGTCGGTGCGGAAGCGGGGTGCCAGCGTCGCGAACGACAGCGCGTTCATCGGCGGGAACACGAGTCCCATGCCAAGGCCCTGCACGAAACCGTTGGCAACCACCGGCCGCCAGTCCATGTCGAGCGACCAGTGTGTCATCTGCCACAGCGACAGCGCCGCGATCGTCATGCCGGCGCCGACGATGATGCGCGGGTCGTGCCCGCGCTGCACCAGCTGCCCGGCGATGAACATGGCGATGAGGATGCCGACGCCGCGCGGCGCCAGCAGCACGCCGGTGTCGAACACCGGATAGCCGTACAGCATCTGCAGCATCGGCGGCAGCAGCGCCATCATCGCCATCATCATGACGCCGATCTGCACCATGAAGACCATGCCGATGAGAAGGTTGCGGTTCGCCAGCATCGCGCGCTCGAACATCGTCCGCCGCCCGGTCGCCATGTGCACCGCGAACAGCCACAGCCCGGCGACGGCGAGCGCCGCCTCGACGCGGATTTCCCAGGCGTCGAACCAGTCCGCCTGCTGGCCGCGGTCGAGCATCAGCTGCAGCGCGGCAAGGCCGAGCGCGAGCATGGCGAAGCCGAACAGGTCGAACGCGCGCGGCCGCACCGGTCGCGACGGCAGCCAGGCGACGAGGATGGCGAGCGTGACGAGGCCGATCGGCAGGTTGATGTAGAACACCCAGCGCCAGCTGTAGTTGTCGGTCAGCCAGCCGCCTAGGATGGGCCCCAGGATCGGCCCGATCATCACCCCCATGCCCCACAGCGACATCGCCTTGGCGTGGCGTTCGGGCGGGTTGATGTCGAGCATCACCGTCTGCGACAGCGGCCCGACGAAAGCGGCGCTGATTCCCTGCGCGACGCGGAACGCGACCATCGCGGGCAGGTTGGTGGCGATGCCGCAGAGCATCGAAGCAACGATGAAGCCGCCGACCGAGCCCAGGAACAGCCGCCGCGACCCGATCCGGTCGGACAGCCAGCCGGTCAGCGGCATGGCGATCGCGCTTGCCAGGATATAGCTTGTCAGCACCCAGGTGACGGTGTCGTAGCTGGCGCCCAGCGATGTCTGCATGTGCGGCAGCGCGACGTTGGCGATCGTCGAATCGAGGATCTGCATCACCGTCGCCAGCATGATGCCGACCATCAGCAGGCCGCGGCGCGGCACGTCGAACATGGCCTTGCCGGCTGTGGTCGCCGCCGTCGCCATCAGCGCAGTCCGCCGTTGTGCTCCGGGCGAAGCGCCAGCATCGGCCGGGATCCTGTGCTAGCGGGCGCTGGTGACGTCGACCGTCACTTCGCCCGAAAGCCCGGCGATCAGCGGGCGCGGGCTCGCCGCGTCGATGGCGATGCGCACCGGCACGCGTTGCGCCACCTTGACCCAGTTGCCATTGGCGTTCTGCGCCGGCAGCAGCGCGAACTCGGCGCCGGTGCCG
>CAYVVV010000039.1:4832-5590 GCA_964455325.1 uncultured Sphingosinicella sp. | reverse complement strand
TAATATGTAAACACGGCGGAGAGGCCGATGTGGTGGCCGTCGAGATCGATGCCGTAGGCGTCGATGTGGATGCGCGCCTTCTGGCCTGGCGCCAGCTTCTTCAGCTGCGTTTCCTTGAAGTTCGCCTCGATCCACGTCCGGCCATCGGCGACGATGGCCAGCGCCGGCAGTCCGGCGGGCAGCATCGTACCCGCCTGCAGGCGGTCGGTCTGGCTGACGATGCCGTCGACCGGTGCGCGCACTTCGGTGCGCGACAGGTTCCACAGCGCCCGCTCGCGCCGCGCCAGCGCTGCCTCGACCGCCGCGGGCGCGCCGCTCGGTGTGCCGCCGCTCGCCAGCGCCGACCGGGCGCGCATCGCGTCGGTGGCTGCGGTATCAAGCTTTTCGCGCGCGCGGGCGACGGTCAGTTCGGCCTGTTCAAGCGCCGCGCGCGTCGTGAAGCCGCGCGTCAGCAGCGCCGACTGCCGCTCGAACTCGGACGTCGCCAGCACCAGTTCGGCGCGTGCGGCGGCGATGTCGACGCCGGCGCCAGCAACGTCGGCCGCCTTGGTGCCGATGTCGACGCGCGCCCGCGCGAGTTCGGCTTCGGCTTCGCGCAGCGCGATGCGGAACGGCCGCGGGTCGAGCCGGAACACGTTTCCCTTCACGAAGATGTAGCTGTTGCGGAACAGGAAGAAATCGCTGTGGCTCCAGCGTCGCTCCACCACGCCCATCGTCTCGACCAGGCCCGAGAACAGGTCGCGCGCCGACTGCTCCAC
>CAYVVV010000039.1:0-4822 GCA_964455325.1 uncultured Sphingosinicella sp. | reverse complement strand
GGTCGAGCCGGAACAGCACGTCGCCGGCCATGACGCGCTGGTTCTCCGCGACGAGCACGTCGGCGACGACACCGCCGACCTCCGCCGACAAGGTGACCTTGTCCTGCTGGACGTAGGCATTGTCGGTCGACTCGCTGCGCTCGCCAGCGATGTAGAGCCAGACGCCGCCGGCGAGGAGCGCGCCGGGAACGGCGACCAACAGCAGCGGCCGCAGCCAGCGCCGCGACGTCCGCGCGCGTGCTGCCTCGTCGACCTCGAACCCCAGGTCAGCCATTGGTCACCGCCAGTTCCTGCGGCTGGCGCGACAGGTTGGCGCGCATACGCTCGAGATAGCCGATCAGCGCCTGCCGCTCTTCGGGCGCGAAGCCGGCCATGGTGTCGTCGAGCGTCGCATCGGCAATAGGGCGCAGCTCCTCGATCAGCGTGCGCGAGCGGTCGGTGAGAAACAGCCGCCACGCGCGGCGGTCGGCGGGGTCGGCGCGGCGCTCGACGAGGCCCGACTCCTGCAGCCGGTCGACCATGCGGCCGACGCTGATCGGCTCGACCTCGAGCAGTTCGGCAAGGCCGCCCTGGTTGATGCCCTCGTTGCGATTGAGGAAGCTCAGCACGCGCCACTGCGGGCGGGTGACGCCGATGGCGCGGACGCGCGCGTCGAACGCGCGGCGCAGCATGCGCGCGACGTCGGCGATGAGGAAGCCAAGCGAGTCGCTCATAGCATGACATATAATAACGATGCTTAGTAAAAACAATGTGACTCGCTTTTGCGCGCCGCATGCCGCAACATCGCGGCCATGCCGACGCTTGCCGCCGATCTCTACTGGTCGTTCCGCTCGCCCTATTCGTACCTCGCCACGCGCCGCTACCGCGCGCTTGCCGACGACTACGACCTCAGCATCACGCTACGCCCGGTCTATCCGCTCGCCATCCGCCAGCCCGACTTCTTTGAGCGCAATCACCCCAACTGGCTCGGTTACACCTTCCGCGATGTCGTCCGCGTCGCGCAGTATCTCGGCATTCCGGTGGCGCCGCCGCGCCCCGACCCGATCGTGCAGGACATCGCGACGCGTGCGATCGCCGTCGACCAGCCCTACATCTTCCGGCTGACCCGGCTGGGCCAGGCGGCGGCGCGGCGTGGCCAGGGACTCGCCTTCGCTGACGAAGTTTCGCGCCTCATCTGGGGTGGCACCGAGAACTGGCACCAAGGCGATCATCTCGCCAGTGCGGCAGGGCGCGCCGGGCTCGACTTCGCCGAACTCGAGGCCGAAGCCGCCGCCGACGCCGAGGCGCTCGACGCCGAGATCGCCGGAAGCCAAGCCGCGCTTGAAGCGGCCGGCCACTGGGGCGTGCCAACCTTCGTCTTCGACGGCGAACCCTTTTTCGGCCAGGACCGCATCGACCTCGCGGTCTGGCGGATGCAGCAGGCAGGACTGAAGCAGCGATGACAAGGATGACCGGCGGCTGCCAGTGCGGCCGTATCCGCTATACCGCCGAGATCGAGGATTTCGATGCCTATCTGTGTCACTGCCGCTATTGCCAGCGGGCGACTGGCGGCGTCTCGGTCGCCTACAAGAACCTGCCGAAGGCGGCGGTGACCTGGGCGGCGGAACCCGATTGGTATGCCTCCTCGCCGATCGCGCGGCGGCCGTTCTGCTCGGCGTGCGGCACGCCGCTTGGCTTTGCCTATCCCGACAGCGACAAGATGGACCTGACCATCGGCAGCTTCGACGACCCGACGCCATTCGTGCCCAAATGGAACTTCGGCGTCGAAGGCCGGCTTGATGCCTGGAGCGACACGAGCGCACTGCCATCGCACCGCGCCGACGAGTTTGCGCCGACGCTTCAGCGCTGGAAGGATGCCGGTGCCCAATCCGCCTACTGAGCATCGCTTCACTTCGTTCGATGGCATCGAGATCGCCTGGACCGAACTGGGCGAAGGCCGCCCGCTCGTGCTGCTGCACGGGCTGTTTTCGAACGCTTGGGTCAACTGGCTGAAGTTCGGCACGGCGGCGCGCCTCGCCGGTGCAGGGCTGCGCGTCATCATGCCCGACTTCCGCGGCCACGGCAAAAGCGCCGCGCCCGGGGACGCTGCCCATTATCCCGCCGATGTGCTGGCGACCGACACGCTGGCGCTCATCGATCACCTCGGCCTTAGCGACTATGACATGGGCGGCTACTCCTTGGGCGGGCGGCAGACGCTGCGCTGCGTCATCCGGGGGGCCCGGCCGCAGAAGATTGCCGTCGTCGGCATGGGGCTGAAGGGCATCGTCGATTCGGGCGGTGGCACGCGCTGGTTCATGGACGTCGTGCGCAATCGCGACGCCCACGCGAAGGGCAGCGAGCAATATTTCGCAGTCCAGTTCATGAGGACCAATGCCGTCGACCCCGACGCCGCGCTCGGTGTCCTTGGCGCGCAGATCGATGCCGCGCTCGACGAGGTCGCGGCGATCGACCGGCCCGCGCTGGTGCTGTGCGGCAGCGACGACCACTACAACGCCGAGGCGCGCAGGCTCGCCGCGACGCTACCCAACGCCACCTGGCGCGAAATGCCGGGCACACACATGTCGAGCGTGTCGAAACCCGAACTTGGCCAGGCGCTCGTAGACTGGTTCGCGGCTTGACGCGACTCCGCGTGCCGCGCTCTAACCCTGGCAACAATCGTACTGGGGAGTGAAATATGAAATCGCTGACGTCGACGCTCGCCGTCGCAACGCTGCTGCTCACCGGCTGCGCCGCCACCACCGCCGGGACGACGGCGGCAGCAACCGCCACCGAGGCCCCGCCGACCGTGGCCGAAGCCGATGCCTTCGTCGCCCGTGCCGAGAAGGAACTCGCCGACCTCGGCATCTTCGCCGCGCGCGCGGCGTGGGTGAACGCCACCTACATCACCGAGGACACCGACATCCTTGCCGCCAGGACCGGCGCCGCCTTTACCGAGGCCGGCGTCCGCCTCGCCGGGCAGGCGGCGAAATACGCGTCGCTCCCCGGCCTCTCCTACGATACCAGGCGCAAGCTCAATATCCTGCGCCAGGGCCTCGTCGCGCCGGCGCCCGACCTGCCCGGTGCCGCCAACGAGCTGTCGATGCTGCTGACCGGCATGCAGTCCGCCTATGGCAAGGGCAAGGGTACCTATCAGGGCAAGGTGACGAGCGGCAACGACCTAGAGGCGCTGATGGGCACGGTGCGCGATCCTCAGTTGCTCAAGGAGATGTGGGTCAGCTGGCACAAGGTCGGCGCGCCGATGCGGCGGGACTACACGCGCTTTGTTGAAATATCGAACGCCGGGGCGAAAGCGCTCGGCTACGCCGACACCGGCGCGATGTGGCGCTCGGGCTACGACATGGACCCCGACGCCTTCGCCAAGCTCACCGACGATAGCTGGCAGCAGGTGAAGCCGCTCTACGAGCAGCTGCACTGCTACACGCGCGCCAAGCTCAACGAGCGATACGGCGATGCCGTGCAGCCGGCGACGGGACCGATCCGCGCCGACCTGCTCGGCAACATGTGGGCGCAGGAATGGGGCAATATTTACGACATCGTCGCGCCGAAGGGTGCGGGCGATGTCGGTTACGACCTCGCCTCGCTGTTGCAGGCGAAGGGCTACACGCCCGAGACCATTGTCAGGACCGGCGAGGCGTTCTTCTCGTCGCTCGGCTTCGCACCGCTGCCGCAGACGTTCTGGCAGCGCTCGATGATCACCGCGCCGCGCGATCGCGAAGTGGTCTGCCATGCGAGCGCGTGGAACATCGACAACGTCGACGACCTGCGCATCAAGATGTGTACCAAGGTCAACGCCGACGATTTCGTCACCGTGCACCACGAACTTGGCCACAACTACTACCAGCGCGCCTACAACGGGCAGCCGTTCCTCTATTTGAACAGCGCCAACGACGGTTTCCACGAGGCGGTCGGCGACTTCATTGCGTTGAGCGTGACGCCCGAATACCTCGTGCAGATCGGCCTCCTCGACCGCCGGAAGGTACCGAGCGCCGACAAGGACATTGGCCTCCTCCTCGCCCAGGCGATGGACAAGGTGGCGTTCCTCCCCTTTGGCCTGCTCGTCGACAAGTGGCGCTGGGGGGTGTTCAACGGCACCATCACGCCGACGAACTACAACGCGGCGTGGACCGACCTGCGTCGCGAGTATCAGGGCATCGTCCCCCCGGTCGCCCGCAGCGAGGCCGACTTCGACCCGGCGGCGAAGTTTCACATCCCTGGCAACACACCCTACACACGCTACTATCTCGCGCGGCTGCTGCAGTTCCAGTTCCACAAGGCGGCGTGCGAGCAGGCGGGCTGGCAGGGGCCGCTGCACCGCTGCTCGATCTACGGCAACAAGGCGGTCGGCGAGCGGCTCAATGCCATGCTGGCGCTGGGCGCGTCGCGGCCATGGCCGGAGGCGCTCGAAGCCTTCACCGGCAGCCGCGAAATGGATGGGACGGCTATGATCGCCTACTTCCAGCCGCTGATGACGTGGCTTCAGGAGCAGAACAGGGGCCGCCAGTGCGGCTGGTAGCGTAATGAGGGCAGGCCGCCGGCAGCACGCACGACAGTGTCATGTGCGCGACCTCTTCGGGCTCGCCGTAACGGCGTAGCGCGGCCCGGTTGTAGGCGAAAATCGCCTTGTACTCCTAGGGCACGGCGTCAGTCATGCCGGTGCGGATCGGCCCGGGGCAGATGCAGTTGACGGCGATAGCTGCCCACGCCGCTGTCGGACGGGACGTGAAGGCGACTTCTCCAGCAATCGAGTGGCTGAGCTCGCGATGGTGTCTTACCTGAACGCCGGTTCGTCGCACGCGCGCAGCTTGCGGCTGTGCAGCCGCGG
>CAYVVV010000038.1:0-16743 GCA_964455325.1 uncultured Sphingosinicella sp. | reverse complement strand
GCTCGCGCGGGGTGATGCTGACGCTGCTGACAAGGCCGGTGGCAATGATCGCGCGACGCAGATCCTCGACCTGGGCGGCATCGTAGCGGTCACCCGGCTTGAAGCGCGCGAGCCGCCCAAGATGCTTGGCGCTGAACAGCGGATCGCCGGCGACCTCGATCGTGCCAAAGCGCGATGAGGCGCCGAGACGGACGTCAAGCGCGTAGGTTGCTGTTCGCGTGTCGTGGTCGACGACGATGTCAGGATCGGCCACCCTGGCGAACGGGAAACCGCTTTCGGGAAGGGCGATGCGCAGGCGATCAAGCGCGGCGTTGAGCGCCGTCGCTGTCAGCGGATCGTCGACGGAAAGACCCAGCTTTGACCGGACGAAATCGCGTTCGCCTGCATCGTCGAGCGCAATGTCGATCCGGGCGATGCGGTAGCGCGGCCCCGGGTCAAGCGTCGTCGTGACGGTGACGACGCCATCGCGCGCAGCCGGGTCGATTTCGATCGCGATGTCGGGATCGTAGAAGCCCTCGGCGCGAAACAGTCGTCGCAAGAGGTCGGTATCCTCGCGGACGCGACGTTGCAGCTCGGCGAGTGAATCGACAGGCTTGCCGCGGCCGGCGACGAGGGACGACAGCGCCCGGAAGCGCGCCGAGAACGGGAACTTCTGGATCGGCGCGATCGCGAACTGATAGCGCAGCGCTGTCGGCGCTGCCGTGTCGGTTGTCGGCGCCGCGTCCGGCGCATCGATCAGGAATTCGCGCCATTCGGCTTCGATCTCGGGAATCTCGGGCAGCGGCGCGCGCGGATCAAATGCGGGCGCGTCGAGCGGCGCTGTTTCGGCTGGAGCCGGTTGCGCCATGGCATTGGTTGCCGGCCATGCCGATAGCAACGTGGCAGCCAAGGCAATACGAGCGTCGCGGCGACCCATCGCCGCCGTGTAGCGGAATCGTATTGCCCGATGTTAGGCTTTTTGTCGTCGCAGCGCCGAGGCGTTCAACGCCGCGCTAATGAACCTCGCCGACGATGTCCTCGAGTTGCAGCAGCATGACCGCGCGCTCGACCTGCCGCCAGCGGCAGAACTGATCGAGGTTGCCCGAGTCGCGGTAGCGGTCGGCAATCGACGCTGCCTCCATGACTGCGTCGTCGCCAAATTTGGCAATCAGGCTCGACGCGTCTTCCAGCGAACCGCGATCATGTATAGCAAGCAGGTGCATGGTACTGTCCTGACCATTCCCAAGATTGCCGTGCTAGACGCAAGACCGATGCCAGAAGGAAACGGAATTAAAGAACAATGGCTTATGCGTTGAAATGGACAACACAGTGCGTCCAGCCTGTGCCAGCGCGGGACAACCGGCACGTGCGTGGCCAGACGCGGCCGGGCGCATGATGCGACCACCGCGGCAGACGGCTGCCGGCATACTCGTCGCCGGAGCGGTGATCGCCGGGGTCGCCATCGGGGTTGCGACAAGGCAACCGTCGATCGGCTTTGTCGCCGGCCTTGTCGTCGGTGTGCTGCTTGCCGCGTTATCGATGGCGATCGCACGCTAGGCGAACGAAACGCCATGCGTCGTGATGGTCAGCGCAGTTCGCGCCCGACCCAGATGACGCGACCGATGACGTCGATGTCCGCAAGCCGGCAGTCGTCCCAACTCGGGTAGGCGGGATTGTCGCTGCGCACGGCGACACCGCGCGTCTTCGGGTTGCGCGCCAGCCTTTTCACCATCAGCGTGTCATCGATCCGCAGCACATAGATGCCGTCGCGCAGCCGTTCGGCGGCGTCGGCGGTGTCGACCAGGATCGGATCGCCGTCGGCGAGCGTCGGCAGCATCGAATCGCCATCGACGCGAATCACTGACAGCGCCTGCGGATCTCCGCTGCACATGCGGCGGATCCAGCGCGACTGAAAGGCCAGCGCCGATTCGGCGCGCTCGTCGTCGGCAAGCAGCGCACCGGCACCAGCCGACGCACCGACGTCGAGATAGGGAATGAGCAGATAATCGTCGGCGGTGACTGCCGCGCCCCGATCGGCAACCACGGCGCGACCGACACGCGTCGGCGGCCCGCCGAGCAGATGTTCGGGTACATCGAAATGGCGCGCCAGCACGCGCCGGTCGTCCTCGTCGAGCTTGCGTGGCACGCCGCGGCGGATGAACTGCTGGATATAGGTCTGATTACGCCCAAGCAATCGCGACACCGACGCATAATCGTCTCCACGCGCGCGGATCAATGTATCGAGCGTCCTGCGGACGGCGTCGTTCACGGCCATGCCTCGGTCAGCGTTGCATCATCGTCAATCGTTTTTATCCTAGACAAGTAGGAAATCGCTGCATAGTCGTTTTTTTCCTATTCAATAGGAGAGAAACGATGTCGCTTTTGCTTACGATCGAACGATGCCTCCGCCGTCATGGGATGACGCCAACGCGATTTGGCCGCGACGCGGTGCACGACCCGCGACTCGTCTTCGACCTCCGCCGCGGTCGCGAGTTGCGGCCGCAAACCGCCGCGCGCGTGCTCGCCTATGTCGATCGACTGAACGCGGGGGTGCGCTGATGCAGCCGTGGCCAAAACCGGCGCCGCTGCTGCGCCAGATCGGCAAGCTGCTCGACCGGACGACGTGCAATCACGATGGTAGCGATCCGCTGGCCAGCGCATGTGTTGAAGGTTACAGCAGCACCCGCTGGGCGAGTGCGACGTTCGAGGGCCATCGGCACGCGTTTACCGTGCGCTTCGACGGTCGGCCCGACCGCGTCGACGGCAATGCCGAGCGCTTTCGTGCCCAGCTCGATGGTGGTGACATCCGCTTGCGCGGCGAGCTGCTCGCCGATGTCTGTTTCGTCGGAGAGGAGCGGATCAGCGACGGCGTACTGGCTACGCGTCGGCTTCGCTTCGAGGCGCTGACGGTACGCGACTAGCGGTTGAGCAGCCGCTCGTAGACGGGGACGTAGGCGGCAACGCTGCGATCCCAGCTGCGCTCGGTCGCCACCCATTGCCTAGCCGTCGCGCGGCGTTCGGGCCAGCGCGCGCGGTCGGCGAACAGCCCGGCGAGCGCGCCGGCGCACGCGGCGGGATCGTCGGGCGCGAACAGCGTGCCGGTCACCCCGTCGGTGATCAGTTCGCGATGGCCGCCAACGTCGCTCGCGGCGACGAGTTTCTCCTGCGCCATCGCCTCGAGCGGTTTCAACGGCGTGACCAGTTCGGTGAGCCGCATCTTCTTGCGCGGATAGGCAAGCACGTCGACGAGGCCATAATAGCGCCCGATGTCGGCGTGCGGCACGCGACCGACGAAGCGGATGCGGTCGCCGGCGGGCGACGCGGCAGCGGCAGCCTTGAGCGCGGCCTCCACCGGTCCGCCGCCGACGAGCAGCAGCCGCGCCTTCGGCCGCGCCGCGACGAGCGCGGGCATTGCCGCAATGAGGATGTCGAGTCCCTCGTAATCATAGAAAGACCCCAGGAAGCCGACCACTTCGGCATCGTCCAGCCCGAGCGCGGCGGCGAGTGCCGTATCGCGCGGTTCCGGCGTGCCGAACTGTGCAAGGTCGACCGCATTGGGCACCTCGAACGTCTTGGCGGGGTCGATGCCGCGCGCAGCGAGATCACCGATCAGGCCCTTGCAGATCGCGCCGACGGCATCGGCACGGCGGCACGCCCAGGTTTCCGCGGCGCGCGTCAATCGGTATTTGAGGTCGCCTTCGCGTCGGCTGCCGTTGCCGACCGCAGCGTCCTCCCAGAAGGCGCGGATCTCGTAAACCAGCGGCAGGTTGTGTCGGCGCGCCGCGCCATGGGCGGCGGCGAACGTCAGCACCGGCGAGTGTGCGTGGAGGATGTTGGGCCGCAACGCCTCGATGACCTGATCGAGGCGCCTCGTCGTCGCCGCGGTCTCGCTGAGCAGTGGGATGCGCCCAGTGCGGCGCGTGCGGTGAAAGGTCAGGCCATCGATGGTCTCGGGATCGGGCCCGTCGGCATAGTGTCGCGGCGTTGTCAGCATCGCCGGCTCCCAGCCAATGCGGCGTTGCCCTTCGATCAGCGCGCGCGTGCGGAAGGTGTAGCCGCTGTGCAGCGGCAGCGAGTGGTCGAGGATGTGCAGCGGGCGGATGCTAGCCACGTGGATTTCGGGCCCGCCGTCGGAGATCTTCGACGCAGCGGCCAGCGACGTGGCCGTCCCAGAACTCGGGCTTGCGGTGCGCGCCGGCGGGCGCTGCCAGCGCGGCGTCGAGCGCGGCGACGAGCGTGTCGGGGCGGGTGAGGCGGTTGGTCCCCTCGGTAATGGTAATCGGTCGCTCGGTATTCTCGCGGAGCGTCAGGCAAGGAATGCCAAGATAGGTGGTTTCCTCCTGCAGACCGCCGCTGTCGGTGATGGCGATGCGCGCGTCCTTGAGGAGGCTCATGAACGGCTTGTACGACTGCGGCTCGATGATGCGGATGTCGCCCTTCGCGAACTCGTCCGCCAGGCCGAAGGCTTCCATGCGCGCCTTGCTGCGGGGATGCATCGGGAACACGAGCGGCAGCCGGCGCGACGCTTCGACGAGTGCGGCAGCGAGCGCGGTGAACTGGTCGCGATCATCGACGTTGGACGGGCGGTGCAGCGTGACGATGCCATAGCCCTTCGGTGCCAGGCCGAAACGTGCTGCCGCGTTCTCGGCATCGAGCTTCGGCCGGATATACTCCAGGCTGTCCATCATGATGTTGCCGACGCGCGTGATGCGGCGCTCGGGAATGCCTTCGGCGATCAGGTTTGCATCGCCGTCGGGGGAAGGGGTCCAAAGCACGTCGGCGAGCACGTCGGTGACCAGCCGGTTGATCTCCTCCGGCATGTCGCGGTCGCGCGAGCGCAGCCCCGCCTCGAGATGGACGACGGGAATGTGCAGCTTGGCGCCGACCATCGCGCAGGCCGCGGTCGAATTGACGTCGCCGACCACGACCAGCCAGTCCGGACGCTGCTCGACCGCGATTTTCTCGTACTCGATCATGACCTTGCCCGTCTGTTCGGCATGACTGCCCGAGCCGACGCCAAGATGATGGTCGGGGGCCAGCAGGTCGAGGTCGGCGAATATGTCGTCCGACATGTTGGCGTCGTAGTGCTGCCCGGTGTGGATCAGCACGGGCACGAAGTCGTCCGCCGCCGCAAGCGCATGGTAGAGCGGCGCGACCTTCATGAAGTTCGGTCGCGCGGCGGCGATGATGTGTACCTTCTTCTGCATCGGGGCGTCGGTCCTCGGCGGATTGCGACGCGTCGTATCGCCAATGGCTTGCAGTTTCGCAACCGGCTTTGCGCGCTGCTGCACAAGATGTTAATTCGGTCGCGGGTAAGGGAACGCCATCATGGTCGACAATTTCGCGCTCCTGGTGTCGCAGCTGATGATGATCATCGTGCTGTGGCGGTGCTATTCGCAAACCGAGGACGGCAAGGCGCGCGTCGAGCCGCGGCGGATCGGCCGCAAGCCGAAGCGGCAGGGCGGGCCTAGTCCGGGCTGATGCGCGACCTCATCCTCATTTGTTTCATCCTGGGGTTCGTGATCGCCTCGTTCCGGCGTCCGTACTTCATGGCGCTTGGCTACATCTGGGTCGATTTCCTGCAGCCGCAGAAGCTGACCTACTGGTTTCTCAACAGCGCTCCGGTTGCGCTGTTCATGGCGGTCGGCGCGCTTGCCTTCTATGTCTTCCTCGACGACAAGCAGCGCGCCCGGATCAGTGTCGTGCAGGTGCTGATCCTGATCCTGATCGTCTATGCCACGGTCAACACCTTCGGCTGGGCAGTGCTCGATCAGCACGCCTACGAGAAGTGGGACTGGGTCTGGAAGGGGCTGGCCTTCTCCGTTTTCCTGCCGTGGGTGCTCACTACCCGCCGGCGGATCGAGGCGGCAGCATTCGTCATGGTGCTCAGCACCGCCGCGATCACGATTTCGGGGGGCATCAAGACGCTGCTCGGCAGCGGCGGCTATGGCAACGTGTCGTTCCTGCTGGACAGCAACACCGGGCTTTACGAAGGCAGTACGCTGGCAACGGTGGCGCTCAGCCTGATTCCGGTCACGCTCTGGCTGTACCGCCACAACGGCATCATGCCACGCTCGCTGCTGACGCTGTTGGCGACGGCCGGGATCATCTTCTCGATGACGCTGGTGACCGTGGGCGCGGAGGCGCGCACCGGCCTTGTCGCCGGCGCAATGCTTGCCGGTCTGCTGTGGCTCGTCAGCAAGCGCAAGATCCTGCTTGGCGTTGGGTTCGTCGCTGCTGCCATGATCGCCTATCCGCTGCTGCCGGCGTCGTTCACCGAGCGCATGTCGACGATCCGTTCGTTCGACGAGGATCTGTCGGCGTCGACCCGGCTCGCAGTCTGGCAATGGACGCTCGACTTCGTCGCGGAAAACCCGCTCGGTGGCGGTTTCGGTGTGTACCGCATCAACCGCATCGAAGTGCAGATCAAGACGCGGAGCGGCGACGCCGACAACCAGGCGGTAAGCACGGCGCGCGTGACCGATGATGCCCGCGCGTTCCACAACAGCTATTTCGAGGTTCTCGGCGAACTCGGCTATCCGGGGCTTGCCCTCTATCTGGCGATCGTCGTGCTGGCGCTGCGCACGGCCTGGCGGTTGCGCAAGGCCTCCACCGGCGATCCGGCACAGGACACCTGGTTCCGCAACCTGGGCACGATGATGACGATTGCCATGCTGACCTACATGAGCGGCTCGATGTTCGTTGGCATCGCATTCCAGCCGCCTTATTACTTCCTGTTGTCGATCACCATCGCCGCGCATCACATCGTGCGCCGCGAGCGCGTGGCCAACAAGGTCGATACGCGCGTCGCCCCGCCGCGCCGCGGCGCCGGATCGATCGGTGCCAGCGGCGGCCCGGCAACGGCATGACGGCTACCAATGCGGCGATGGCCACCGGCGCGTTGACCGCGACCAGCGTCGCCAAGATCGAGCGGGCTGTTGCGTGGCTGCAGGGAAACGGCCTAGACGTGCTGATCCACGTCGGCGTCGCGGTGGCCCTGTACGTGCTGCTGGTCGCTGTGCGCGGACTGCTCCGCCGGCTCGCTGGCAGGCCCGACGATCATCCCCTGCACAGCTGGCGCGAGATCGTCGCACGCATTCTGGCGCGTACACGCAGTTTCTTCCTCGCCGCGCTCGCCGGTGAACTTGTCACGCTCGGCCTCGACGCGCCGCCGGGCTGGGTCGGGCTGGTCGAGGCAGTGGTGACGGCGGCGGTCGTCATTCAGGCGGCGATCTGGGTGCGCGAACTCGGGCTCGCCATCATCGAGCGCCGGTCGGCGTCGGCGGACGCGGAAAACGTCCAGCTATCGTCGGCGATGGGCGTCATCCGTCTCATCGTCAACGTCGCGATCTGGGCGGTCGCGGTGATCGTGATCCTCGACAACATGGGTGTCAATGTCACCGCCCTTGTCGCTGGTCTCGGCATCGGCGGCATTGCCATCGGCCTTGCCGCGCAGGGCATCTTCTCCGACCTGTTCGCAGCACTGTCGATCCTGTTCGACAAGCCCTTCGTCAAGGGCGACACGATCACCGTCGACACGCTGACGGGAACGGTCGAAAAGATCGGCCTCAAGACCACGCGCGTTCGCGCGCTGTCAGGCGAGGTGGTGTCGGTGTCGAACGCCCGCCTGCTCGAAAACCGTATTCACAATCACGCGCAGTACAACCGGCGACGGGTCGTGATGGCCGTGGGCATCATCTACCAGACGCCGCCGGACGTGCTGGAAGCGCTGCCGCAAGAGATCGAGAAGATCATCGCAACCTGCAAACTTGCCAGCTTCGACCGCGCGCATATCGTCAACTTCGGCGCCAGTTCGATCGATCTTGAGATTGTCTTCCACGTCGAGAGCGCCGAGCTCGGCGACATGATGGACACGCGCCACAAGGTGATGATCGGCATCGTGCGTCGCTTCGCCGAACTCGATGTCGACTTCGCCTATCCGACGCAGACGGGCTTCCTTGCCGGTCTTGACGGCAAGCCGGTGGACCCGCTTGCTGTTCCACGCGAACTGCAGCCGGCGCCCTGACGCCGCTATGCGTTGGCGTCGTCGATCGACAGCAGGCTGGCGTTGCCGCCCGCCGACGTCGTGTCGATGCTGACCGTGCGTTCGACCGCGAAGCGGGGCAGGTAGAATGGGCCGCCCGCCTTCGGCCCGGTACCCGACAGTCCCTCGCCGCCAAACGGCTGCGAGCCGACGACGGCACCGATCATCGAGCGGTTGACATAAAGGTTACCGACATGTGCGCCGGCGATGACGCGCTCGCAGCGGCTGGCGATACGGCTGTGCAGACCCATGGTGAGACCATAGCCGCTGGCGTTGATGCGCCGGATGGTTTCGTCGAACGTTCCCGCCCGCCACCGGGTCACATGCAGGATCGGTCCGAACCACTCCTGGCGCAGATCCTCGACCCGATCGATGGCGATCATCGTCGGCGGCACAAAGCGGCCCGCCGCCGCATTCAGCGTCTCCAGCCAGCGCGGCCGGGCCGCGTTGCGTTATGCCATCAGCTTGTCATAGGCAGCATCGTCGATCACCGGACCGACGTCGGTTGCGGGATCGACGGGATCGCCGACGACAAGCGTGTCCATCGCCCCGATCAGCATGTCGAGCATGCGATCATAGCAGTCGTCCTGCAGCACGAGCAGCCGCAGCGCCGAACATCGCTGTCCGGCTGAACGGAACGCCGACGCGATGACATCGGCGACGGCCTGTTCGGGCAGCGCGGTTGAATCGACGATCATCGCGTTCACGCCGCCGGTTTCGGCAATCAGCGGTACGATCGGCCGGTCGTCGGCAACGGCGAGGCTGCGCTGGATCGCCTTTGCGGTGGCCGTCGAGCCGGTGAAGGCGACGCCCATGACGCGGGGGTCGCCCGTGATCACGGCGCCGACCTCCGGCCCACCGAACGCGAGGTGGAGTGCGTCGCGCGGCAGGCCGGCCTCGCAGGCCAGCTCGACGGCGCGCGCGGCGATGCGCGGCGTTTGCGGCGCAGGCTTGGCTATCACCGTGTTGCCGGCGACGAGCGCGGCCGACACCTGGCCGAGGAAGATGGCGAGCGGGAAGTTCCAGGGGGCGATGCAGGCGAATACACCGCGGCCTTCGAGGCGCAGTTGGTTGCTCTCGCCGGTAGGGCCGGGGAGGGCGATGGGCGCGAACACGCGCCGTGCCTCTGCAGCGTAATAGCGGCAGAAATCGACCGCCTCGCGCACTTCGCTGAGCGCGTCGGCATAGGTCTTGCCGGCTTCATGAACGGCAAGCGCCATCAGCTCGGTGCGGTTTGCCTCGAGCAGACCGGCCAGCCTTTCGAGGATCTGTGCGCGTGCCTCGACGGCGGTGCGCGACCACGCCGGATAGGCCGCGTGCGCGGCATCGATCATCGCCGCGACTTCGGCGGGCGTGTGCGTCCGGCGGGGGGTGGTGGCTTCGGCTATGTGCTCGCCGCGATCGCGAGGGTAGCGACTGATGTCGTCGACAAGCCCATGCAACACCGCTGCATCCTGCAGATCAAGTCCCTCGCTGTTGCGTCGTTCTCCGAACAGATCGCGCGGCAACGGGATCGACGGGTGGCGTGATCCGGCGACGGCAGCGATCTTGGTGACCGGATCGGCGAGCAGTTCCTCGTCGGTCACATCGGGATCGGCGAGTTGGTGCACGAAGCTGGAATTGGCGCCGTTTTCCAGCAACCGGCGGACGAGATAGGCAAGCAGGTCGCGATGGCCGCCGACGGGCGCGTAGATGCGGCAGCTGTAGCCCTCCTGCTCGACGAGCCGTTCGTAAAGGCCGGCGCCCATGCCGTGCAGGCGCTGGAACTCGAAGTCGCGGCGCTTGCCGGCCCATTCGAGAATGGTGGCGACGGTAAGCGCGTTGTGGCTGGCGAAGGCGGGACGGATGTTCTTCGCCGCCAGCATGTCGCGCGCGACGGCGAGGTAGGAAACATCGGTTGCCGCCTTGCGCGTGAACAGTGGATAGTCGGCAAGGCCGCTTTCTTGCGTGCGCTTGATCTCGCTGTCCCAGTAAGCACCCTTGACGAGACGGACGTGCAGCGTGCGGCGCGTCTCACGCCCCAGCGCATTGGCCCAGCCGACGACTGCGCGCGCCCGCTTCGAATAGGCCTGGACGGCCATGCCGAGCTGGTTCCAGCCCTTCAGCGAGGGCATGCGCGCGACGCCCTCGATGATGTCGAGCGACATGGCGAGGCGCTCCGATTCTTCGGCATCGACGGTCAGCCCGATGTTGGCCGTCGCCGCCTTCGTCGCTAGCTCGCGCAGCATTGCCGTCAGCGCGGGGACGCAACTTGCGGCTTGCGCCGTCTCGTAGCGCGGATGCAGCGCCGACAGCTTGACCGAAATACTATGGCTCCTGGCCGTGTTCGCCTTGCCAATACGCTCGATCGCCGCCGCATAAGCCGCAAAATAGCGCTCGGCGTCGGCATAGGTGCGCGCTGCCTCGCCAAGCATGTCGAAGCTGGCCGTGAATGCGCGGTAATCACGTGCATTCGCCCGGTCGAGCGCCTCGTCGATGGTGCGGCCCATGACGAACACCTGCCCCATCAGCCGCATCGCCGCGCCGACCGCCGTGCGCACGACCGGTTCGCCGACGCGGCCGATCAGGCGCTTCAGCACCGACGCCTGCTCGCCGACGAGTGCGCGGGTGACGACAAGACCCCATGTGGCGCTGTTGACGAGCAACGAGTCCGATTGCCCCGAATGGCTGCCCCAGTCGGCGCGGCCGACCTTGTCCTGGATGAGCAGGTCGGCGGTTTCGGCGTCGGGCACGCGCAGGAACGCCTCGGCGAGCGACAGCAGCGCGATGCCCTCGTCGGTGTTGAGTCGGTACTCGTTAAGGAAACGGTTGACCCAGCCCTCCGCCTGCGCGGCGCGGAGGTCGCGGAGCAGGGGGCGTGCACGGTTTACGATCCGCGCGCGCAGCGCATCGTCGACGGCCGCATCGCGCAGCAGCGGCGCTAGCACCTCGGGCTCGGGCGCGCGGTGCAGGCGTTGCATGGTGGCCCGATGGTCGGCGAGCGTCATGGCAGACTCCATTGATGATTGTTCGGCATTATCATCGCAGCGGCGAAAGGTGCTTCGATTGATTCCGGTGATGTCCAGAGTATCATCGGTGTACGACACATTTTCCGAAGAAGATTCGACCAATGCATATCGACGCGACCGACCGCGCGATCCTGCGCGCCCTGCAGACCGATGGCCGCATCACCAACCAGTCGCTCGCCGAAGCATGCAACCTGTCGCCGGCCGCATGCCACGAACGCGTGCGCCGCCTGCGCGACCGCGGCTACATCAAGGGCACTGTCGCCGTGCTCGATCCAGTGCTGCTGGACCGGGCGCTGCTGATCTTCGTCGAGGTCGTGCTCGACCGTACCACCGGTGAGGTGTTCGATGCCTTCGCGTCGGCTGTCCGGACCATGCCCGAGGTGACCGAGTGTCACATGGTCGCGGGCGGGTTCGATTATCTGATCAAGGCGCGCGTCAAGGATATGGCTGCCTATCGCGCTTTCCTCGGCGACACCTTGGTCAACCTGCCCGGCGTGCGCGAGACGCGTACGTATGCCGTGCTCGAGGAAGTCAAGAACACTCACGTTTTGCCTATCTAGGCAGTGTCAGACCGGGCTATTAGCGTCGCCTTTGATCAGCACGGGGGAGGCCATCGTGGCGGCAGCGCTCACAGTCGATGAATACAAGGCGAAAGCGGGGACCGAACTTGGTGTCTCCGACTGGGTGCTCGTGGATCAGGCGAAGATCGACGCCTTCGCCGACTGCACTGGCGACCACCAGTTCATCCACGTCAATCCCGAGCTGGCGAAGCAGACGCCGTTCGGCGGCACCATCGCGCACGGCTTCCTCACCGCCTCGCTGATGCCGGTGATGGCCTATGGCGTGCTACCTGCCATCCAAGGCACGAAAATGGGCGTCAACTACGGCTTCAACAAACTGCGGCTGATGGCACCCGTGCGATCGGGCAAGCGCATCCGCACGCGCTTCAAGCTTGTCGGCGTCGACGAGCGCGGCGGTGGCGTGCTGCAATCGACGACCGAGGTTACCGTCGAGATCGAGGGCGAGGACAAACCGGCGCTCGTCGCCGAATGGATCACGCTGACCTATGTCTGAGCGGCAGGGTCCACGCATCGCACCGCTCGAGCGGCCCTTTCCAGAGGCCTTCCAGAAGGCGATGGACACGGTCATGCCGCCCGGCGCCGAACCGCTCGTGCTGTTCAGGACACTGGCGACGAACGAACGCGCGTGGCGCAAGTTCAGCGCCGGCTCGCTGCTCGATCGCGGCCCGCTGAGCTTGCGCGAGCGCGAGATCGTCATCGACCGCACGACGGCGCGCTGCGGCTGCGAATATGAATGGAGCGTGCACATCGCCGGGTTCGGCGCCAAGGTCGGCTTCGGCGAAGCCGAGGCGCGCGCGCTGGTGTATGGCGATCCGCGTAACCCGGTGTGGTCGCCTGGCGAACAGGTGCTGGTCGCGACGGTCGACGCCCTCATCGACCGGAAACGGCTGAACGACGCCGAATGGTCTGCGCTTCGCGCACACTTCGACGAGGCGCAGGTACTTGAGATTGTGCAGCTGGTGGCGTTCTATCATGGCGTGTCGCTGATCTGCGGCGCGCTCGATCTGCCGCTTGAACCCGACATGCCGCGCTTTCCCGCGGCCTGACCGTTACAAAAGGAGTTCACCCATGCGCGAAGCTGTCATCGTCTCCACCGCCCGCACGCCGATCGGCAAGGCCTACCGCGGCGCCTTCAACGCGACGCCGTCGCCGACGCTCGCCGGTCATGCGGTGAAGCACGCCGTCGCCCGCGCCGGCGTCGACCCCGCCGAGGTCGACGACTGCGTCATCGGCGCCTCGATCCAGCAGGGCGTGCAGGCGCCATGCATCGGCAGGCTAAGTGCGCTGCGCGCCGGGCTGCCGACGAGCGTGTCGGGCATGGGCGTCGACCGCCAGTGCGCCTCCGGGCTGATGGCGATTTCGATCGCTGCCAAGCAGATCATCGCCGATGGGCAGACGATCGTCGTCGGCGGCGGCGTTGAATCGATCTCGATGGTGCAGAACGAGAAGATGCGCGTCGAGCCCGACCTCAGCCTCGTCGAGATGCACCCCAACATATACATGCCGATGATCGACACCGCCGAAGTCGTGGCGAAGCGCTACAACGTCGACCGTGATGCCTGCGACGAATATGCGCTGCAGTCGCAGATGCGGACCGCAGCGGCGCAGCAGGCGGGCAAGTTCGATGACGAGATTGTCCCCCTCCCCTCCGTCATGGTCATGAAGAACAAGGAGACGGGCGAGATTACTAAGCACGAGGTGACGCTGACCAAGGACGAAGGCAACCGGCCGGAGACGACGATCGAGGGGTTGAAGGGCCTGCAGCCGGTGCGCGGGCCGGGCATGAACGTGACCGCCGGGAACGCCAGCCAGCTGTCCGACGGCGCATCGGCCTGCGTGCTGATGGAGGCGAGGGAGGCAGAGCGGCGGGGACTGCAGCCGCTCGGCCGCTACGTCGGCATCGCGACCGCCGGACTCGACCCCGACGAGATGGGCATCGGGCCGATCTACGCAGTGCCGAAGCTGCTCAAGGCAAACGGCCTCAGGATGGACGACATCGGCCTCTGGGAACTCAACGAGGCGTTCGCGGTGCAGGTCATCTACTGTCGTGACAAGCTCGGCATTCCGAACGACCTCCTCAACGTCAACGGCGGCGCGATCTCGGTCGGCCATCCCTATGGCATGTCGGGCGCGCGGCTGACCGGCCATGCGCTCATCGAAGGCAAGCGCCGCGGCGCGAAATATGTCGTCGTCACCATGTGCGTCGGCGGCGGCCAGGGCGCGGCCGGGCTGTTCGAGGTGTACTGACGCGCTCAGCCCCAGAGCGCCGTCTCGGGAGGAAACACGTCGCTGCCCTCGAAGCGCATCGCGTGCGGACGGTCCTTGGCGAGCAGCAGCGGGCCGTCGAGGTCGGCGTACTGGCTTTGCGCGGCGACGAGGAACGCCGGCGCTATGCCGAGCGAGGTCGACAGCATGCAGCCAGTCATGATGCCGATGCCGGCAGCGCGTGCAGCCCGAACGAGACGCAGCGCTTCGGTGAGGCCGCCGGCCTTGTCGAGCTTGATGTTGATGAGGTGATAACGGCCGAGGCAGGCGTCGAGGCTGGCAAGGTCGTGCAGGCTTTCGTCGGCGCACAGCGGGATCGGCGAGGCGACTCGTTCGAGCAGATGATCGGCACCCGCCGGCACTGGTTGTTCGATGAGTTCGACCCGGTAGGGGAGAAGCGCCGCGGCAGCAGCGGCGACGTCGATCTCGCCCCAGCTTTCGTTGGCGTCGACGATGAGGCGGGCGGCGGGCGCGCCCTTGCGTACCGCAGCGACACGATCGATGTCGCCGTCGTCGCCGGCGAGCTTGAGCTTGAGCAGTTCGCGGTGCGCTGCCTGGCGCGCCGCCGCCTCCATCACCGCTGGCTCGGCGAGCGACAGCGTGTAGGCGGTCAGGACCGCTGCCGGGCGCGGCAGGCCGATCAGATCCCAGACGCGGCGACCCGACTGTTTGGCTTCGAGATCCCACAGCGCCGCGTCGACGGCGTTGCGGGCCGCACCGGCGGGCAGCAGCGCCTGCAGTTCGGTGCGGCCGATGCCGGCTTCGATTGCATCGGAGGTGCTGGTGACACCGGCGAGCGCGGTTTCGGCGCTTTCACCCCTGTAGTAGATCGCCGTCGCTTCGCCGCGCCCGATATGCCTGCCCGCGACGATCTCGGCGACGACGACATCGACGTGCGTCTTGGCGCCACGCGCTATGGTGAAGCTGCCCGCAACGGGAAAGCGTTCGATGCGGGCGCTGAGCGTGCGTCGTATCATCGCCGCGTCATGGCCGATTGACGGCACAACGCCAAGTGGGTGCCGGCAACACGCCGTTAAGCATTGTGTGTCCTACTGGTGCCATGACGACAGCGCTCGACAACCAGCGACGCGCGACGCGGGCGTCGACCAACCATCTGGCCGGCATTGAATGGCGCGGCCGTATCGGCAACGCGCGCGTTCTAGACCTGTCGATGACGGGCGTCCGCATCGCAACGCACGAACCGCTTGCGGTCGGTGACACGGTCATCGTGACGACGGTGCGCATGGGCACGCGTCCCGGCCGGGTCGTTCGCGCTGACCATGGCGAGTTCGGCATCCATTTCACCGACGAACTCGCGCGCGGGGTTGAAGAACGCTGGGTACCCGCCACGCGCTGATCGGCGTCTAACAGTTCTGGCAAGCCACGCCGCGCCGCGCTGGTGCTAGCTTCCGTTGCATCGATAGCATTCGCGGGGATGGAACATGCGTCGGCTGGAAGGCAAGGTCGCAGTCGTGCTTGGCGCGGCCGGCAAGGACAACATGGGGCAGGCGATCGCGCGGCGGTTCGCCGACGAGGGCGCCAGCGTTGTCGTTGCCGGGCGCAACGCCGCCGCGCTTGCCGAGTTCGCGGCGACGATCGGCGGCGCGCACGCCGTCTGCGACATCACCGTCAGGCATGACGTCGAGTCACTGATCGATACGGCGGTCGCGGCATTCGGCACCGTCGACATCGCCGTCAACGCCACTGGAGTCGGCCTGCTGGCCCCATTGCTCGACACCAGCGAGCAGCAGCTCGACGACATTCTCGCCCTGCAGTTCAAGGGGCCCTACTTCTTCGCGCAGGCCTTCACCCGCTGGATGATGGCGCACGGTGGCGGGTCGGTCATCCAGATCACCTCGGCAACGACGGTGTGCGTAATTGAGAACCACGCCGCCTACATCGGCAGCAAGGCTGGCGCCGATGCCGTGCTGCGCTGCTTCGCCAACGAATTCGGCAGGCACGGGATCAAATACAACTCCATCGCCCCCGGTCTCACCGAATCGCCGATGACGCAGGGGGCGATGGCGGTACCGGGGCTGAAGGCGGCGTTTGTGAAACGTTACCCGCTCGGCCGCATCGGCACGGCCGACGACGTTGCAGCGGCGGCGGTCTGGCTCGCCAGCGACGAGAGCTTCGTCACCGGCGAGACGCTGCACGTCAGCGGCGGACTTCGCCTGCGCGGTAACCCGCAGGGCGACGACATCGCCTCGGCGGTCGCTGCTGCCAGCGGCGGCTGAGTCCCATTCCGCCGCCGCGTCTGAACGTGTAGAGGCTGCATTGCACGTGGCAGGTGACGGGTCGATGACGACAGCGGGTGCGATACAAACGGCAGTGGACAGGATCGCGGCGCTCGAGGCGATCGAGCAGCGGCTACGCTGGCTGTCGGCCTGGACCATCCACAATGCCAACCATCTGCGCGAAAATGTCGACGGGCTAAAGGTTGGCGGTCATCAGGCAAGCTGTGCGTCGATGAGCGCGATCATGGCGGCGCTGTACTTCCACGCGCTGGGGCCGAACGACCGCGTCGCGGTGAAGCCGCACGCGGGTCCGTTGCTGCACGCCATCCACTACATGCTGGGCAACGAGAGCATCGACAGGCTGAACGCGTTTCGCGGTTTAGGTGGTGCGCAAAGTTATCCCAGTCGGACCAAGGACGTGATCCCGGTCGACTTCTCGACGGGATCGGTCGGGCTTGGAGTCGCCATCACTGCGTTCGCGAGCCTGGTGCAGGACTACATGATCGCGCACGGGCTGATGCGGGCCGAGGACGCTGGGCGGATGATCGCGCTGATGGGCGATGCCGAACTCGACGAGGGAAATATCTACGAGTGCCTGATCGAGGCTTACAAGCACGATATCCGAAACT
>CAYVVV010000037.1:0-16907 GCA_964455325.1 uncultured Sphingosinicella sp. | reverse complement strand
GCGTGGCCGGCGAGCCGCTGTCGCGCTTCTACGAGGCCGAGCACCGCGCGCATGGCGTCGATGTCAGGACCGGCGCCGGCGTCGTCGCCATCGAAGGCGGCGCGCGTGCGACCGGTGTTCGCCTTTCTGACGGCACACTGCTTCCCGCCGACATGGTCATCGTCGGCATCGGCATCGTTCCTGCCGTCGCACCGCTGATCGCGGCGGGCGCTGCTGGCAGCAACGGCGTTGATGTCGACGACCATTGCCGGACGTCGCTGCCCCACATCTATGCGGTCGGCGACTGCGCGGCGCACGCCAACGGCTTTGCCGACGGCGCCCGCATCCGGCTCGAATCGGTGCAGAACGCCACCGACCAGGCGACCACGGCAGCGCGTGCGATCGCCGGCGACCCCCAGCCCTATGCCGCGACTCCATGGTTCTGGTCGAACCAGTACGACCTCAAGTTGCAGACGGTGGGGCTGTCGCTCGGCCACGACGCGGCCGTGGTGCGCGGCGATCCCGCCACGCGCAGCTTCGCGGTCGTCTACCTGAGGCGCGGCCGGGTCATCGCGCTCGACTGCGTCAACGCCACGCGCGACTATGTTCAGGGCCGTCGTCTTGTCGAACAGAAGGTTCATGCCTCGCCGGACGCGATTGCCACCGCGGGACAGCTCAAGGATTTGCTCGCGGCCGGTTAGGATCGAACGCGCCAGCCCGACATCGGGCAAAAAAATTGCTGCACATGCGTATGCAAGGGCATTGAGTTCGTGGCCGATGACGCTAGGTCTGTGTGCGCTGCAGCAACGACAGGGACCGCGACGCATGAACTTCACGGCCGACACGCTCATTCTGTTCGGCGCGACGGGCGACCTTGCCCAGCGCATGCTGTTGCCGTCGTTGTGCGCGCTCGATGCCGACGGCCTGGTGCCGCCGGACCTGCGGATCATCGGCACCGCGCGGTCGGACCATGACGACGACGGTTTCCGCGCGTTCGCAACAAAGGCGCTCGAAACCTATCTGCCGGCCGAACGGCGGACGTCGGTGGCCGCGTTCCTCGACCGCCTCGCATACCAGCCGCTCGACGCCAGCAAGCAGGACGGTTTTGCCGCGCTGGCGCGGCGCTGCGGCGCACCAAAGCAGGGGCTGGCGATCTTCCTGTCGACGGCGCCGTCGCTGTTCGAGCCTACGATCGCAGGGCTTGCCGCCAACGGGCTTGCCGGCGAACGCAGCCGCATCGGCCTTGAAAAGCCGCTTGGCGTCGACCTTGCCTCAAGCCGTGTCATCAACGATGCCGTCACCGCTGCGTTTCCCGAGGAGCGCATCTTCCGCATCGACCATTATCTCGGCAAGGCGACGGTGCAGAATCTGCTCGCGCTGCGCTTCGGCAACAGCCTGTTCGAGCCGCTCTGGAACAACGCCCACATCGATCACGTCCAGATCACCGTCGCCGAAACCGTCGGCCTCGAAGGCCGCGCCGGCTTCTATGACGGCGCCGGCGCGCTTCGCGACATGGTGCAGAACCACATGCTGCAGCTGCTGTCGCTGGTCGCGATGGAACCGCCGTCGAGCTACGACGCGACCGCGATTCGCGACGAGAAGGTAAAGGTGCTGCGCGCGCTGCGGCGGATCGATCGCGGCAATGCCGCGCAGCTCACCGTGACCGGGCAGTATGCGGCAGGGTCGTCGCAGGGCCGGCCGGTGCCGGGCTATGCCGATGAACTCGGTCGCGGCTCCGATACCGAGACGTTCGTCGCGCTGAAGGCGTTTGTCGACAACTGGCGCTGGAAGGACGTGCCGTTCTACATGCGCACCGGCAAGCGCATGCCGTCGCGGCAGTCGGAGATCTACATCCAGTTCAAATGCGTGCCGCATTCGATCTTCGCCGAGCGCGGCGGCGTGCTCAAGGCGAACAAGCTCGTCATCCGCCTGCAGCCCGAAGAGACCATCCGGCTGCTGACGATGGCGAAGGAGCCGGGGCTCGACCGTGACGGTATCCGCCTGAAGGAAGTGCCGCTCGACCTGTCGCTGTCGGACACGTTCGCCGCCGAACGGCGGCGCATCGCCTATGAACGCCTGCTTCTCGATCTCATCGAGGGCGATCAGACGCTGTTCGTGCGCCGCGACGAGGTCGAAGCGGCGTGGACGTGGATCGACGCCATCCGCGATGGCTGGCAGTCGGCGGGGCTGACGCCGAGGCCCTATGCCGCCGGCACCTGGGGCCCTTCGGCGTCGATCGCGCTCACCGAACGCGACGGAGTGAGCTGGCATGACTGAACTCAACGCAACCGTTGCCGCGGTCACCGACCGGATCGTCGAACGGTCGAAGCCATCGCGCCGCGCCTATCTCGATCTCATCGAGTGGCAGCGTGACGCCGGCATCGGCCGGCCGCGCCTGTCGTGCGGCAACCTTGCGCATGGCTTCGCCGCCGCCGGCGAGGACAAGCCCGTCATCCGCGCCGGCAACGCCATGAACATCGGCATCGTCACCGCCTACAATGACATGCTGTCGGCGCATCAGCCCTATGGCCGCTACCCTGAACGCATCAAGCTCGCCGCGCGCGAGGCGGGGGCGACCGCGCAGGTGGCGGGCGGGGTTCCGGCGATGTGCGACGGCGTCACGCAGGGACAGGACGGTATGGAGCTGTCGCTGTTCAGCCGCGATGTTATCGCGCTGTCGACCGCGGTGGCGCTCAGCCATGCCATGTTCGAAGGCGCACTGCTGCTCGGCATCTGCGACAAGATCGTGCCCGGCCTCCTTATCGGCGCGCTGCGCCACGGCCACCTGCCGACCATCCTGGTTCCTGCCGGGCCGATGCCCTCGGGCCTCGCCAACAAGGAAAAGCAGCGGATCCGGCAGCTCTACGCCGAAGGCAAGGCGAGCCGAGACGAGCTGCTCGATGCGGAGGCGGCGTCATACCACGGCGCCGGCACCTGCACCTTCTATGGCACCGCCAACTCGAACCAGATGATGATGGAGGTGATGGGCCTGCACCTTCCGGGCGCCGCCTTCGTCAACCCGGGCACACGGTTGCGTGACGCGCTGACGCGGGCGGCGACGCATCGCGTTGCCGAAATCGGCTGGGATGGCGGCAACTACCGTCCGCTCGGCCGATGCGTCGATGAAAAGGCGATCGTCAACGCCGCGGTCGGCCTGCTCGCCACCGGCGGTTCGACCAACCACGCCATCCACCTGCCCGCAATCGCGCGCGCGGCCGGAATCGTTATCGACTGGGAAGACCTTGACCGGCTGTCGGGGGCGGTGCCGCTGCTGGCGCGCATCTATCCCAATGGCGCCGGCGACGTGAACCATTTCCACGCCGCCGGCGGTATGGCCTTTGTCATTCGCGAACTGCTCGCTGCCGGCCTGCTGCATCGCGACGTGCTGACCGTCGGACCGACCGACCTTGCCGCTTATGCGCAGGAACCGTCGCTCGACGGCGACGAGCTCGTCTGGCGCGATGCTCCCGCAACTAGCGGCGACGAGACGATGCTGCGGCCGGTCGCGGCGGCGTTCGCGCCGGACGGTGGCATGCGTCTGGTCGCTGGCAACCTGGGCCGTGCCATTTTCAAGACCAGCGCGGTCGATCCCGGCCGCTGGACGATCGAGGCACCGGCGCGCGTGTTCGCCGATCAGAACGATGTGCTGGCCGCGTTCAAGGCGGGCGAACTCGATCGCGACGTGGTCGTTGTCGTGCGCTTCCAGGGGCCGCGCGCCAACGGCATGCCCGAATTGCACAAGCTGACCCCGGCGCTTGGCGTGCTGCAGGACCGCGGCCACCGTGTCGCGCTGGTTACCGACGGCCGCATGTCGGGTGCGTCGGGCAAGGTGCCGGCGGCGATCCACCTGCACCCCGAAGCGCACGGCCACGGCCCGCTCGCCTATGTCCGCGACGGCGACGTCATCCGGCTGTGCGCCAATCGCGGCACGCTCGACGTGCTTGTCGATGCGGTCGAATTCGCGCACCGCGCGCCGGCATCGCCGCCCGCCGCCCAGGCCGGGCTGGGCCGCGAGCTGTTCGCGCTGTTCCGGTCGGGTGCCGACAATGCCGAGACCGGGGCGTCGGCGATGCTGTCGGCGGCGGCGCTGTGATGGAGATCGTCGCAGCCGACATCGGCGGCACGCACGCCCGCTTCGCCATCGCCAGCGTCGAGGCGGGCCGGGTCGTCGGTCTCAGTGATCCTGTCACGCTGAAGACCACCGAATACGCCAGCCTGCAGACCGCGTGGGAGGCATTCGGCGCAACGCGCGGCCGTCCGCTGCCGCGCGTCGCCGGCATCGCCATCGCAGCGCCGATCACCGGCGACGTCATCCGGATGACGAACAACCCATGGATCGTCCGGCCGGCGCTCGTCGACGCGAGGCTCGGCCTCGACCATCACGTCCTCATCAACGATTTCGCGGCGGTTGCGCACGCCGTTGCGACGGTCGACGAGAGGCACTTCGTCCACCTCGCCGGTCCCGACGTGGCGCTGCCGGCAAGCGGCGTCATCAGCATCATCGGGCCGGGTACGGGCCTTGGCGTTGCCGCGCTGCTCCGCGAGAACGGCCGCAACCACGTGCTGGCGACCGAAGGCGGCCACATCGACTTTGCGCCGCTCGACAGTATCGAGGACCGCATTCTCGCGCACCTGCGCCGGCGCTACACGCGCGTTTCGGTCGAACGCATCGTGGCGGGGCCCGGGCTTGCCGCCATCTACGAGGTGCTCGCCGCGATCGAGGGGCGCACCGTCGCCGCGCAGGATGACAAGGCGCTGTGGACGGCTGCGCTCGACGGCCGTGACAGCCTTGCCGCCGCCGCGCTCGACCGCTTCTGCATGAGCCTTGGCGCCGTTGCCGGCGACCTTGCGCTGGCGCATGGCGCCGCAGGCGTCGTCGTCGCCGGCGGTCTTGGCCAGCGGCTCGCCGACATATTGCCGCGCTCGGGCTTCGCGCAGCGCTTCGCCGCCAAGGGGCGCTACCAGGCGCTGATGGCGGCGCTGCCGGTCAAGCTCATCACCCATCCGCAGCCGGGGCTCTACGGGGCCGCAGCGGCAGCCGCGCAAGGATATGCCGAATGAAGCCGATCGAATCCATCATGCGCACCGGTCCGGTGATCCCGGTACTCGTCATCGACAAGCTGGCGCAGGCGCGCCCCATTGCCGAAGCGCTTGTTGCCGGCGGCCTCAGCGTGCTGGAAGTGACGCTTCGCACGCCCTGCGCGCTCGATGCGATCCGGGCGATGCGCGCGGTGCCCGGCGCCATCGTCGGTGCCGGCACCGTGCTCAGCGAGGCCGATCTGCGTGCCAGCATCGACGCCGGCGCCGAATTCATCGTCTCGCCCGGTCTCACTGAGCCGTTTGGCCGCGCTGCGATTGCCAGCGGCATACCGTTTCTGCCCGGTGTCGCCAATGCCGGCGACATCATGCGCGGGCTTGACATGGGGCTTTCGCATTTCAAGTTCTTCCCTGCCGAGGCGGCGGGCGGCCGCGCCGCGCTGAAGGCGCTGGCGGCGCCGTTCGGCAACGTGCGCTTCTGCCCGACCGGCGGCATCACCGCCGACAGCGCACGCGACTGGCTGGCGCTCGATGCGGTGCTTTGTGTCGGTGGCTCGTGGCTGGTCAGGCCGGGCGTGCCCGATGCCGTCGCCATCCGCGCGGCGGCGGCGGCGGCGGCGGGGCTGGCGCCGTGACCGGGCGGCTGCGCGATCGACTTGCCGAACTGCATGCGCTGACCGCGCAGACCCCGCTGTTCAACCCGGTGTTCCAGCTCGGCCTCGACATCTCGCGCGACCTCGAGGCTGGGCGCATCGACCTTGCCACCATCGCCGGCCACGTCGCCGAGCTTGAATGCGAAGCATTGCAGAGCCGCGCGCAGCGGTTGCACCGTCTGCTGGCGCCGGTCGACATGGCCGGCAATCTCGCCGCGTTGCGGCGGCTTGCCGAAGTCGACACCGCCGACTTCGACAGTTTCGCGCGGCGCTGGCAGCGCCCGCTGCTCAGCGCCGTGTTCACCGCACACCCGACCTTCCTGCTGACCGAGGCCGAAAGCGACGCGGTCGCGCGCGCCGCCAGCGATGGTGACGTGTCCGAAGCGATGTGCGTCGTCTCGACCGAGCGCACGGCGGTGACGCTTGCCGCCGAACATACGCAGGCGATGGCGGCGCTCGCCGGGGCTGCCGCGGCGCGCGATCGGTTTGTCGGCGCACTGCTCGACGCCGCAAGCGAGCGCTGGCCCGACCGCTGGCGGTCGTTGCGGCCGATGCCGTACCGGTTCGCGACCTGGGTCGGCTACGACATGGACGGCCGCACCGACATCGGCTGGGCGACCAGCGTCGCGTTCAGGCTTGCCGAAAAGGCGGCGCGGCTGGCGCAGTATGCGGCGTCGGCGGCGCGGCAGCAGGGCGCGCCGTTCGACGACATCGCCCGCCGCCTTGGCGCGGCCGAGGCGCATACGCGTGCCCTCATCGGTCTGTTCGAGCGCGACCTGTCGGAGCCGCCAGCGCTTGCCGAGGCGGCAAACCGGCTGACCGCCGACGACCCGGTGAAACTGCTGTCGCTGACGCCGCTCATTGCCGAGCTTGAAGACGCCGCCTGTACTTTGCCTGTCGATGCCGCCAAGGCGGCACTGACACTGGCGGCGGCGATGCGCGCTGATGGACTCGGCGTCGGCGGGATTCATTTCCGCGTCAACAGCGCGCAACTGCACAACGCCATCCGGCGCCGCATCGACCCGGACAACACGCTCGACCTTGCAAGCGGCGCCGCGCTGAGCCGGTTGCGCGGTCTGCTCGATGATGTGCGGCCGTTGCGCTCGAACTTCGCGGCGCTTGCCATCGAGAATACGACGGCGCTGCGCCAGTTTCTGGCAATGGCGCAGATCCTTGGCCATATCGATGCCGACACGCCGATCCGCATGCTCATCGCCGAATGCGAAGCGCCACAGACAGTGCTCGCTGCGCTCTATTTTGCGCGGCTGTTCGGCATCGCCGACAAGGTCGACATCTCGCCGCTGTTCGAGACCGAAGCCGCGCTCGAACATGGCGCGCGTTTCCTCGAAGCGCTGCTTGCCGAACCGGCCTACCAGGCCTACGCGCGCCGCCGCGGCCGCGTCGCGATCCAGACCGGTTTTTCCGACGCCGGCCGCTTCGTCGGCCAGTTGCCGGCGGCACTAGCGATCGAGCGGCTGCAGGGCCGGCTCGCCGAGCTCATGGCGAAAGCGGGCCTCACCGACGTCAGAGCGCTCATCTTCAACACGCACGGCGAATCGATGGGGCGCGGCGCGCATCCATCCGACATGACCGACCGGCTCCGCTACCCGATGAGTCCGTGGGCGCGGCGGCAATTCGCCCGGCGCGGGATCGCGACCGAGCTTGAGGTCAGCTTCCAGGGCGGCGACGGCTATCTGGCGTTCCGGACGCCCGAATTGGCGCTGGCGACGCTCGTTCGCATCGCCGAGGTGGAAGCGGCCGAACCCGGCGATGCGCCCGATCCGTTCTATGAACGCACCGACCTCAGCCTTGATTTTTATCGCGGCATCCGCCGTTTTCAGCGTGGCCTGCTCGAATGGCGCACCTACGCGCGCGCGATTACCGCCTTTGGTCTTGGGCTGCTGAACGAAACCGGGTCGCGGCGGTCGCGGCGGCAGTCCGATCTCGCTGCCGATCGTGAGATGAGCCTGCGGCAGATCCGCGCCATTCCGCACAACGCGGTGCTTCAGCAGCTTGGCTATCCGGTGAACCTGCTCGCCGGCGCTGGTACTGCCGCCGCAGAGGACATGGAGGCGGTCGCCGCGCTGCTGGCGGAATCGGCGCGCGGTCGCCAGTTGCTGCGCATGCTTGCCGCCGCCAACCGGCTGGCGAGCATCAAGACCGTCGCCGCTTATGGCGAGCTGTTCAACTCGGCCTACTGGGCGAGCCGGCCCTACCGCGGCATGGAGGTGCGGCTTGAAGGCGCCTGTCTTGCGCTTGCCGAACGGCTTGAAGGCGACGATCGCATGGGCGAGTTCCGGCGGCTGGCCTCGCGGCTGCGTGTCGACGGGCTGAAGCTGCATCGCCTGCTGTCGTCGGTCCCGACCGGCGCGGAAGACGAAGACCGCGAAGGGACGCGGCGTTCGCTTGGCGTGCTGCACGCGCTGCGGCTTGCGCTGATGCAGCACATGTTCATCAAGGCAGTGCAGATTCCCGTCTTTGCGCGCAGCAACGACATCAGCCGCGACGACGTGATCAACATGGTGTTCAGCCTGCGCATCGATGACGCGCTCGCGCAGCTGCGCCGCGCCTTCCCGGTGACGACACCAGCGATCACCGACTATGCCGTCGCGGCACCGACCGACTACCCCGATATCGAGACACAGGCCTACGCTGGTATCCGCCGGGACTATATCGAGCCGATCGCCGCTGCCTACGCGCTGTGCCTGCGCATCACCACGGCGATCGCCAACCATTTCGGCGCGCACGGCTGATCCGTCGGCGGCTGCGCTCAGCCGCCGCGCACCGTCAGATCTTCGTCCTCGGCGGCGGCACCGCGGGGTGGATGGCGGCGTTCCTGTACACACGTGCGCGCGCCGGACCGGTCGCGACGTCTGGCGCTTCCCGACTGTTTCTTTCCTGCCAGCGGCGCTGTCGGCACGGCGGTTGGGGCCTATCCCTGCCGACAGCTTCCCGTTTGATGTCACCTATGGCTACCACTACGACAGCCACGTCCAGCTCCGGCAGCATCTCTGCCTCTTCATCGACGCCTGCAACCAACCATGGCCGCCGACTGAAGATCCTGCGCAGTCTCACGCCCTACGAATATGTCGCTCGCATCTGGACGGAAAAGCCAAACCGATTCAAATCAGACCCGTATCACCACTCCCCCGGCTCTATCGCACCAAGCCCGAGATTGCGCTGGCCGAGATCGACCGCGTGCGCAGCACTGGTTTGCGCTTCGGCGGCATACTGGCAGACGCTGGCTATGGCCTGTCCGGCCCGTTCCGGCAGGCACTGACCGAGCGCGGTCTGACCTGGGCAGTTGGCATCCCTTACAAGCAGAAGGTCCATCCGGCCGATGTTGCCATCATCTTCCCGATCACTGGCCGCGGGCGACCACGCAAGAACCATGTGCCTGACGTTGCTTCGCGTCCCGCCCAAGAAGTGCTCGAGAGCGCCAGGTGGCAGACCGTGAGTTGGCGGCGCGGCAGCAAGGGCAAGCTGTCGGTGCGTTTTGCTGCCATGCGCGTGCGGGTGGCAGCCGGCCCGCCGCAGCGGATCGGTGATCTCGGTCAGCAGCATCTTCCCGGCGAGGAGGTCTGGCTGGTTGGCGAGCACTGCTCCACCGGCGAGTGCAAATACTACCTCAGCAATCTGCCCGCCGACACACTGCTCAGGAAGCTGGCCGGCGCCATAAGGCCCGCTGGGTCTGCACGCAAGCCCATCAACAGCTGAAGCAAGAGCCTGGCCTCGATCACTTCGAGGGGCGATCGTGGCAGGGACTTCACCGACACACCCTCATGCGCATGACCGCGTTTGCCTTCCTGCAAGCCCGTCGCCTCAGGGCAGCGGGTCGGGAAAAAAGAGCCCGAGCCCGCCGCCGCAGCCGACCCTGCCCGCCATCAGGCAGGCAATCCTGACCCAGCTCAGCCAGCCTCCGCCGCCAACCTGCCCGCACTGCCGTAGAAAGTGGCAGCGCATGACACAAAGGAATCTGCCAAAGTAGTGATAGCACAGGTCACGGACTTCGTGTCCCGGCGCAGGCGGGACACGATCGGGTTCGGACAGGCGTGGTCGCGTCCTGGTTCCGGCCGGTGCCGCGATTGCGCCGCGATGGTAACTGCGATAGCGGCTTGCCCGAACTTGTCATTGAACACTGTGCAGGGAACGCCATGAATATCGAGAATACGCGCGACTATTATGGCCGGGTGCTCGCCGGTTCGTCCGACCTGCGCACCGATGCCTGCGCGACGCTCGAGGTGCCGCCGCCCGTCGTCCGCCGCGCGCTCGCCAACGTGCACGACGAGGTGATGGCGCGCTATTTTGGCTGCGGACTGGTCGCACCGCAGGCAATCGACGGTGCACGGGTACTCGACCTCGGCTGCGGTGCCGGGCGCGATGCCTATGTGCTCGCGCAGCTCGTCGGCGAGCACGGCAGCGTCATCGGCGTCGACGCAACCCCGGCACAGCTCGCGGTGGCGCGCGCGCAGATTGACTGGCACCGCGTGCGCTTCGGTTACCGGCATTCGAACGTGCGTTTCGTCGACGGCGACATCGAAGCGCTCGACACGCTCGGCCTGCCGGCGGACAGCTTCGACGTCATCGTGTCGAACTGCGTCATCAACCTCGTCGCCGACAAGGGTGCGGTGTTCGCCGCGGCATACCGGCTGCTGAAACCGGGGGGCGAACTCTACTTCTCGGACGTCTACGCCGATCGCCGTGTTCCCGTCCACCTGCTCGACGATCCGGTGCTGCACGGCGAGTGCCTGTCGGGCGCGCTCTACTGGGGCGACTTCGACCGGCTGGCGAAGGCCGCAGGTTTCGCCGACCCGCGGCTCGTCGCCGACCGGCCGCTCGCGATCGGTGATGATGCTATCGCGGCAAAGCTCGCCGGCATCGGTTTCCACTCGGCGACGTACCGCCTGTTCAAGCTCGACGGGCTCGAGCCGCAGTGCGAGGACTATGGGCAGGCGGTCCGCTACAAGGGAAGCGTTGCGGGATCGGAGCACGCGTTCGTGCTCGACAAGCATCACGTGATCGAAACGGGGCGCGTGTTTCCGGTGTGCGGCAACAGCTGGAAGATGCTGCGGGAAACGCGCTTTGCACCGCATTTCGAGTTCATCGGCGACTTCAGTCGTCACTATGGCGTATTCAAGGGCTGCGGTGCGTCGATGCCGTTCGACACCACAACGCCGGGCACGCCCGCCGCGGCCTGCTGCTGAGCGTCGTCGACTGACGTCGGGATAGCGGGCGGCCAGTCGGTCGCACACACCGCAGATCCACACCAGGCGCGACCTTGAGATAGATGCGGCTGGCGCGCCGTGCGCTCCATGTGGCGACGCGGCGCCAGCAGTCTCGACAGTCCGGCGGACGAGGCGGCCGTGTCCCGACGCGCTGGCGCCACGCACGAGGCTGCCTCCCTTTCCACCGCGACGCGCAAGTCAAAGCCGCCGACCGCCATGAAAAAATTCGGCCGCCCGAAACGCGGGGCGGCCGTGACATAATCAGTGAGCTGGATCATCCAGCTAGGGGAGGTAAGGCGTGCCGCTAGGCACGAATGCCTTTGTAACGACTCCATGGTAAACAACGGGTTAACCGTTCCCGGCTGCCGGCGGTGCCGGGCCAGTGCGCGGCGCGGCGCATTGCCGTTTGCCCGCCAGGCAACGTCCCTGTAATCCTCGCGCGCGATGAAACGCTCGCTGCTCCCCCTGAACGCGCTGCGCGTCTTCGACGCCGCCGCCCGGCACCTGTCGTTCACCAAGGCAGCGGACGAGTTGGCGGTGACGCCGGCCGCCGTCGGGCAACAAATTCGTACGCTCGAGGACGTGCTGGGCACCGTGCTGTTCAGGCGCATGACGCGCAACCTCGAGCTGACCGAGGAGGGTGCGCGCAGCTTGCCCGCGCTGCGCGACGGGTTTGCACGCCTAGAGGAGGCGGTCGCCATCCTGCAGGCAGGGCAGGGCGACGGACGGCTGACCATCGCCGCGCCGCGCGACTTCATCGCCAAGTGGCTGGCACCGCGCATAGCAGCGCTCAAGGCGGCGATGCCGTCGCGGCAATTCGTGCTGCTGCCCGCCGACGGCGCCATCGACTTCGGCGGTGCCAATCTCGACGCGGCGGTGTTTTTCGGCGTGATGCCGGCCGAGGAGGAACTGTCGGGCAAACTTATCGCGCCTGAATCGATCGCGCTCGTCGCCGCGCCGGCGATGGCGAAGGATGTCAGGCTCGTCTCCGAAATCGCGGCACTGCCACTCATCGAGCATCCATCTGCGAACTGGCGGCGGTGGTTCGAGGGCGTGGGTGCACACATGCCAGAGCGCGCCGGCTGCCTCAGCGTCGCCGACGCCGGGCTCGCCATCGATGCGGCGGTTGCCGGCTATGGTATCGCGCGCGTGCCGATGACGCTTGCCGCCGCCGACATCGACGCCGGGCGGCTCGCCACCATCCTGCCGCCGGAACCTTCGGACGAGGCGTACTGGCTGGTGGCGCCGTCGGCGCAGTGGCGACAGAAGAAGGTGAGGGAGTTCGTCGCTGCGCTCGGCGGGTAATTGCGTCCCCCGACTTGGCTCGGGATGAGCGGCCTTGGGTGAATGACCCCACCCGCCTCGTTCATCCCGAGCCAAGTCGGGGGACGCACCGCGCGCCGGCCACCTCGCCGGCGTCGCCGTCGTTACTGCGCGCCGGCGATGATCGTGCCCGAGCTGCCGCCGTCCGCCGCCGTGACCTGCACCTGCAACGACCGCCCCCGCGCCTCGTCGGTGGCGCTCAGCATGCGCATGTCGCCCATCGTCATCTCGGCGGCAATCTTCATCCCCGCCTTGGCGGCGACCGCCTTGTAGTAGGCGACGACCTTGCCGGGCGCGTCCTTGCTGGTGAACGACACGGCGCTGCCGGTGCCGGTCGACGAATCGCCGCCGGCGCCCGCGGTCACCACGGCGCCAGGATAGATCGGGGCGAAATCGGGCAGGTAGCTCGCTGCGCCGCGTCCGGTCTTGAACTTGCCAGTCTCACCATCCGGTCCGGTAAACGTCACTGTCGCCGAACCGTCGCCAGTGTCGCGCACGCTGTACGAACCTGTACCGCCATCGACGTCGACGCTGCCATGCGCGATCTCGCGCCCTTCGCCCCTGCTCGCCTCGCTGGCGTCGTTGCTGCCGCATGCGGCGAGGGTCAGGGCCGCGGCGGCGGTCGACAGGACGGTTCGGATTTGCATGCCGTGTCCTCCTCAGGCGTCGATTGCGTCGTCGGCGACGCTCGACGCGTGTTGCTGGATGAAATGGAAGCGGTGTTCGGGGTTTCGGCCCATCAGCCGGTCAACGAGGTCGACGACCGGCGCGCGCGCCTCGTAGCTGTCGGGAAGTGTCACCCGGATCAGCGTGCGCCTGGCCGGGTCCATGGTGGTTTCGCGCAGTTGCTGCGGCGACATCTCGCCAAGCCCCTTGAAGCGACCAATCTCGACCCTGGAACGGCCCGAAAACTCGCCCGCCAGAAGCTCGTCCCGGTGGGCGTCGTCGCGGGCATAGGCGACCTTGCCGCCCTGCGCGAGGCGATACAGCGGAGGCTGCGCGAGGTAGAGCCGGCCGGCCCTTACCAGCCCCGGCATCTCCTGGAAGAAGAACGTCATCAACAAGGTAGCGATGTGCGCGCCGTCGACGTCGGCGTCGGTCATGATGATGACGCGGTCGTAGCGCAGCGCGTCGTCGTCATAGCGGTCGCGCGTACCGCAGCCGAGCGCCAGGATGAGGTCAGCGACCTCCTGGTTGGCGCGGATCTTGTCGGCGGTCGCCGAGGCGACGTTGAGAATCTTGCCGCGGATGGGGAGGATCGCCTGCGTCCTGCGGTCGCGCGCCTGCTTGGCGCTGCCGCCCGCCGAATCGCCCTCGACGATGAACAGCTCGGTGCCTTCGGGTGCGTCGGCGGCACAATCGGTAAGCTTGCCGGGAAGGCGCAGGCTCTTCTTCGACGTCGCGGTCTTGCGCTTCACCTCCTTCTCGGCGCGTCGCTTCAGTCGCTCGTCCATGCGTTCGAGCGCGAAGGCAAGCAGCGCGCGCCCGCGCTCCATATTGTCGGCAAGGAAATGATCGAAATGGTCCCTGACTGCCGCCTCGACATAGCGTGCCGCTTCCGGGCTGGTCAGCCGGTCCTTGGTCTGGCTCTGGAACTGCGGCTCGCGGATGAAGACGCTGAGCATGATCTCAGCGCCGTTGAAGATGTCCTCGGCGGTAAGGTCAGTGCCCTTCTTGTTGCCGACCAGCGCCGCAAAGGCGCGCATGCCCTTGACCAGCGCGGTGCGCAGACCGGCTTCGTGCGTGCCGCCCGATGGCGTCGGGATGGTGTTGCAGTAATAGCTTGCCGCGCCTTCGCCATACAGCGGCCACGCCACCGCCCATTCGGCCGAGCCCTGACCGTCGGCGAACTCGGCGCGCCCGGCAAAGAACTCGCTGGTCGCGCAGTCGCGCGTCCCGAGCTGCTCGGCAAGGTGGTCGGCAAGCCCGCCCGGAAACTGGAACACCGCCTCGGCCGGCGTGTCGTCCGAAATCAGTTCGGGTGCGCACGACCAGCGGATCTCGACGCCGCGAAACAGATAGGCCTTGGAGCGGGCGAGGCGATAGAGGCGCGCCGGGCGGAAGCTGGCCTTGTCGCCGAAAATCTGGTGGTCGGGTAAGAAGCTGACCGTCGTTCCGCGCCGGTTGGGGGCGCCGCCGACCCTTTCGAGGCGTCCCACGGGAGAACCGCGCTGGAAGCGCTGGCGGTACAGTTCGCGGTTGCGCGCGACCTCGACGACGAGCTGTTCGGACAGCGCGTTCACCACCGAAATGCCGACGCCGTGCAGTCCGCCCGATGTCGCATAGGCCTTGTTCGAGAACTTGCCACCCGAATGCAGCATCGTGAAGATCACCTCGAGCGCCGACTTGCCGGGATATTTGGGGTGCGGATCGACCGGGATGCCGCGGCCGTTGTCGCTGATGGTGAGCGTGCCGTCGCACGCAAGGTCGACCTCGATGCGGCTGGCATGGCCGGCGACGGCCTCGTCCATGCTGTTGTCGAGCACCTCGGCGGCAAGGTGGTGCAGTGCGCGTTCGTCGGTGCCGCCGATGTACATGCCGGGGCGTCGCCGCACCGGCTCCAGCCCCTCCAGCACCTCGATATGCTCGGCGTTATAGTCGGATGCCGCAGCGCCGACCGCGAAAAGATCACTCATGTCCGCCTTATAGGTAGGCGAACGGATCGGGTGAAGGGTGCTTACCGGCGCTCCGCGAACAGCGCCGAAATGTCGTCATTGCTGGCGATCGTCTCCACCGGATGGATGATCGCCGACAGCGCGTCGATGCGTGCGCGCACCTCGGCGGCAAGCGCCTGGCTGGCCGCGCCGACCGCCGCGCGGTCGCCAGCAAGTGCGCCCAGCGCCGCAAGCCCTTCGGCGATGGCGGTGCCGAGCTCGGCGGCGAGCGCGTCGAAACGGCGGCGCGTGTCCTGCGGACTCAGCGCGTAGGCTTCCAGCACCAGTGCTGTATCGCTGAAATTACTCGCTTCGAAGTGCGCCACGTAGCCGCGCGGTTTCCAGTCCGCCAGCTCGTCGAGCAGTTCGACATCCCCGGCCGACATGTCGAGCAGCATCGAGACTTCGTTGAACTGGTTCAGAAAGTCGCTGGCAAGACCGCTGCTGGCATCGATGCCGGTCTTGGCGCGAGCCGCCAGCTCGGCGAGTCGCGCGCGGGCGGCGCTGTCGGGCACAGCCGGAGCCAATGGGTCGCATGGTCTGGCGGAGGCTGGGTCGGCGGAAAGCATCTGCGAAGTCATAGAGATAAGGCATGAAGAACGGCTTAATCGACCGCACCTGCTTTTTTGCATTGCAACATTTCCTGCTGCGATGCACTATCGTGCTGCCAGTATGGCAATCCTCCCCAAGGATAAACTGAGGGGGCCAGCTCACGCGCTGGCCCCTTTTTTCCATCAGTTCACACTGTTGCGCGCACGCATCAGTTGGCGTACGATCGTGCGCTGCCGCCCTTTATGCCTTGTGCGTTGCGGCAAAATAGCCGACAGATGTCGTGAACGGCAACGTTCCAACCAGACAACCTCCCCGGGCGAGCAGCAACGACTTGCTGAAGAGAAGGTGGAGGACCATGAACCTTTTGACCTGGGCTGTCGCCGGCAGCTGCCGGCCGCTGGCCGCGGCCGTCGTAAGCCTTGCCGTGTCAGGCCCGGCGCTCGCCGGGGACGCGGAGCCGCCGTCCGACTGGACCATCACCGGCAGCGCCGGCCTTTACTCGCAGTACCGCTTTCGCGGCATTTCGCTGTCCGACGAGGATGTTGCCGTGCAGGGATCGCTCGGTCTGGCGCACAGCAGCGGCTTCTATGTCGGTGCCTGGGGATCGAACCTCGCCGGCTTCGGCAGCTTCGGCGGCTCGAACATGGAGCTCGACCTCTATGCCGGCTACGCCGGCGAGGCGGGCGGCGTCAGCTATGACGCCAGCGTCGTCTGGTACACCTACCCGGGTACCGACGAGACCGACTATTTCGAGTTCATCGGCAAGCTGTCGAAGGAACTCGGCCCGGTCAAGGCAACGCTTGGGTTGGGCTACGTCCCCGATCAGAGCTCGGTGGGCAGCGAGGACAATGTCTATGTCTTCGGCGACCTTGCCGGCGGCATTCCGAACACGCCGGTGACGCTGAAGGCGCATCTCGGCTATTCCGACGGCGACGGCACATTGTCGCCGACGGGCAGTTATCTTGAATGGTCGCTGGGCGCCGACATCGCCGTCAAGAACCTGACGCTCGGCATTGCCTATGTCGACACCGACCTTGGCAACGGCGAGGCGCTGACATTCCTCGACCCGACGCGCAACATCGCCGATGCCAACATCGTCATATCGCTGAGCGCGGCGTTCTAGCTCCCTGCGGCGGTCGGACCGGACAGACCCGCCCAAAGAATGATGGATGCGCGGCGGGCGCGCATCCATCATTCGTTCGACACCAGTACGACTCAGGCCGAATAGTACATGTCGAACTCGACCGGCGACGGCGCCATCTCCCAGCGCAGCACCTCTTCCATCTTGAGGCCGATGTAGCTGTCGATGAGCTCGTCGGTGAAGACGCCGCCGCGTGTGAACACCTTGCGGCTCTTGTCGAGATGGCCGAGCGCCTCGCGCAGCGACCCGCACACCGTCGGCACCTTCTTCAGCTCCTTTGGCGGCAGGTCGTAGAGGTTCTTGTCCATCGGCTGGCCCGGATGGATGCGGTTCTCGACGCCGT
>CAYVVV010000036.1:0-17381 GCA_964455325.1 uncultured Sphingosinicella sp. | reverse complement strand
GGAACATCTTCATCTGCATGCTGGTGGTGTTCTGCGCCTCGTCCAGGATGACGAAGGAGTCGTTCAGGGTGCGCCCGCGCATGAAGGCGAGCGGTGCGATCTCGATCACGCCGGTGTCGAGGTCGCGCTCCACCTTGGCCTGGGGCAGGACGTCGTAGAGCGCGTCATAGAGCGGACGCAGGTAGGGATCGACCTTCTCGCGCATGTCGCCGGGCAGGAAGCCGAGCCGCTCGCCTGCCTCGACCGCCGGGCGCGACAGGATCAGCCGGTCGACCGAGCCGGCGATGAGCTGGCTGACCGCCTGCGCCACCGCGACATAGGTCTTGCCGGTGCCAGCCGGCCCGAGCGCGAAGATGATGTCGTCGCGGAGCAGCGCCTGCATGTACTTAAGCTGCGTCGGCGAGCGCGGCACGATCGTCTTGCGGCGCGTGCGGATGACAAGCGGCGCGGCTTTGCCGTCCTCGGCGCGCACCAGCCCCTCGAGCGAGGGATCCTGCGACAGCGCCAGCGCGCCCTCGACATCGCCCATGTCGACCGTCTGGCCGAGCGCGAGGCGGTTGTAGAGCCCGGTCAGCACGTCGCGCGCGCGCGCCGCCGCCTGCGCCTCGCCCTCGATCGACAGCCGGTTGCCGCGCGCGGCGATGTAGACGCCGAGCCGGTTCTCGATCGCGATCAGATTCTGGTCATACTGGCCGAACAGCGCGCCGAGCAACTCGGCGCGGTCGAAATCGAGCTCGAAGCGAACGCGGTCATCGGCGGCAGGAGCGAGCGGTGGCAGCGCGGATTTCTTGGCCATGTTCAAGCAGCTTCCGCCAAATCCAGCTCTCCGGCAAGACTGTTCGGCAACGCCTGCACAACGCGCACGCGGACGATCTCGCCGATCGCCGCGCCGCCGGCGTCCAGGTGCACCGACTGCAGCCACGGCGACTTGCCGACGAGCTGGCCCGGGCGCTTGCCCTGGCGTTCGAGCAGCACATCGACCGTCCGGCCGACGGTTGCCGCGTTGAACGCGAGCTGCTGAGCGTTGAGCAGTGCCTGCAGCCGCGCCAGACGCGCGCTGGCGACTTCATCGCTGACGGCGGCGCCCATCTCGGCGGCGGGCGTTCCCGGCCGCGGCGAGAACTTGAACGAATAGGCCTGCGCGTAGCGCACCTGCGCCACGATGCTGAGCGTCGCCTCGAAATCGGCGTCGCTCTCGCCCGGAAAGCCGACGATGAAGTCGCCCGAGATCGCCATGTCGGGCCGCGCCGCGCGCAGCCGGTCAATGATGTCGAGGTACGAGGCGGCGCTGTGCGAGCGGTTCATCGCCTTCAGGATGCGGTCCGACCCCGACTGCACCGGCAGGTGCAGGAACGGCATCAGCTTGGCGATGTCGCGGTGCGCGGCGACGAGGCTGTCGGTCATGTCCGCCGGGTGGCTCGTCGTGTAGCGGATTCGCGCGACGCCCTCGATGTCGGCGACGCGGGCGATGAGTTCGGCGAAATCAACGCCGCCGGCGCGATAGGCGTTGACGTTCTGGCCGATGAGCACGATTTCGCGCGCGCCCGCCTCGGCCAGCCGGCGCGCCTCGTCGAGCACGGCGGCGGGCGGCCGCGACACTTCGGCGCCGCGCGTGTAGGGCACGACGCAATAGGTGCAGAACTTGTCGCAACCCTCCTGGATGGTCAGGAAGCTCGACGGCGCGGCGCGGCGGCGCGGACCCAGTGCCCTGAACTTGGCAAGCGTCGGCAGGTCGGTCTCGACCGGTTTCTCGTGCGCGCGTGCGACCAGGCCGGGCAGCCTGTGATAGGCTTGCGGCCCGACGACGACGTCGACCGCCGGCGCGCGGCGGACGATCTCCTCGCCTTCCGCCTGGGCGACGCAGCCGGCAACCGCGACCAGCGGCTTCGCGCCACCGCGACGCTTCAGGCGGCCGATCTCCGAATAGACTTTCTCGCTCGCCTTCTCGCGGATGTGGCAGGTGTTGAGGATGACGATGTCGGCGTCCTCGGCCGATGCCGCGGCGACGTGGCCGTCGGCCTCCATCAGCTCACCCATGCGTTCGCTGTCATAGACATTCATCTGGCAGCCGAACGTCTTGATGAAATAGGATTTGGCGCGAGTCACGACGCGGAACCGGCCTTTCGCGGGCGGCCGTAAAGCTCCATGCGGTGATCGACCAGGTCAAAGCCGAGCCGTTCGGCGATGCGCCGCTGCAGCTCCTCGAGTTCGTCGTCGTGAAACTCGACGACCGTGCCCGATTCGACGTCGATCAGGTGGTCGTGGTGCTCGTCGGGCGTCGTCTCATAGCGCGACCGTCCGTCGCGGAAATCGTGCCGTTCGAGAATCCCCGCCTCCTCGAACAGGCGTACGGTGCGGTAGACCGTCGCGATCGAGATGCCGGGATCGATCGCCGCCGATCGACGGTGCAGCTCCTCGACGTCGGGATGGTCGTCGGCGTCGGACAGCACGCGCGCGATGACGCGCCGCTGCTCGGTGATGCGCAGGCCGCGCTCGGCGCAGACGGCTTCGATGTCGATGCGGTTCGGCATGCCGCCAGTGTAGAAACACGCGGCCCGCCGGGCAAGCCCGGCAGGCCGCCGGCGGCAGGCGCTAGCGCTTGCGCATCTTCTTGGTGCCGAGACCGATCTTCTTGGCCAGCGCCTGGCGCTGCAGCGCATAGTTGGGCGCGACCATCGGATAGTCGGCGGGCAGGCCCCACTTGGCGCGATACTGGTCGGGCGTCAGCCCGTAGTGCGTCATCAGGTGCCGCTTCAGCATCTTCAGCTTCTTGCCGTCTTCAAGACAGACAATGTAGTCCGGCTTCACCGACGCGCGGATCGACACCGCCGGTTCCGGCTTTTGCTTCACCGGCTCGGTCACGCCGCCAAGCCGCGACAAGGTGCTGTAAACATTCTCGATGAGGTTGGGCAGGTCGGACACCGCGACCGTGTTGTTGGCGACGTGCGACGACACGATATCGGCCGTCAGCGCCAAGAATTCTTGATGCCGTTCGTTTGTCTCGCTCATGAAACGATATCCCCGACTGTTGTTATGGTGATGGTGCTGGTGGCTATGTCGGGAAAATGAGTGAAATGCAAGTATCAATAAAGTTGGAAATAGCCTGTGTCGACATCATAACGCCAGCGACATCGTGATTGCGTCAAAGCTCTCCGAATTTGACCCGTGGTAATATGCAGATCTGCGCCCGATCGCGATGAAGCCGGCGCCTGCATAGAGTTGGGTTGCCGCCGCATTGCATGCGCGCACTTCAAGATGAATCTGCCGCACGCCGTCTGAACGACAGCTGCCGATCGCGCGGTCGAGCAGTTGCCGGCCGACGCCGCGACGGCGCTTGGCAGGATCGACCGCGATCAGCAACAGCTCGACCTCATCGACGGCGCGGCGCACCAGCGTGAAGCCGCACAGTTGCCCGCCGGCGACGGCGACCTCGGCCGCCGCACCCGGCAGCGCCAGCGTCCCGTAGAGTTGCGTGCCGCTCCACGCCTCGCCGAAACGCGGGTCGAACGCGCGCTGCATCAGCGCGGTCATCGCCGGCACGTCGTCGACAGAGGCTGCGCGGAAGACGATCATGCCGCCGGCAGCTTCGCGTCGGGTGCGCGCACATAGACCGGCCGCGGCGCGAGGCTGCGCAACGCCGCCGGCAGCAGGACGATGTCGGCGGCATCGGGCGGCGCGGCGGCGAGTACACGAAGGTCGCGCCGTTGCGCCGCCAGCGCTTCGGCGCCGGTTCCGGCGATGTCGCGCCCGCTGCCCGCCGCGGCGGCGGCGGGCGTCAGCGTCGCCACTGGGAACAGGCTCGACGGCCCCGGCGCGAAATGCTCGACGAACAGCTCGCCACGGCCGGCATCCATCGCGACGGTCAGCCGCGCAAGGCCGGGATGGTCGGCGAAGACGCGCGCCGCCACCAGCGCCGTCGCGGCAAAGCCGTGCACCGTCGCGTGCCAGACGAGGCCCAGGCCGCGCGCGGCGGCGATACCGACGCGGATGCCGGTAAAGCTGCCGGGGCCAACATCAACCGCAATCATCGTTGGTGGTTCGGCGCGCCCGACGACCTCACCGATCATGGTCACCAGCCGTTCGGCGTGGCCGCGCCCGATGATCTCGTGGCGGGCGGCAACAACGCCCTGCGGACCGATCAGCGCCACCGAGCAGGCGGCGCAAGCGGTCTCGATGGCAAGCAGCATCAGACGATCTTGGCGGCCTCGTCGAACGCCAACCGCGGACTGCGGGGAAACAGGTTCCTGGTCGTTCCGTGGCCGATCGAACAGATGAAGTTGGTCTCGATCGTCGTGCCGGCGAAAAAGGCGGCGTCGACCTTGGCCTTGTCAAAGCCCGACATGGGCCCGCAGTTGAGCCCGAGCGCGCGCGCGGCGATGATGAGGTATGCGCCCTGCAGCGAAGAATTTCGGAACGCCGTCTCGCGGATCAGCGCGTCGTTGCCGGCGAACCAGCTGCGCGCATCGGTGTGCGGGAACAACTCGGGCAGCCGCTCGTGGAACGCCATGTCCATGCCGATGATCGCCGTGACCGGTGCCTGCAGGACCTTCGGCCGGTTGCCCGCCGAGACGCAGTCGGCGAGCTTGGCGCGCGCCTCGGGGCTTTGTGCGAACACCAGCCTTGCCGGCTGGCAGTTGGCCGACGTCGGCCCCATGCGCATCAGCTCGTAGATCGCCTGCAACTGCACCGTCGACACCGGCGTGTCGGCCCAGTCGTTGTGCGTGCGCGCGTTGCGGAAAATCAGGTCGAGGTCGCGATCGCTCAGCAGGTGATCGGTCATCATGGCTCCCTGTTTGACGGCCCGGATCAGACCGCGCGGACTTCTTCGACTTCGGGCACGTAGTACTTGAGCAGGTTCTCGATGCCGTTCTTCAGCGTCGCGGTCGACGACGGGCAGCCCGAGCAGGCGCCCTGCAGCTTCAGGTAGACGACGCCGTCGCGGAAGCCGCGATAGACGATGTCGCCGCCATCGCCGGCGACCGCCGGGCGGATGCGGCTGTCGAGCAGATCCTCGATCTGGCGGACGATGTCGGCATGCTCAGGATCATCCTCGACCGTCGCCTCGGCCGCCTCGGCGTGGAGCAGTGGCGCGCCGCTGGCGAAATGGTCGACGATGACGCCAAGCACCTGCGGCTTGAGGTCGCGCCAGTCGACACCGGGCGCGGCCGTCACCGAAACGAAGTCGGCGCCGAAGAAGACGCCGCTGACGTCGCCAAGCGCGAACAGCGCCGCGGCGAGCGGCGAGGCCAGCGCCGTCTCGGGCGTCTCGAAGTCGGCGGTGCCGGCCGCCATCACCGCGCGGCCGGGCAGGAACTTCAGCGTCGCCGGGTTGGGGGTGGCCTGCGTTTCGATGAACATGGCGTGCCTCGTTGCATGACTTGCCCGTCATGTGGCGTGCGCGGCACCCAAGATCAAGCCAGACGATCGATCGCCTCGTCGGAAAGCCCGCCCGGGACGATGACGACGACGCAGGGCAGATTGCCGGCGCGCTCGCCCGCGAAGAAGCTGACCAGCGGCCCCGGCGCGCCCTTCGCCGCCGCGCCGAGTACGAGCGCGCGGATCGAGCGGTCCTCCTCGACCACCTTCGCCACCTGCTCGGTGGGCTTGCCCTGGCGGACCGCGAGCGCCGGGCGGATGCCGCCGATCGCGATCACCTCTTCGGCCTTGCGCGCGAGCAGCGCCTGCGCCGCCTCCTCGGCTTCGGCTGCCATCAGCTCCTGGACGCCGCCCGACAGCAGGAACTCGGGCTTCGGCATGACGTGGAGCAGCATGACCCCGCCGCCGGCGGCCTTGGCGCGCCGCGCCGCGTAACGGAGCGCCGCCGCCGATTCGGCGGTGTCGTCGATGACGACAAGGAAGGTCGCGTCGGTCACGGCCGCTCCGTCCTTGCTCATCGTGTCGTCGCCCCGGACAGCGTGGCCAGCGCATCGCGCGCGCGCAGCAGGAAATAGCCCTGCTCGACGAGATCGCTGCGGCCGACGCCGAACGGCGACCGCGTCGCCACCGCGTCGAGCGCCTCGATCGCCTCGGCCCATGCCCCCGCCAGGTGGCGTTCGCGGATCAGTGCGCCATTGTCATCGCGCAGGCCGCGCAGCAGCATCGTCGCCGCATAGGCGCTGCCGCGTACCTGGTGATACCGGGCATCGGCGCCGCCGCGCGCCTCGTCGACCATGGCATCGATGGCACTCTGGCTGTCGCCGAGTGCGCGATCGATGGCACCAACCGCAAGCCGCAGCAGGCGCGCACCGCCGGGCGCCACGCCGCTGTCACCGAGCGCGCGGTTGTAGCGCGCCAGCGCCTCGGCGGCGTCGCGGTAGCGCGATTCGGCGGAGCCGCCGATGAACGGGAAGTCGCCGTGCAGCCAGCCGCGGTCGGGCGCGGCGTGCAGCGCCTCGGCGGCGTCGGCGAGTTCGGGATCGCCGTCGGACGCCTCTGTGATCGCGGCGACGAAGGCAGCGATGACCGCGTGCTGGCCGCGCTGGAACGCCGGCATGTCCTCGAGCAGCGCGGTCGGCCTCAGCACGCCGTCGTTGGGCGTCCAGCCCTTGTCATCGACCGCGTCTTTGATCAGCAGCGCCGCGGTCGCCACGGCGACGCTGCCGCCGGGCGGCAGCAGGTCGAAGCCCGGCCGCTGCGTCAGATCGGCCTTGGTGTCGGCGATGATGGCGCCGCCGATGCCCCAGTAGACGACCGCGAACAGCAGGAAACCGAGGACGCCGAGCGCCCATCGCGGCAGCGCGGCGACGCGCGCGAGCATGCCAGGCGCGGCAGCCGGCATGGCGGCGCCGGCGCGATCGGGCGGGTCGGCGGCACGGCCGCGCAGTCGGTCGAAGATGCTCACGCGATGAGACTAGCGCGCCGCAGCGCCCTGGTCAGCCCTGCTTGTACATCAGCCCTGCTTGTTGGGGTCGAGCTTGACGCGCACGGTTTGTCCGGAGTTGCCGGGAAAGCCCGTGAACATCGCCGCGACGAGGTTGGGCACCAGCCGCGTCAGCTCGGCATAGCGCGTGGTCGCCTCGGCGCGGCCCTCGAACAGCGGCTCGCCGCTCGCCTTGCGGATGATGTCCATGTCGAGGTACGAGCGGTAGACGGTGTAGCTGTACACTTCCGGAGCGCCCCAGCCCGGACCCCACCACGGATCATAGAACGAGCTCCAGTAATAGGGATGATGCCGCCAGTAGCGGCCGTAATAAGGCCAGCCGTACCAGCCCCAGCCGGCGTAGCCGTAGCGCGTCTCGACCTTCTCGCGGCCATCGCCGACACCGTAGTCGAGCTTGACGACCAGACTCGCCGTGTCGGGCGATGCCGCGCGGGCATAGCCCTGCCGGATCAGCTGCGCGTCGACGTGGGCGGCGTACTGGGCGAACTCGAGACTGCCGGCACGCGCCGGATCCTTGGGCTCGATCGTGAACGTCTCGCCGGATGGCGCCGGCAGCCGCTGGAAGCGTGACACGTTGGCGGAAAACGGCGTCGCGCACGCGGCCAATGCCAGCAGCGCGAACGACAGCAACACATGGGACAGTTTCATCGACTCGTTCCCCGGCTATCTCTGCGCACCCTCGCGACTAAAGCATGCCCGGGCGCGGCTGAACAGTCGCTGAACCCGCTTCAGCCGGTGCGCAGGAAGCCGACGACCTCCTTGACATCGGCAAGCACCGGCGCGGCGATCGCGTCGGCGCGCGCGGCACCTCTCGCCAGCACCGCGTCGAGATGCGCGCTGTCTGCGCTGAGCGCGCGGAAGCGCTCGGCGATGGGCGCCAGCACGCTGACCGTCAGCTCGGCGAGCGCCGGCTTGAACGCGCCAAAGCCCTTGCCTTCGAACTCGGCGAGCACTGCCGCGGCGGTCGTCCCGGCGAGCGCGGCGTAGATGCCGACGAGGTTCCTCGCCTCCGGCCGGCCGTCGAGCTGCGCCGGGTCGCCGGGCAGCGGCTCTGGGTCGGTCTTCGCCTTCCTGATCTTCGCCGCGATCGCGTCGGCATCGTCCATAAGGTTGATGCGGCTCATGTCAGAAGGATCCGACTTCGACATCTTGGCGCTGCCGTCGCGCAGCGACATGACGCGCGTCGCCGGTCCCTGGATGACCGGCTCGGGCAGCGGGAACAGGTCGGTGCCGTAGTCGGTGTTGAACTTCTGCGCAATGTCGCGCGCAAGCTCGAGATGCTGCTTCTGGTCCTCGCCGACGGGGACGTGCGTCGCCTTGTAGCCAAGGATGTCGGCGGCCTGCAGCACCGGATAGGCGTACAGGCCAATCGACGCGCCCTCGCGGTCCTTGCCCGACTTTTCCTTGAACTGCGTCATCCGGTTGAGCCAGCCGACGCGCGCGACGCACATCAGGATCCAGGCGAGCTCGGTGTGCATCGGCACCTGGCTCTGGTTGAACAGGATCGCCTTGTCCGCATCGATGCCGGCGGCGAGCAGCGCCGCGGTGATCTCGCGCGTCGCGCGCCTGAGCTCGCCCGGGTCCTGCCACAGCGTGATCGCGTGCAGGTCGACGACGCAGAAGATGCAGTCGAAGGCATGCTGCATGGCGACCCAGTTGCGGATCGCGCCGAGATAATTGCCAAGGTGCAGGTTGCCGGTCGGCTGGATGCCGGAAAAGACGCGGTTCTTGGTCATGATGCGGCGGCTTTGGCGGCGCGCGGGCCGGCCGTCAAGCCGGGCCGTTGGCCCGTCGCAACTTCGCGAGATGCTCGGCGTGAAAGCCGCCGATCAGCGCCAACACGCCGAAATAGACCGTGCCGCCGGCAGCGACGAGCAGCGCGAGGCCTGCCGCCCGTTCGGCGACATTGCCCGCAAACCAGCCGGCGAGCACGCCGGTCAGCGCCGTGAGCGCCGCCGCCATGGCGAGCGCGGCGGCAAGCTGCTTGGCGACGCGGACGACGATCGGCCGGTCGATGGTGAAATGGCCGCGCCGGTGCAGCAGGGCGTAGAGCAGCGCGCAGTTGAGCCAGGCGGCGCTCGCCGCCGACAACGGCAGCGCGACGACGCCGAAGCGGTCGATCAGGAGCAGGATGAAGACGACGTTGACCGCAAGCGCCGCCACCGCCGTCTTCACCGGCGTCTTCGTATCGCCGCGCGCGAAGAAGCCCGGCGTGAACACCTTGATGAGCACATAGGCCGGAAGCCCGATGACAAGCGCCGCCATGACATCCGCGGTGACCGCAGCGTCTGCCGCCGTGAAGCGACCGCCCAGAAAGATCGCTGTCACCAGCGCATCCGACGCAACGACAAGCGCGACAGCGGCGGGAATGGTCAGCAGCATGGCAAGTTCGAGCGCTGTCCCCATCAGTTTTTGCGCGCCAGCCTCGTCGGCGCGGCCGATGAGCCGAGACAGCGCCGGCAGAATGGCGGTGCCGAGCGCGATGCCGATGACGCCAAGCGGCAGCTGGTTCAATCGGTCGGCGTAGTTCAGGAAGCTCATCGCGCCTTCGTCGAGCCGGGTCGCGAAGAAGGTGTCGACGATCTGGCTGAGCTGGTAGATGCCCGCGCCGAACGTCGCCGGCAGGATGACGCGGCCGAGCCGGCGGACATCGGGCGTCAGCCGTGGTCGCGACAGCCTGGGGTCGAGACCTGCCGCGTGCACGGCATAGAGCAGCCAGCCGAACTGCAGGATGCCGGCGACGCTGACGGCGACGGCAAGCGCGCGCGCCGCCGCGACCGTGTCGCCCGTCGTCGAGCCGAACGCCAGCACTGCGGCGATCAGGCACAGGTTGAGCAGGATCGGCGCCGCCGCGGCGGCGGCGAACTTCGACATCGAGTTGAGGATGCCGGCAAGCAGCGAGACCAGGCTGATGAGCAGCAGGTAGGGAAAGGTGATGCGCGTCAGCTCGACGGTCAGCTCGAACTTGCCCGGCACCGACTGGTAGCCACTGGCCAGCAGCCAGACCACTGCCGGCATGAAAATCTGGAACAGCGCGGTGACGAAGAACAGCACCGGCAGGAATACCGACAGCACGTCGCGGCTGAAGCGTGCCGCCGCCGGCATGCCGCCCGCCCCGTGCAGCGCCTTCGAGAACATCGGTACGAACGCCGCCGAAAACGCGCCCTCGGCGAACAGGCGGCGGAAGATGTTGGGCAGTTTCAGCGCGACGAAGAAGGCGTCGGCACCGGTGCCGGCGCCGAGCAGCCGCGACAGCAGCATGTCCCGCGCAAAGCCGAACACGCGGCTGACCAGCGTCAGTCCGCCAATCACCCCGACGCTTTTGACGAGCGACATCGGGGCGCCCCGGCGGGTCAGGCGTTGCCGGTCTCGCCCGACTGCTCGGCCCGCTGGATCTGCGCCTGGCGCGCGAAATAGAGCTGCGCGAAATCGATCGGGTCGAGCATCAGCGGCGGAAAGCCGCCGTCACGCGTCGCATCGGCAAGGATGCGCCGCGCGAACGGGAACAGCTGGCGCGGCGCCTCGACGACGAGGAACAGCTCCAGATGCTCCTCGGGCACGTGCCGCAGGCCGAACACGCCGCCATACAGCAGCTCGGCGATGAACGCGGTGCGGCCGTTGTCGAACGTTGCCGTCGCGGCGAGCTTGAGCTCGACCACGTAGACGTCGTCGGCCTGCTTCTTGACGGCGACATTGACGTTGATGTCGATCTTCGGCTGCCCGGCGCCCTGCTGCAGCGACGCCGGCGCGTTCGGGTTCTCGAACGACAGGTCCTTGACGTACTGCGCAAGGATGCTGACCTGCGGCAACGGCTGCTCGCCGCCGTCGCCGCCGTTGATGAAGCCTTCGTCGCCGTTTTCGGTTTCGGCCATGATCTGCGGTCTCAATTCGTATATGAATGGCTGCTTGGCGCGCTCGCTAGCAGGCGGACCCGCCGTGCGCAAGGCGGCCGCGCGCGCAAGTCCTTGCAGCATTGGCGGCGAAACCTATGTTAACATGTGTGCGGCTATGTCGCGTCGTCGGCCGCGGCGACCGTCTAAGGTGGCATCGAAGCCCGCGCGGGCGGGGTGTCCGGAAAGGTGAGAGTGCGATGGGCGAGAACAACTGGCTGATCGAGATCGTCGTGCTGGCGATGCTCGCCGGCTTCATCGCGTTGCGCCTCGTCAGCGTGCTCGGCAAGCGTACCGGGCACGAGGAACCCGTCGGCGACATCGTCCGTCGCAGCCCGGCCGAGGCGCTGCCGCCCGCCGCGGCGACCAGCGACGCGCCGCCGGCGCCGCCGCTTGACCTTCCTGCCGACATGGACGCCGGCCTGCGCGAAGCGCTCGGCGCCATCGCCGCGGCTGATCCCGGCTTCGCGCCGGCGCGCTTCACCGAAGGTGCCAAGGCCGCCTATCGCATCATCCTCGAAGCGTTCTGGCAGGGCGACAATGACGCGCTGCGCGAGTTCGTCTCCGACGACGTCGCCGATGAATTTGCCGCCGCCATCGAAGCCCGCGTCGGCGAGGGATTGCGACTCGACAACCGCCTTGTCGGGGTCGACCGCGCCGAGATCGTCAGCGCCCGGCTGCGCGGCGCGATGGCTGAGATCAGTGTCCGCTTCGACGCGCGGCTGAAGGCGGCGACGCGCGACCGGTCCGGCGCCATCGTCGCCGGATCACCGACCGAAACTGTCGCAACGCACGATGTCTGGACGTTCAGCCGCCACACCGGCTCGACCGATCCGAACTGGCTGCTCATCGAAACCGACACCGACGTCTGACAAAGGCGATTCAGTTCCGCCGCGAAATGCGCTAACCGCCGCGGCCATGATGCTGCATGCCTGTCGTGCCCGCGCCGTTCCGGCGCTGCTCCTGATGGTCGCCGCCTGCGCGACGCCACGCGTGGCGCCGTCGCCGCCCACAGCGACGCCCCCCGTCGCTCCAGCCGCTCCAGCCGCGCCGCCGGCAGACAAGGCGCCGGCAGACAAGGCGCCGGCGAACGCCGCCGCGCTTGGCGTCGGCCCGGCGCGATTCGCCGACATCCCCGGCTGGCCCGACAATGATTTCGACGCCAGCCTCGCCACCTTCCGCAAGTCGTGCAGCGCCGTCAGCCGGCGCAGCGATCCGAGCGGGCTGACCGTCGCCGCCGACTGGCAGGCGGCGTGCACGCTCGTCGCCGCCGGCACCGGCGACGCGCGCGCCTTTTTCGAAACGCACTTCGTGCCGGTCCGGGTCGGCGATGGCAGCGCCTTCGTCACCGGCTATTACGAGCCCGAGATCGCAGGCTCGCGCGTGCGAACGCCCGATTACCTGGTGCCCGTCTACGGCCTGCCCGACGATCTCGTCCGCGTTGACCAGCCCGACCCCGACAACCCCGGCGCAATGAAGAAGATGACCGGCCGCATCGACGAGACGGGCGCCTTCCAGCTCTACTGGGAGCGGAGCGACATCGACAATGGCGCGCTGCTCGACCGCAACCTCGAGATCGCCTGGGTTGCCGACCCGATCGAGTTCTTCTTCCTGCAGATCCAGGGCTCGGGGCGGCTGCGATTGCCCGACGGCACGATCATGCGCATCGGCTATGCCGGGCAGAACGGCCGCGAGTATGTCGGCATCGGCCGCCGCCTCCGCGAGATGGGCGCGCTCGCCCCCGGCGAGGCATCGATGGACGGCATCATGCGCTGGCTGCGCGCCAATGGCGACGCGGGCCGTGCGCTGATGTGGGAAAACAAGTCCTACATCTTTTTCAAGGAACTGACCGGTGACGGGCCATTGGGCGCGCTTGGCGCGCCGGTGACGCCCGAGCGCAGCCTGGCCGCCGATCCAAGGTTCGTACCGCTGGGCGCGCCGGTGTGGCTGGCAACGCGCTATACCGACGTTGACCGGTCGGTGAAGCGCTTCGCGGCGCTGATGGTCGCGCAGGACACCGGCGGCGCCATCAGGGGGCCCAACCGCTTCGACCTGTTCTGGGGCGCCGGCGAGCGCGCACGCGCCATCGCCGGCGGCCTGTCGAGCCCGGGCGAGGCCTATGTGCTGCTGCCCCGGGCGGCAGCCGAGCGGCTGTTCGGTGGTCCGGCGGTCTGAGCCGTCGCTCACCGACGGCGATGCGCGGCTCTGGGCGCGCGTCACTGCCGACGTGCGGCCAATCGGCAAAAACACAGCGTCGCCACAGCCGAAGCGCGTTCGCGTCAGCGTCCGGCCACCGCCGGTCGCGCCGCCGCCGATCGCCGCCGCCCGCGCCCGGGTCGCGCCCGACGCGGTAACGCTCGACGGCGGCTGGGACCGCCGCATCCGCCGCGGCGAACTCGATCCCGCCAGAACGATCGACCTGCACGGACTGACGCAGGACGAGGCGTTCGGCGTCCTCGAGCGCGCCATCGCGCGGGCGTGGCGGCACGGTGAGCGAACGCTGCTCGTCATCACCGGCAAGCCGCGGTCGACCGAGCTGACCGGCGAGCGCCCCCGCGGGGTCATCGCCGCCAGCTTCGCGCGCTGGCTGGCGACGCCGGCGCTTCGCCCCTACGTCGCCGCCGCCCGTCCGGCGCACCAGCGCCACGGCGGGCGCGGCGCGTGGTACGTCGTGCTCCGCCGCAAGCGCTGATTCGACGAACCGCCGACGGGCGTCGCCGAGATGCCTTTACCTTGTACCCGCCTGGTGCAACGATGGTGCCACCACAGGGGAGAACCCGTCATGAGAACGCATCTGCTCACCATGTTGCTGCTCGGTCTTGCCGCGCCGGCGTTCGCCGCGCCCGCCGACATTGCCACCGCCGTCGCCGCCAAGGGCCGCAGCGAGGCCGACGTCAAGCTCGACGACAGCCGCAAGCCGACCGAAGTGCTCGGCTTCCTTGGTCTTGAAAAGGGCGACCGCGCGCTCGATCTGATGGCCGGCAGCGGCTACTACAGCGAGATCATGGCACGCGCGGTGGGGCCGAAAGGTTTCGTCGTCGCCTGGAACCCGCCGGGTTTCGCGTCGTCCGAACGCGTCAAGGCGGCATGGGCCGGCATCAAGGGCCGCGTCAGCAACGTCAGCGCCTTCGTCATGCCGCTTCCCGACCTCGCGCTGGCGCCGGCGAGCTTCGACTTCGCGATGCTGCACCTCGTCTACCACGACACCTATTGGGAAAGCACGCAGTTCAACTTCGCGCGCGTCGATCCCGATGTCGTGCTCGCCAAGCTCTTCCGGGCGATGAAGCCGGGCGGCATCGTCGGCGTCGTCGACCATGTCGGCAATCCCGGCGACACCCGCGCCATCGTCGAGGCGACGCACCGCATCGATCCGGAAACGGTGAAGGCCGACTTCGCACGCGCCGGCTTCGTGCTCGACGGCTCGTCGGACCTGCTGCGCACGCCCGGCGACGATTATGCCAAGAACGTCTTCGACCCGGCGCTGCTCGGCAAGACCGACCGCGTGGTGTACCGGTTCAGGAAGCCCTGAACCGGTACCGGACGATCAGCCGAGCGGCACCGCCGCCGCGGTGAGCGCGAGCGCGAGGAAGCCACCCATCACCAGCCGGCCGGACAGCCGCGGCACGTCGGCGCGCGCCGGGCGCGCCGTCACCTCGTCGTAGATGCGCACATAGTCGGGATGCTCGGTGCCCATCAGCTTGTCCCAGACGGTGAAGTAGAAGCCATAATTGCTGCCGAAGCTGCCCGAATGGTGCAGGTCGTGGTGCGTCGTCGTCGACACATATTTGAGGATGGGGTGCGACGCCCAGCCGCGCGCGTGCAGCTCGAGCCCCGCGTGGCCCATGACGTTCCTGACGATCATAATGGCAAGGAAGATGAAGATTGCCGCTTCGGGTGTCGGTACGACGAACAGCCACAGCGGCATGAACAGCGCCATGACGAACGCCTCGGGCACGTCGAACGCATAAGCCGCCCACGGTGTCGGCGTCACCGACTTGTGGTGGCTGCGGTGGAAATGCCGGAACAGCCGCGGGTGGTGCATCATCCGGTGCGTCCAGTAGAAATAGGCGTCGTGGCCGACGACCATGGCGAGCACGTAAAGCGCAATGCCGGCGCTGCCTATGCCCGCGGGCTTGCCGGCAAGCCAGCCCGACGTGTAGCCGAAGTAGGTGAACACGCTGACCACGACGAACACGGCGACGGTGCGCAGCGACAGCAGGATCTCGCGGCGGTAGTCGTCCGCCCGCGCCGCGCGCGCCTGGATCTTGCGGCTGCGCCAGTCGCTGCGCATCAACAGCGCGACGACCGTCGCCATCAGTCCGGCCGCGATCAGATAGCGGCCAAGGTCGAAGGTGATCGTGCCGACGACGACGCCGATGATGCCGTCGATGAGAGGTTGCTGGTCCATGTGATTCGCTCCTGTGCCCAAGTCCCGGGAGCGCTGGTGCCCGAATCGCCGCGCCGGTTCCGCGCGCGCTTCGAAAGCGGTTGGTCGAATTTGAAAAGCGATCAGCCCGTGCGCGGATTTCCGCCATTTCTGGCGCGTTCGCGATAGTCGCTCGGGGTCATGCCCTCGGCGTCGCGGAAGGCGCGGTTGAACGGCGCGAGACTGCCGAAGCCGGCGTCGAGCGCGATCGTCAGGATCGGCACGTCGCGCTGCGCCGGGTCGGCGAGCGCTGCCTTCACCTCGGCAAGGCGGAAGCCGTTGAGGTAAGCGGCGAAGTTCCTGTGACCGAGCCGCTGGTTGATCAGTCGCCGCAACCGGTATTCGGGAACGCCGACGCGCGCCGCCACCTCGGCGATACCGATGTCGGAGCGATACACCCGCTCCTCGTTCATCAGCTGGCCGAGCGCGGCGAGCAGCCGCGGCTCGTCGGGATCGGCGGACAACGGCACCGCCTCGACCGCGGCGGCACGGCGCAGCAGGTCCTCGTCGCGCAGCCCGATGAGGAACCAGGCGTTGATGATGCTGATGATAAGGATCACCGCCGCCGACAGCGTCACCGTCTCGGGCGGGATTAGCCCGGCGTGCTGCGCCACCTCCATCGTCGGGATGACGAGCGCAAGGATGCCGATCGACCAGATCAAGAGGTCGCGCAGCCGCCGCCGGTCCTCGACGAGGTCGTCGGCGCGGCCGCGCCAGGCGACGACGAGCGCGGCGATGACGAAGCCGAACGTGCCGACGCGAAGCAGCGCGCCCGCCGGAGCGCGCAGCGCGTCGTCGTAGAACAGCACGAAGATGAACAGCGCCCCGAACGCCGCGTGCGCGCCGGCGATGGCGAGGTGCAGCGGCCGCAGCCGATAGTCGTCGACGAACACCGCCATCGCCACCAGCCAGAACATCGGCGGCACCGAGATCGACAGCACCTCGAACGGAAAATCCCACCACGCTGTCGCGCGCGGCGACGCCGGCGCCACGGTGACGAGGTGCCCAATGATGGTGAGGCAGAGCAGCGCCGTCAGCCGTGCCGCCAGCCGGTTGCGGCCGTCGCGGCCGATGGCGAGCCCCATGACCAGCACGATGCCACCGGCGGCGCCGCGGGTCGCCGTGTCGAGGAGCAGCAGCGCCGTCATTCGTCCATCGGCGGGTAGCGCTCGAACGCCGGCAGCAGGTGCACGCCTGCCATCCAGCCGATCCGCTCGGCGATCTGGATCTGCTCGGTCGGCGCGAACGCGTCGGGGTCATCCCAGGTCGCCGACTGCACGTCGACCAGCCCGGCGAAGATGTCGTCGTTGCGGTAGAACAGCCCGGTACCGCAGGCCGCGCAGAATTCGCGCCGGCCATGCTGGGACGAGGTACAAACGCGCGTCGCGGCCATTGCCATCGTCTGTCCTCCCTGGCGTCCGGATCCCTACCGAATCGAATGCCGACTATGAACGAGGCGCGTCGACACGCAATGGCACGCGTCGAAACGGGTCGGCGGGCGATCTGCTCTGAGCCCGAAGTTTCTACCATCTACGGGTAGAGCCTCTGGCCGTTCTGAGCTGCACCCCGACCCTGGACCACTTGGCTGGGGTCGGGGTGCAGCTCAATACCGCAGAAAACTCTACCCGCAAATGGTCCGAAATTCAGGTGGCAGAGCAAAAAGATCCTTGGCTTGTCAGGCCTCACTTTGTGGACGTGGAGCGTTGATGTCATGTCCTGCGGGGTCTTGCGGATTACTTGCGCCGCTCGAATTCGTACCGCAACATAATATGATCTCTCACCTTATGGGCGCGCGGGAACGGATGCTCCGGCGTAGGGATCATAGGTGGCATGCGGCTGATCGAGAGCAGTGCGCGCGGGTAAAAGGGGGTCTGGCGGCGGTTGGACAGAGTCAGGGGCTGCACCAGTGCCACTCAGCCCGGTGATCGCGGCCGCAATGCTCCCCGCGCCAAACAGGATGAAGCACCCGAGCACGACTGTGAACCCGCGCCGCAGTTCCAGTCGTCCATCGAGCATCAGCAACCCGACCGCCGCAACCGCGATTACCGCGATGATGGTTGCAATGCTGCCGAGGGTAGCGACCTCGATCCATGTCATGCCTGCGGCGATGCAACTCTGGGCAGGCGGATCGCTAAGCGATGCGTGCGGTGAATGCATTCATCCTCCCTGCCAGTGAGCAAAGGTC
>CAYVVV010000035.1:0-17486 GCA_964455325.1 uncultured Sphingosinicella sp. | reverse complement strand
CAGGCGCAGGTGACGGCGCTTTTCGCGGTCGATGCCGACCATCCCGTGCGCGCCTTGCTGGCCGAGCGCGAGATCCCGCTTGATGATGGCGAACTGGTGCTGCGCCGCGTGGTACGTGCCGATGGCGGCAGTCGCGCATTCATCAACGACCAGCCCGTGGCCGCCGGGCTGCTGCGCGAGGTTGGTGACCTGCTCGTCGAGATTCACGGTCAGCACGATGAGCGCGGCCTTTTGAACCCGCGCGGCCACCGCGCCTTGCTCGACGCGTTCGGGTCGTTCGACGTGGCGCCGGTCACGGCGGCCTTTGCGTGCTGGCGCGACGCCGAACGGGCGTTTGCCACGGCTCGGCGGGCGCTGGAAGACGGCTTGCGCGATCGCGCCTTCCTCGAACATGCCGTCGGCGAACTGCGTGCGCTCGCGCCGTTGCCGGGTGAGGAAGCCGCGCTGGCCGGGCGCCGCGCCGACATGCTGAAAGGGCAGAAGCTGGCCGATGATCTTGCCGCGATCAACGCCGAGCTTGGTGGCGGCGAAGGCGCGCTGGCGCGGTTGCGGAGCGCGGCGCGGCGGCTTGAGCGTATCGCGGCCGAACACGGTTCGCTGGCCGAAGCGCTTGCCGCGCTCGACCGCGCGCTCATCGAGACGGGCGAGGTGGAGGATCGGCTGCGGCAGGCAAGCGAAGCGCTGACGTTCGACGCAGCCGAGCTCGACAGGGTCGAGATGCGCCTGTTCGAACTGCGCGCGCAGGCACGCAAGCATCGCGTCGAACCCAACCGGCTTGCCGATCTGGCCGCCGAGCTTGAGATGCGGGCGCGTGCCATCGACGCAGGCGAAGCCGGACTGGCGGCGCTTGAAGCAAATGTGGTAACGGCGCGCGCCGCCTATGTCGCCGCGGCGGCGCGTCTGACGGCGGCACGCACGGCCGCCGCGACACGGCTCGACGCGGCGATGGCGGCAGAGCTGCCGCCGCTAAGGCTCGACGCGGCGAAGTTCCGCACCGCCGTCGCGGCGCTCGCCGAGCCGGACTGGAACGAAGCAGGCGCCGATCGCGTCGAGTTCGAGATCGCAACCAATCCGGGCGCGCCATTCGGACCGCTCAGCCGCATTGCCTCGGGCGGCGAGCTGTCGCGCTTCGTGCTTGCGCTCAAGGTGGCGCTTGCCGAGGTTCGGCAGACGGCGACCATCGTCTTCGACGAGATCGATCGCGGCGTCGGCGGCGCGGTGGCGAGCGCCATCGGTGAGCGGCTGGCGCGTCTGGCGCGCGGCGGGCAGGTGCTGGTCGTGACGCACAGCCCGCAGGTTGCCGCCTGCGCAGGCCGGCAGTTCAGGATCCGCAAGTCGTCGGACGGCAGGGTGGCGCGAACCGACGTCGCCGAACTCAACGACAACGAGCGCCGCGAGGAGATCGCGCGCATGCTGTCGGGCGCCGAGATCACCGACGAGGCCCGGGCGCAGGCGGAACGTCTGCTGGCATGACGGCGCATGCCATGACCGAGGCCGAAGCGGCCGAACGCCTGCGCTGGCTGGCCGCCGAGATCGCACGGCACAACCGTCTCTATCATGCCGAGGACATGCCCGAGATCAGCGACGCCGAGTTCGACGCGCTGGTACGCGAGAACGCGGCGCTGGAAGCTGCCTTTCCGCATCTGGTCCGCGCCGACAGTCCGAGCCGCGGCGTCGGCGCCGCGCCGTCGGCGCATCTTGCCAAGGTCCGCCACGCGCGGCTGATGTACAGCCTCGACAACGCCTTTTCGGAAGCGGATGTCGCCGAGTTCCTGGGTCGAATCCGGCGTTTCCTCAGCCTCGGTGACGCCGAGCCGGTGGTTCTGACCGCCGAGCCGAAGATCGACGGCCTGTCCTGCTCGCTGCGCTACGAGCGCGGCCGGCTGCGACTGGCTGCGACGCGCGGCGATGGCGCGGTTGGCGAGGATGTCACCGCGAATGCGCTAACCATCGCCGCGATTCCGCAACGGCTGGCGGGGGACGTTCCCGACGTGTTCGAGGTGCGCGGTGAAGTCTACATGGACAAGGCCGACTTCGCCGCGCTCAACGCCGCGCTGGCCGACGAGTTCGAACGGAACCGCGACGCCGGCACGCTGACCGGGAAACAGCTGGCGGCCGGGCCGCGCCAGTTCGCCAACCCGCGCAACGCGGCGGCGGGATCGCTCAGGCAGAAGGATCCGGCGGTGACGGCGGGGCGGCGGCTCGGGTTCCTTGCGCACGGCTGGGGCGAGGTGTCGGCTCTGCCCGGCGCGACGCAGTATGACGTCATGACCGCGATCGCGCGCTGGGGTCTGCCGGTCACCGAGCTGCTGCGGCGCGTGACGACGCTCGACGAGGCGCTCGCGCACTATCGGGCGATCGAAAAGGCGCGCGCCGATCTCGGCTTCGACATCGACGGTGTCGTCTACAAGGTCGACCGGCTCGACTGGCAGGACCGGCTCGGTCATGTCGCGCGCGCGCCGCGGTGGGGGCTGGCGCACAAGTTTCCCGCCGAGCGTGCGCAAACGACGCTCGAGGCGATCGACATCCAGGTTGGACGCACCGGCAAGCTGACACCTGTCGGCCGGCTGAAACCGGTCGGCGTCGGCGGCGTCATCGTCGCCAACGTCACGCTCCACAATCGCGACGAGATCGCCCGCCTTGGCCTCCGCCCGGGGGATCGCGTCGTCGTCCAGCGTGCCGGCGACGTCATCCCGCAGCTTGTCGACAACCTGACCCGTGACGTTGCGCGGCCGCCCTACGTGTTTCCCGACCTTTGCCCCGAGTGCGGGTCGGAGGCGGTCGCAGAGGAAGGCGAGGTCGATGTCCGTTGCACCGGCGGGCTCGTGTGTCCCGCCCAGCGCGTCGAACGGCTCAAGCACTTCGTCAGCCGCGCCGCGCTCGACATCGACGGGCTGGGCGAACGGACGATCGTCGAGTTTTTCGAACTCGGCTGGCTGCGCAGTCCGGCCGATATCTTCCGGCTGCACCGGCATCGCGACGTCTTGCTCGCCCGCGACGGATGGAAGCAGAAGTCGGTCGACAACCTGCTTGCCGCGATCGAAGCGCGCCGACGGCCGGCGGCCGACCGGTTCATCTTCGGGCTTGGCATCCGCCACGTCGGCCAGGTGACCGCGAAGGATCTTGTCAGGCATTTCCTTGGCGTCGACGCCATCGCGCGCGCCGCGACGGGCGACGATGCCATCGCCGAGCTGACCGCGATCGAGGGCATCGGACCGGTCGTCGCCGGGGCGCTCGTCGACTTTTTCCACGAACCGCACAACCGCGCGGTATGGGACGATCTGCTCAGCGAAGTGCAGCCCGCTGCGTATGTGCCGACGGTTCGCGCATCACCGGTGTCGGGCAAGACGGTGGTGTTCACCGGCGCACTTGCATCGGTTTCGCGCGATGAAGCCAAGGCGCAGGCCGAATCGCTTGGGGCGAAGGTTGCGGGGTCGGTGTCGGCGAAGACCGATCTTGTCGTCGCCGGTCCGGGCGCCGGCTCGAAACTCAAGAAAGCCGCCGAGCTTGGCATCCAAGTCATTGATGAAGCGGCCTGGCTGCAAATCATTGCCGAATCGTAACGATGTCAATGGCGTCGGCGTGAACAGACTGCTGACGCAATCAAATTGCAACAAACCGGCATTGACGTGATTTTTCTGGACAGCGCGAAAATATCGCACAATGCTTGGGGCCAGATGCTTCTCCGGGGGGAAGTCCGTTGGCGTGTGGTGAAGCGGTTGCCAGCGTCGGTTATGCTGGTCACATAATCGATGTGTCCCAGAACCATCTCTATTCGGACCACAGCTGGCCCGGCCTTTTCGCATATCTTCGCCAGATCTCCCCCGTACATTACTGCCCGTCCAGCCATTTCGGCCCCTATTGGTCGGTTACCCGCCATGCCGACGTCATGTACGTCGAATCACTGCCTGAACTCTTTTCATCGTCATGGACATATGGCGGCATCACCATTCTGCAGAACAATCCCGACATCCACCTGCCGATGTTCATTGCCATGGACCGGCCCGAACACACGGCGATGCGCCGTACCGTCGCGCCGGTGTTCAGTCCGGGCGCGCTGGCCGATTATGGCGCGCTGATCCGGCAGCGTACCGGTGCGCTGCTCGATTCGCTGCCGGTGGGCGAACCGTTCGACTGGGTTGACCGTGTCTCGACCGAGCTCACCACACAGATGCTTGCGACACTGTTCGACTTTCCCTGGCAGGATCGCCGCCTGCTCGCGCACTGGGCCAACTGGGCGGGCGACTTCCGCGCCGCGGTCAGCCCGATGCTGCGCCGCAAGCGACAGCGGATCCTGCAGCAAATGGCCGACTATTTCGGGCGGTTGTGGAACGAACGGCGACAGCAGGGATGCGCGCCCGACCTGCTGTCGCGGATGATCCATTCGGACAGCATGTCCGATCTCAAGCCGCAGGCGTTCGCGGGTAACCTGATGCTGCTCATCATCGGCGGTACCGACACGACGCGCAACTCGATGACCGGCCTGGTCGTCGCGACGAACCAGTACCCCGACATCATGCCGACGTTGCAGGCTGAGCGCGGGCTGATCCCGAACGCGGTGGCGGAGCTGATCCGCTGGCAGACGCCGCTGTCGCACATGCGCCGGACGGCGACCAGCGATACCGAGATCGCCGGACAGCGCATCGCCCGGGGCGACAAGGTGGTGCTGTGGTACAACAGCGCCAACCGCGACGAGACCGTCTTCGCCGATGCCGACCGGTTCGATGTCCGGCGTGCCAACGCACGGCGTCACCTCGCGTTCGGCTTTGGCATCCATCGCTGCGTCGGCGCCCGGCTGGCCGAGCTGCAGCTGCTCATCCTGATCGATGAACTGCTCAATCGCGACATGCGCGTGACGACCTTGCATCCGCCGGTCCGCATCCCGTCGCCGTTCGTGAACGGTTACCGCAGGCAGATGGTAATTATTGCGCGGACCTGACGGATTGCAGCGGATTTACCCGCGGCCGGTTCTGGCGCATGCTAAGCCGATCGGGTGACAGGCAAGGGGAGTCCGCACGCATGGCGACGTTGCCCAAGGCTGACATTTCGCCCATCGCCGATATCGATGTCACTGACTATCGGCTCTACAGCGAGCATCGCTGGCAGCCGGCCTTTGCGCGGCTGCGCCGCGAGGATCCGGTGCACTTCTGCCGCGACAGCCTGTTCGGGCCCTATTGGTCGGTGACCAGGCACAGGGATATCGTCACCGTCGAAGCGCTCCCCGAGATCTTCTCGTCGTCGTGGGAATATGGCGGCATCACCGTCCTCGACAATCAGGACCAGGAACTCAAGTTCCCGATGTTCATCGCCATGGATCGGCCGCAGCACACCGCCGAGCGCCGTGTCGTCGCGCCGGCGTTCACGCCGAGCGAGATGCAGCGGCTCGAACCGTCGATCCGGGAACGCACCGGCAGGCTGCTCGATGCGCTGCTCGTCGGCGAGCCGTTCGACTGGGTCGACCGCGTTTCGATCGAACTGACCACGCAGATGCTGGCGATCCTCTTCGACTTTCCCTGGGACGACCGGCGTCTGTTGACCTATTGGTCCGACTGGGCCGGCGACGTACAGGCGGCGAAGGATCCTGAGCAGAACGCGATCCGCCACAAGGTGCTTTACGAGATGGCCGATTACTTCGGTCGACTGTGGCAGGACCGATTGGCGGCGCCGCCTGGCTCCGACCTTTTGTCGATGATGATCCATTCCGAGGCGATGTCGAGGATGAGTCAGCAGGAGTTCATCGGCAACCTCGTGCTGCTCATCGTCGGCGGCAATGACACGACGCGCAACTCGATGACCGGCCTCGTCCGCGTCATCAACGAATTTCCCGATCAATGGGTGAAACTGCAAGGCGACCGCAGTCTGGTGCCCAACGCCGTTGCGGAGCTCATCGGCTGGCAGACGCCGCTGGCGCACATGCGGCGCACGGCGCTGCAGGATACCGAACTGGCTGGCAAGCGCATCGCCAGGGGCGACAAGGTGGTCATGTGGTACATCTCGGCGAACCGCGACGAGGAGGTGTTTGCCGACGCCGACAGCTTTGACATCACGCGCGAGAACGCGCGGCGGCACCTGTCGTTCGGGTATGGCATCCATCGCTGCGTCGGCGCGCGGCTGGCCGAGTTGCAACTGACCGTGTTGATCGAGGAGATGCTGAACCGCGGCATCAGCGCCACGGCAGTCGCCGACCCCATCCGCGTGCCGTCGCCGTTCATCAACGGCTACAAGCAGCAGATGGTGACCATTTCGCGCGCCTAGAGCCTGATCGTTCCAGGTGGAAGCGCTGTGCGCGTCCACCTGGAACGTGAATCAGTCGCTATTCATACTCTTAGACAGCGATTCACGGTTCAGATTGATTCAATCTGAACCGATCGCGGTCTAGCCTTTGTCCTGTTCGAGCCGGGTAATGTGAGGGCTGCAACCTGAACAGGACAGGCCATGGCCATGCAGTGAGCGCATGGCTGCCGTGTAGGCTTCCGGCCTGCACATTGATGCTGCGCTGCATCATATACCGCGTGCCGGCATGGTGCCGGCACATGGAGGCAGTCATGATCTACGCTTATGCAAAGGCTATCACCATGGCCTTCCCGCAGGAAGGCCAGACCGTGCAGCCGACCAAGCTGCGTGATGCCAAGCGCTTCATCGACCTTGTCAATGAACGCGGACGCGACGCACATCTGTTTCACGCCTGGCGGCCGTAACCGCTAAGGTTTCCAGAGCCGCAACGTCGGCCAGTCGCCGATCGGACGTCGCGAGCGCGGCAGCAGGCCTTGTGCCGCATATGCCGCCTCGACGCCGTCCGCTTGGGCGGCGAGTAGCCCCGCAAGGATGAGCGTGCCACCGGGTGCCAGCGCTGCCGCGATCGCCGGCGCCATGTCGACCAGCGGTCCGGCAAGGATGTTGGCGACGACGAGGTCGTAACCGCCATCGACGCGCAGCGCCGGGTCGCCGAGGCCGTCGGCGACGACCAGCCGGATATCGTCGCTGCCAAGTCCGTTGGTGACCAGGTTGTCGCGCGCGACCCTGATCGAAATGGGGTCGATGTCGCTCGCGGTGACGTGCGCCGCCGGCCAGCGCTTCTTGATCGCGATGGCGAGAATGCCGGTGCCGGTGCCGAGGTCCAGCGCGCGCGTCGGCACGACAGCGTGCGCGTCAAGCTCGAACAGACAGCCCGTTGTCGTTGCGTGCTGGCCGGTTCCGAACGCCAGCCCCGCCTCTATCTGCAGTCCGATGCGGCCGGACGGAAGCCGCGCTGCGTCAGCGGCGCTGTGGACGAAGAAGCGGCCTGCCTCGACCGGCTCGAGGCCCGCCTGGCTCAGTGTCACCCAGTCTTCGTCGCCGATTTCGGTCAGCGTGTACGCGCCCGCCGCGCTCGGCGCGAGCGCCAGCACCGCCTCGATCAGCGACTGGGGCGGGTGACCCTCGGTATAGACGTCGAGTTGCCATACATCGGGATGGCGTTCGTCCGGTTCGCTGGTCATGAACACGGGTGGCGGCTCGAAAAGGGCAAGCGCCGGCGGGTCTTCCACGAAACTTTCGCCTTCGGCGCGGGTACAGGCGAGCGTGAGCTTCCAGCAACTGGTCATCGCATTGCCATAGGCGCCGGCACGAACGGCCGCAATCTTTCGACAAACGATGCTTGGCAGCCGACCTCCGCTGCGCCAAGGTCGCGCGCAATCTATGGCTGGGAGATCTGATATGCGGGTACGTGCGCTGGTTCCGGTTCTGCTGCTGGGCCTTGTCGCCTGCGACGCGGCAAGCACGAGGAGCACGCAACCCGACTGGCCGGCAGCCGCGAACCGCTACATCGAGGCGACATTCAAGGCCGATCCCTATTTTGCCGTCTACCAGGGGCGGCACGACTATGACGGTGTGCTGCCGGACTGGAGCGACGCCGGCATCAAGGCCGAGGTCGCCCGGCTGAAGCGCGCGCTTGCCGAGCTTGAGGCGTACGACACGACCGGCCTCGACGACGCCCAGCGTTTCGAACATGCCTATCTCGTCGCCGAAACGAGGAAGCGGTTGTTCTGGCTCGATAGCGCCGACTGGGCGCGTCGCAACCCGGCTTTCTACACCAACAACGCGCTCGACCCGAACGTCTACGTGACGCGCCCCTATGCCCCCGCCGACGTGCGGCTGAAGGCATTCATCAGGTACGCGAACGCGCTGCCGGCGGCCGCCGCGCAGATCAAGGCCAACCTGTCGGGACCGCTGCCGCGCAGCTATGTCGACTACGGCCTTGCTGCGTTCAACGGTTATGCCGACTATTTCGAAAAGGACGTCAAGGCTGCGTTCGCGGAGGTGAACGACGCTCGGCTGCAGGCCGATCTCGATGCCGCGCGCGGCGTCGGCGCGCGGGCGATGCGCGACCTCGCCACATGGATCGAGGGCAAGCGCGCGACGCAGACCGAGGCGTTCGCGCTCGGTGCCGAAACGTTCGCCGCGATGCTGCGTGAAACCGAAGGCGTCGACGTCAGCCTCGACGAACTCGAACGCATCGGCCGCGCCGATTTGAAGCGAAACCAGGATGCCTTGGCCGCGGCGTGCGCGAAGCTCGCGCCCGGCAAGCCGCTCGCCGACTGCATGGCGATCGTGCAGAACGACAAGCCTGCCGACGGTCCCGTTGCCGAGGCGCGGCGGCAGTTGCCAGGACTCAGGGACTTTCTGGTCAAAGCCGATCTCGTCAGCATTCCGGGGCCGGAGGAGGCGAAGGTCGAGGAGTCGCCGCCGTTCAACCGGCAGAACTCTGCGTACATCGACATTCCTGGCCCTTACGAGAAGGGACTGCCATCGGTCTACTATATCTCGCCGCCCGATCCGTCATGGCCGGCGCAGGTGCAGAAGGATTTCGTGCCGGGCAGGCTCGACCTGTTGTTCACCTCGGTGCACGAGGTGTGGCCGGGACATTTCCTCAACTTCCTCCACGCCAACCGGGCGAAGTCGGAGGTTGGCAAGGTGTTCGTCGGCTACGCCTTCGCCGAAGGCTGGGCGCACTATACCGAGGAGTTGATGGTCGAGGCGGGGCTGGGCGGCGACGACCCCCGTTATCGGATCGGCCAGCTGTCCAATGCGTTGCTCAGGAACTGCCGTTACCTGTCGGCGATCGGCCTGCATGCGCGCGGATGGAGCCTCGAGCAGTCGAAGGATTTCTTTCAGCAGCAGTGCTACCAGGACGAGGGCACGGCGATCCAGCAGTCGAAGCGCGGCACCTACGATCCCGCCTATCTCAACTACACGCTCGGCAAGCTCATGATCCGGAAACTGCGCGACGACTGGACGAAGGGCGACCGCGCCAAGTGGAAGGCATTCCACGACGCGTTCCTCGGCTATGGTGGTCCGCCGATTCCGATGGTGCGCCAGGCGATGCTGAAGGAACCGGCGGCGCGCGCGGTGTTCTGACCGCGCGGCGGCGCAGTCGCGGCTGTCACGCCTCCGGAACTGTATCGCAGTAAGCGTTGATCGCCGCAAAGATCCGCGTCAGCGCCTCGCGCTCATCGTCATTGATCTCGGGCCGCCAGATCTCGAACAGCAGGATGATCCGCGTCGAACTGCCGCGATTCCACGCCTCGTGCTCGAACGAATCGTCGAAGATCAGCAGCTCGCCCTCGCGCCACTCGCGCGTTTCGGCGCCGGCGCGCAGCGCGCAGCCGTCGGGGACGATGAGCGGCAGGTGGCAGATCAGCCGCGTGTTGAGCATGCCGTGGTGCGGCTGGATATGCGTGCCGGGCTTCAGCAGCGAATAGTGCGCGATCGGCGAGCGTCCCGCGATCACCGGCATCGGGGCGAGCGCAAGCGCCGCCATCGTCGCCGGCGCGCGGGCGGCGTTGGCCTCGACGACCATGCCGCCCTGCCAGAAATAGAGCGCGCCCCAGGCCGGGTCATCCAGCAGCGGCTGGTACGGACGCGGGCGGTCGCGGTTCGACTGCACATAGGGTTCGAACGCGCGCCCGTCGGCAAGGATTGCTTGCAGTTCGCTGCGCATGTCAGCGAACCCGGCCTCGAACTCGGCCACCCATGCGAACTCGTCACGCTCGAAGAACGGCCGCTGCGGCAGTCCGGGGAAGTAGAACACCGACGGCTGCTGTAGATAGAGCTGGCTCTTGCCGAGCAGCAGGTCGAGCGACTGGCTGATGCGGCCGGACAACGTTACCCCGGCGAGGCTGTCGCGCAGGTGTGCCTCGTAGCGCTGTTGCAGCCCGGCGACGAAGGCCTCGCCGTCGCGCAGCGCCGGGTGCAGCGCGTCGGGAACACGGCCCCGTTGCGCGACGGCGAAGGCGCGCCGGTAGAATGCTTCGGCGCCGCGATCGTCGCCCTGCCGGCGTTTCAGCGCGGCCATCGCCAGCAGCGCCGGCAGGTGGTGCCGGTCGGCGACGAGCGCTCGGTCGAGCGCTGCCACTTCACCGGCGGCATCGTCCAGCAGGCGGCAGGCATGCGCGTGCGCCATGTCCGCCTGTATGTTGCGCAGACCCATGGTGATCGCGGTGTCGAGCTGTTCGCGCGCGCCTGCCGCGTCGCCTCGCTGCAAGGCGGCGATGCCCGCGTTGGCGATGCGAATGGCGTCGTCGGTCATGTGATGTCCACGAAGCTGTCGAGCACGCGCTTCTGGCCGGCGTGGTCGAAATCGACCTCGAGCTTGTTGCCGTCGATGGCGGTGATCGTGCCTGCCCCGAACTTCTGGTGGAAGACGCGCGTGCCGACGGCAAGATCGCGGCGCGGTGCCTGGCCGACGGTGACCGACAGCGGCCTCGCGTCGACCGTGATCGCGCCCGCGCCCCGCGCCGGCCGGCCATGGCTCGCCGCGCGCTGCCAGCCGGGGCCGCGGCCGCGGTGGGCGCGCGTCGCGTCGGCGAACGGGTCGCGGTCGTCGAGTGCGGCACGCCAGAGGCTGGCACCCCCTGTCAGGGTTGTCTCCTGCTCGACATGATCGGGCGGCAGCTCGCCGACGAAGCGCGACGGGATCGATGATGTCCACTGGCCATAGACGCGGCGGTTTGCGGCGTGGAAGATCGTCGCCCGACGCCGCGCGCGCGTGAGGCCGACATAGGCGAGGCGGCGCTCCTCCTCGAGGCTCTTGAGACCACCCTCGTCGAGCGCGCGCTGCGACGGGAACACGCCTTCCTCCCAGCCGACGAGGAAGACATGGTCGAACTCCAGCCCTTTCGCGGCGTGCAGCGTCATGATGGTGACCTTGGGTGCCTCGCGCGCTTCCTCGTTCTCCATGACGAGGCTGACGTGCTCGAGGAAGTCCTGCATCGAGCCGAACTCCTCCATCGCGCGGGTGAGTTCGATGAGGTTCTCGACGCGGCCCTGCGCCTCTGCCGAGCGGTCGGCCTGCCACATGCCGATGCAGCCCGACTCCTCGAGGATGATGCGCGCCAGCTCGGGATGGGGCAGGGTATCGAGCTGCCCGCGCCAGCGGCGAAAATCCTCGGCAAGCCGGGCGAGCGCGCCGCGCGCCGCGCCGGGCAGCTCGCCGGTCTCGGCGATCGCGGCCGCGGCCGCCGACAGTGGTACGCTTGTTTGGCGAGCGAACTGATGCAGGCGGGCGAGGCTCTTGTCACCAAGGCCGCGCTTCGGGGTGTTGACGATCCGCTCGAAGGCGAGGTCGTCGGCCGGCTGCACGACGACGCGGAAATAGGCGAGCGCATCGCGGATCTCGGCGCGCTCGTAAAAGCGGAAGCCGCCGACGATGCGGTAGGGCAGGCCGATCGCGATGAAGCGGTCCTCGAACTCGCGCGTCTGGAACTGCGCGCGGACGAGGATGGCGATATCGGCGGCCGACGCGCCGGCGCGCTCCAGGCGCTCGATCTCGTCGCCGACGCGCCGCGCCTCCTCGGCGCCGTCCCACACGCCGACGACGCGCACCTTGTCGCCTGCATCGGCCTGGGTCCACAGCGTCTTGCCGAGCCGCCCGGCGTTCGCCGCAATCAGCCCGCCGGCGGCGCCGAGGATATGGCCGGTCGATCGGTAGTTCTGCTCGAGCCGGATCACGCAGGCGCCTGGAAAGTCCTTTTCGAATCTGAGGATGTTGGCCACTTCCGCACCGCGCCAGGAATAGATCGACTGGTCGTCATCGCCGACGCAGCAGATGTTCCTGCGCTTCTGCGCCAGCAGCCGCAGCCACAGATACTGGGCGACGTTGGTGTCCTGGTACTCGTCAACGAGGATGTAACGGAACCGCGTCTGGTACGCGTCCAGCACCTCGCGGTGCTTGCCGAAGATGGTCAGGCAGTGCAGCAGCAGGTCGCCGAAGTCGGCGGCGTTGAGCTCGGCAAGCCGCGCCTGGTATGCAGCGTACAGATCGCGGCCGCGGCCGTCGGCGAATTCCCACATCTCCTCGTCGGGCAGCGCCTCCGGCGTCCAGCCGCGGTTCTTCCAGCGGTCGATGACGCCGGCGAACTGCCGCGCAGGCCAGCGCTTCTCGTCGAGTCCGGCGCTTGCAATGATCTGCTTCAGCAGGCGCAGCTGATCGTCGGTGTCGAGGATGGTGAAGTTGGGCTTCAGCCCGACGAGTTCGGCGTGGCGGCGGAGCATCTTCGCCGCGACTGAATGGAACGTGCCGAGAAACTGCAACCCCTCCGTCATGTCGCCGATCATGGTGTGCATGCGCTCGCGCATTTCGCGCGCCGCCTTGTTGGTGAAGGTGACGGCAAGGATTTCGGACGGCCATGCCCGCTTGGCGGCGATGATGTGCGCCAGCCGCGCGGTCAGTGCGCGGGTCTTGCCCGTACCCGCGCCGGCGAGCATCAGCACGGGGCCGTCGACGGTAAGCACCGCCTCGCGCTGGGGCGCGTTGAGGCCGCGCAGATAGGCCGGCTCGTCGCTTGCAATGGATAAGGACGCGGGCATTGTTCGTTCGGTATCGGTTCAGCTTGCGGCTTCTATAGAACATCCTGCGAACGGAGTGCCATGCGCAAAAGCCTGATCGGGTTCGGTGTCGTCGGCGGCCTTGCCGCCACGGTTACGATCGTTCCCTATTTCCTCGACTGGAACTGGTTCAAGCCGCAACTTGTCGAGGCGGTCGAGACGGCGACCGGTTACGATGTCGACGTCGCCGGCGACATCGGCTTTTCGCTGCTGCCGGGTCCGCGCCTTTCGGCCGAGCGCCTCACCGTGCGCGGTTTCGGTCCCGCGCGCGAGCCGCTGGTGACCGCCAGGAAGCTGTCGGCGGCGGTCGCCTTCCTGCCGCTGCTCAGCCGCCGGGCGGAGGTCAGGTACATCGCGCTCGAACAGCCGGTGGTGCGCATCGTCAGCTATGTCGATGGTACCGGCAACTGGCGCGACCCGGCCGCTGCCGACCGCTCCGACGGTGGCGGATCGCTGTCGATCGAGGACTTCCGCATCGAGGATGGCACCTTCATCAGCGCTGGTCCCGATGGCGAGTCCGTCCGGCTCGACGACATCGACCTTGCCATCGCGGTCAAAAGCAGCGACGGGCCCTATTCGGCGAAGGGCAGCCTGCGTTACGGCGCGCTGCCGGTCAGGCTGACCGCGGGCATGAAGCCGGGCGGCGGCCTGCGCGTCGAGGCCGACCTTGCCGATGCCGCGCACTTCGACTTCACCGGCCAGATCGGCGAAGCGCCCGACGGCGGCGCTATGCCGGTATCGGGCCGGCTGGCGCTGCGCGGCGAACGGCTTGGTGCACTGCTTGCGGCGATCGACGGCGATGACGAGGCGGACGCAGCGGCCTATCGCCAGCCGTTCAACATCGCCGCGCGGATCGACGGCAACAGCCGACGCCTGCGCGTGGCCGCGCTGACCGGCAAGCTGGCCGGCAGCGAGCTTGCCGGCGATCTCGACGTGACTCGCGGCAAACGCACCACGGTTGCCGGCCGCATTTCGCTCGCGCGCGTCGACGTCGCCGACTGGCGGTCGGACGCGGACCGCCCCGACAGCGAACCTTTCGAGCTGCCGAAGACGGTCGATGCCGACGTGCTGCTGCGCATTGTCGACCTCGGCTACGGCGACATGCGGTTCGGCATCGTCAACGCGCCGCTAACGCTCGCCGAAGGCGTCGCCAAACTGGGCCGCACGCGCATCGCGCTCGATGGCGGCGTTGCCAGCGTCAGCGGAACGCTCGACGCGGCGGCCGGCAAACCGCGGTTCAGCGGACGTTTTGAAGCGACGCTGCCGCGGCCGGCGCAGACGCTGACGGCGATGGGAATCGACCGCTATGCGGTACTGCCGCCGCTCCGTCTCGCCGGCGGCATCGGCGTTGCCAATGATGTCGCCGTGCTCGCCAATCTCGCCGGGCAATTCGACGGCAAGCCGCTGTCGGGACGGCTGCGCTATCCGTTGGACGAGGCTGCGCAGATCAGCGTCGACCTTGCGGTGCAGTCGGTCGATCTCGATCGGCTGGTTGCTCGCCCGTCGACACCGCGCGAAGGCGAAGCAACGGCACGTGCGGTGGCGTTCGACGTTCGTCTGGGGCAGCTGCAGTCGGGCGGTACGCCCTATCGGGGTGTTCGCGCGGTGGGACGCTATGCCGACGACCGTGTCGCGGTCGGTGCCGCCAGCGTGGCGGATGCGTTTGGGCTTGCGCTCCGGGCGAAGGGCAGCGTCGACCGGATTTCGGGGGAAAGGCGAACCGATCTTGCCATCAGCCTCGCCGGTGAGGGGGCGAGCGGCGCGATCACCGTCAAGGGGCCCGTCGCCCGCATGGAGGTGGACGGCGCCGTCACCTACGCCGGTGCGCAAATCGGCCTTGGCGGCTGGATCAGGACCGAGCCTGAAACCGGTTACCAGCTGACGGCGAAGGTCACTGCGGCAGAGGCGGGCGCCGTGCTGGCGCGCCTGCGGGAATCGCCGCGCACCGCAAGACTGGGGCCGCTCGACCTGTCGATGCGGATCGACGGGGCCGGCGATCGAGTGCGCATCGGCGGCATTGGCGGCAAGATCGGAACGATGACGCTTGCCGGAGACGCATCGGTCGACACCGCCGGTCCGCAGCCGTTCGTCAATGCGACGCTGCGCGCCGGCGTGGTGCCGCTGCTTGCATTGATGGGCGATGACGGGACGGGGGCGGAGGAGGCGGCGCGGGGTGGTGCGCGTTGGTCGTCGGACGAGCTTTCGTTCGACTGGATTCAGCGTTTTGACGGCCGCATTGCGCTGACCGCTGAACGCGCAGTCTACGACAGCTATGTCGTCGAGCGGCCATCGCTGATCCTTGTCAATCGTGGCGATACGCTCGGTATCGAGACGCTGAAGGGCACTATGTTCGGCGGTGCGCTCAGCGCCACGGGTGCGGTCAAGGCCGGCGGCCGGCAAGGGCTGGCGCTCGATATCGCGCTCAACGACGTGCCGGTCGAGCCGCTGCTCGAGGCATCGATGGCCAGCGCGCCGGCGACGGGGATGCTCGATCTGACCGCCACCGTGACCGCGAGCGGCCGTTCGCAGAAGGCACTGATGTCGAGCCTGGCCGGGCCGGTGCGCATCGCCGCGACCAATGGCGTCATCCGCAAGGTCGACCTCAAGCGGCTTGATGAGGAGCTTGGCGACCTGCGCTCGGTCAACAGCCTCGTCAGGTTCGCCGGCGGCGCACTGCGCGGCGGCGAGACGCGGTACCGGACGCTCGCCGTTCACGCGACGGGCCGGGGCGGGCGCTTCACCATCGGAAGGATGGACAGCGACATGGACGGCGGCAGCATGTCGGCGGCTGGCTACGTCGACCTCGGCCAGTGGTATGCCGACGCCACCGCCAGTTTCCGGCTCGGCAGCCACGCTGACGCTCCGGCGATCCCGGCAACGATCAGGGGGCCACTGCCGGTGCCCACGGTCAACTACAACCTCGCTCCGCTAAGCGCCTGGTTCGGCAAGCGCCTACTGCTCGTCGGCATCAACGCCGCGACCGGCAAGGACAAGCTCGATCTCGGCGGGCTGCTCGGCGTTGGCACGCAGGCGGCCGACGGCGCTCCGGCAACTGCGGGGCCGACACAGCAGCAGCCCTCGGGCACCGCGCCGGCGCCGCGAAAGACGGTCGAGGAGGAACTCGGCGGCGCGCTGGCGAAAGGCATCGGCAGCCTGTTCGGCAGGAAGAAGCCACCACCGCCAGCCGAGCCCGCCGATGACAGCGCCCCGGAACCGGTCGACCTGGGCGGTCCGAACTGACGCCGTCACGCCGCCGCACTCGGCGTGCGCGCGCCGATGGTCAACAGGTGCAGCCGCGCTTTTCCGACGGCGCGCACGGCCTCGACGACATAGTCATGCACGTCAAGCGTTTCCCCGGGTCCGGTCTCAACCGCGATCCAGGCACCCGGCTGCAGCCAGCCGCCGTCGCGGAGCGCGGCAAGCGACCGCGCGCCGAGGCCTTTGCCGTAGGGCGGGTCGAGGAGGGCAAGGTCGAAGCGACGCGGGGCGCTGCCCGGCATATCGGCGCTAATCGCGACAATGCGGGCGCGGCTGCCGGCACCAAGCCGGGCGATGTTGGTCCGCAACGCCGACAGCGCCGTGCGGTCGGTCTCGATGAACCAGGCCGTATCGGCGCCGCGCGACAGCGCCTCCAGCCCGAGCGCGCCGGTGCCGGCGAACAGATCGACGACGGCAAGCCCTTCAAGGCTGCCGAGCCGGCTCAGCAGCATCGAGAACAAAGTCTCGCGCGTGCGGTCGGCGGTTGGGCGCGTCGCCATGCCCGCCGGCGCGACCAGCGGGCGTCCGCGCCATTCGCCGGCAATGATCCTCATCGCAGTTTCAGACGCTCTGTCAGTGTCTTGACGGCATCTGTTGTGATCTCGACGACACCGCGAACGGGAAGCTCGTCGAGCGCGAACGGGCCGTAGCCGACGCGGATGAGGCGCGTCACCTGCACACCCAGGTGCTCCATCACCTTGCGGATTTCGCGGTTCTTGCCTTCGGTCAGCGTGACGGCGAGCCACAGGTTGCTGCCCGTGCGGCGTTCGATGCTGGCGTCGATCGGACCGTAGCGCACGCCGTCGACGGTGACGCCCTCGGCAAGCGCCTCGAGCGCGCGTTGGCTGATCGTGCCGTGCACGCGCACGCGGTAGCGGCGGGGCAGGGCGTTAGCCGGCAGTTCCATGGCGCGCTTGAGTTCGCCGTCGTTTGTGAGCAGCAGCAGCCCCTCGGTGTTGAAGTCGAGCCGCCCGATGGTGACAAGGCGCGGCAAATCCTTCGGCAACAGGTCATGGATCGTTGCGCGGCCCTTGGGATCACGCGCGGTGGTCAGGCAGCCGGCGGGCTTGTGGAAGCGGTAGAGCCGTGTCGCCGCCGCTGCCTCAACCGGCTTGCCGTCGACGGTGACCTCGGCGAGCGACGGCAGATTGAGCGCCGGGCTGGTCAGCACGGTGCCGGCGACGGCGACGCGTCCGTCTGCGATCATCCGCTCGACGTCGCGTCGTGAGCCGACGCCGGCCCGCGCCAGCAGCTTGGCGACGCGCTGCGGTTCGCCCGGCCGGTGCGGCCGCCGCTTCGGCGCCACGGCAGGCGTCGATTTCGCGTCAACGGCGCGCGAGGGTGTCCATTTTGTCGATTTCGGT
>CAYVVV010000034.1:0-17588 GCA_964455325.1 uncultured Sphingosinicella sp. | reverse complement strand
GCTTCCCCGCCATGTTCGTACCCCAGGCGCACGGGCGCGATGTCGCGACCGTCCTCGCCGACCACCCGCAGTCCGGCGCCGGGCAGTACCCGGCCGATCCGCGTCAGTCTAAGCGCGGTGCGTTCGCAAAGCGTAAACAGCGCCGGGGCGGCGGCGGGCGGTGCCGCGATCAGCAGTTCATAGTCGTCGCCACTGCTCGCCGCGGCGAGGCGGCCGTCGTCGCCGGCGGCAAGCCGGGCTGCCGCCGGCGGCGACAGCGGCACCGCGCCAAGCTCGACCTCGATGGCGACGCCCGATGCCCGCGCCATGCGTGCGGCATCGATAAGCAGGCCGTCGGAAACGTCCATCGCCGCGGTCGCGCCGGCGGCGGCGAGCCCCTGCCGCGCCGCCAGCCGCGGCACCGGCAGCCGGTAGCGGCGCAGCAGCCAGGTGTCCGCCGGCGCCGCGCCGCGCGCGATGGCAAGCCCGAGCCCGGCGTCACCGATGCTGCCGGTGACGTAGACCTCGTCGCCCGCTTGCGCGCCCGCCCGCGACAGCGCGGCTCCGCGCGCGACATGGCCGATCGCGGTACAACCAAGAACGGCGGACGCCGATCCAGCGGTGGTGTCGCCGCCGAACAGCGCCGTGTCGTGCTCGGCGAGCACGCGCGCGAGACCGCCGGCGAAGCGCATGAGCCAGGCATCGTCGAACGCCACGAGCGACAGGCCGATGAGCACGCCTGCGGGTTCGGCGCCCTTGCCGGCGAGGTCCGAAAGGTTCACCGCGACAAGCTTCCAGGCGATGTCGGAGGGATCGTCGCCGGCCAGATAGTGGACACCCTCCGCGATGACGTCGTGCGTCAGCACGAGTTCGCGGCCGATCGGTGGCGACCAGACGGCGGCGTCGTCGACGAGGCCGCGCGCCGCCGGATGCGTCGCGATCGGTCGCAGCAGCCGCTCGATGATCTCCGTTTCGCGCATCAGCCGCCGTCCGCCGCCGCCAGCAGGAACGCGGCGGCATCGTCGAGCACCGGCGCCTTGCCGCGGAACGGCCGCGACAGCGCCATGACGATGTCGTAGTGATCGAGACCATCATACTGCACGAATGCGACACGGCCGCCGAGCGATCGCTGCCGCCGCGCCAGCGATTCGGAGTTGCGCGGACGCACGATGGTGTCGGCGGTCCCGGCAGCCAGCCAGAGCGGCGGCGCGTCGGCGCGGGCATGGTTGACGGGCTGCGTCGCCGCCGGTTCGGCCGCCTGCCCGAACGCCTGCCGCGACGCGTCGGTGGTGAAGGGGTAGAAGTCATAGGGTCCGGCGAGGCCGGCCACCGCCTTCACGGCATCCGCGTCGGCGCCCGCAGCCGCCAGCCAGCGCGCGTCGAGCGCGAGCATGACGGCAAGATAGGCGCCGGCCGAGTGGCCCGCGAGCACGATGCGGTCGGCATCGCCGCCAAGCCTTGCAGCGTTGGCGCGGGTCCACGCGACCGCTGCCGCCGCATCCTGAAGGAATGCGGGGTAACGGACCGACGGCACCAGACGATAGTCCGGCACGACGACAACGAACCCCTTTTCGGCAAAGGCGCGCGCCGCAAAACCATAGTCGCCACGCGCACCGCTGTTCCAGCTGCCGCCGTAGAACCAGACAAGGACCGGGGCCGGCCGTCGTTGCGCGCCGGAACGCCGCCACACGTCGAGCCGCTGCCGCGGCAGCGGTCCATAGGCAACGCCCGTAACCACTTGATCCGCCGCCGCCACGCCCGGCCAGCCGAGATCGACCAGGTCGAGCTTGCGCGGGTTGGGCAGCCTGTAGAAGGCGGCCAGCATGACCACGACCCCGACAGCGGCGGCGATGGCGATGAGCCTTGCCACCCCGCCGACCTAACCCCTGACATCCTTCGCGACGCGGTCGAGCAGGCCGTTGACGAACGCAGCCTCGCGCGGCTCGTAGAACGCCTTGGCGACGTCGACATATTCGCTGATGACGACGGCGAGCGGAATGTCGAGGCGGGCGACCAGCTCGTAGACGCCGCAGCGCAGAATCTGCCGCATCGGCCGGTCAAGCCGGCCAAGCGTCCAGCCGTCGGCGAGCGCGCCGGCGACCCGCGCGTCGATCTCGGCCTCGCGCGCGACGACGCCGGAGACCACATCGTCGAAGAAATCGGCATCGGCGGGCGCGAACGCGTCACCTTCGATGGTGCGGCCGAGCCGGTGTTCGTGAAACTCGCGCAAGAGCTTGGGCAACGGATCGCCCGCCATTTCGCGCTGGTAGAGCGCCTGCACGGCGGCGAGGCGCGCGGCGGCGCGCGCGCGACGGGTCGAGACGACGGTTGAGGCGGGCATGGCGCGCTATGTATGGAGCGGTGGACGCAAACCCAAGCGCAAAAAAACACAGAGCGCCATCGCGGCGCGCGCTTCGCCCGATGCTGCTTCGACTCGCAACGCGGCCGCAACGGCGCTAGAAGCGCGCTCCATGTCGACCACCCCGAAGACGCTGACGCTCGATATTTCGACGTCGCGCGCCAACCCGACGCCGGCGCCGATGAAGCGCCTGACCGTGCCGCGCATCCGCCAGCGCAAGGGCGGCGAGCCGCTGGTCATGCTGACCGCCTACACGGTGCGCATGGCCCAGCTTCTCGACCCGCACTGCGACATGCTGCTGGTCGGCGATTCGCTGGGCCAGGTGATCTACGGCCTGCCGCACACCGTGGCCGTCACCATGGAAATGATGGCGCTGCATGCCGCCGCGGTGGTGCGCGGCAGCTATCATGCGGCGGTCATCGTCGACATGCCGTTCGGCAGCTACGAAGCTTCGCCCGAGCAGGCCTTCACCAATGCCTCGCGGCTGCTCAAGGAGACGGGCGCCGCCGGCGTCAAGATCGAAGGCGGCAAGGTGCTGGCGCCGACGGTCGACTTCCTGACCTCACGCGGTATCCCGGTCATGGCGCACGTCGGCCTGACACCGCAGGCAGTCAACATCCTTGGCGGCTATGGCGTGCGCGGCAAGAGCGCCGAGGAGGCGCGGTCGATTGTCGACGATGCCGTCGCCATGGCCGATGCCGGCGCCTTCGCCATGGTGATCGAGGGCGTGCTTGAACCCATTGCCGTCGAGATCACGCGCAAGGTCGCATGCCCGACGATCGGCATCGGCGCGAGCGTCGAATGCGACGGACAGGTGCTGGTCACCGAGGACATGCTGGGACTGTTCGAGCGCACGCCGAAGTTCGTCAAGCGCTATGGCACAATGTCCGCCGTGGTTGCCGAAGCGGTCGCCGCATACGCGACCGAGGTGCGCGCGCGCCGCTTCCCCACCGCTGACTATCTCTATCGCGACGAGCGCGACAATTAGGGTTTGTACGGCGCCCGGCCATCGCTATGGTCCGCGGCGCGATTGCACTTGAGGAACAGTATTTTGGCGAAGGAACCGACAGTCGCCCCCGAGGACGCGTTCATCCGCGAGGTCGACGAGGAATATCGGCGCGACCAGCTTGCCGGTATCTGGACGCGCTACGGACGCTGGATCCTGATCGTCATCGGTGCCGGCCTCGTCGCGCTCGCCGTATTCCTGTGGTGGCGCGAGGAGCAGGCGAAGGCGCGCGGCGAACTCAGCGAGCAGTTCTCGGCGGCGCTGCAGGGCCTTGGTGTCGGCGACCCGAAGGCGAAAGCGGAGATCGACCGCTTTGCCGGCGGCGATCTTGGCGGCTACACGACACTGGCCAAGTTCACGCAGGCGGTGCAGGCGGCCGACAATGGCGACACCGCCGGCGCACTCGCGATCTACGGCGCGCTCGCCGCCGACGCCGGCCTGCCGCAGCCGTTGCGCGACCTTGCCACGATCAAGGCCGTGCGCCTTGAATATGACCGCCTGCCGCCGACCAAGGCAGCCGAGCGGTTGCAGCCGCTGGCGAAGCCCGGCGCGCCATGGTTCGGCACTGCGGGAGAAATGCTTGCGATCGCGTACATGCGGTCTGGCAAGCCTGAACTTGCCGGACCGATCTTCGCGGCAATCTCGAAAGACGAAACCATTGCGCCGACGCTTCGGCAACGCGCACAGCAAATGGCGGCGTCGCTCGGCGCGCTGCCGATTCCGGCGGCGGTCGGCACGGGCGCGACCGCGGGGACAGAGACGAACTGATGGTGAAGAAGCTGGTTCTGCTGCCGCTGCTGGTCGCGCTGGCGAGTTGCGGCATTTTTCGGAGCACCAGCGACCGCGACAAGGCGAAGCTGGGCGGCGAACGGCTCGCCGTGCTGACGTTCGAGGCGAGGACGGTTGCCGATCCCGATCTTGCCGGCGAACCGGTCACGCTGCCGCCGCCGTCGACCAACGTCGACTGGTCGCAGCCCGGCGGCAACGCCGCGAAATCGCTGGGCCATGTCAGCATCGGCGCCAGCTTCGACCGTGCCTGGGAGGTGTCGATCGGCGAGGGCGCGACCAAGACACGACGGCTGACCGCGGCGCCGGTGGTTGCGGGCGGACGCGTCTACACGATCGATACCACAGCAACCGTTCGCGCCTTTTCGGCGGCGAACGGCGCACCGCTGTGGTCGGCGCCGATCCGCAAGGCGGGCGAAAAGGACCATATCGCGTTCGGCGGCGGCGTCAGCACCGGCGACGGCCGCGTCTATGCGACCTCGGGCTACGGCATTGCCGCGGCGTTCGACGCGGCGACCGGCGCGGAAGTCTGGAAGGTCGATCTCGGTGTGCCGCTTCGCGGCGCGCCGACGGTCGATGCCGGCCGCGTCTATGTGATGACGCAGGACAACCAGCTGATCACGCTGTCGGCCGACAGTGGCGAAAGGTCGTGGGAATCGATCGCGACGGCCGAACCCGCCGGCCTGCTTGGCGCCGCTGCGCCGGCGGTCGGTCTCGGCACAGCAGTCGTCGGCTTCTCCTCGGGCGAACTGACCGCGCTGCGCGTCGAAAACGGTCGCACGGTATGGCAGGACGCACTGAGCCGGACGGGGTCGTCAACGGCGCTCGCGGCGCTGTCCGACATTGACGCACCACCCGTGATCGACCGCGGCCGCGTCTTTGCCATCGGCCACGGCGGCCGCATGGTCGCGCTTGAACTGGCGACCGGCCAGCGTGTCTGGGAGCGCAACCTTGCCGGCACCTCGACCCCATGGGTTGCCGGCGAGTACGTCTTCGTCGTCACCGTCGATGCCGAGCTAGTCGCGCTGACCCGCAGCGAGGGCCGGGTCAAATGGGTGACACCGCTCCCGCGCTGGAAAAACCCCAAGAAGCGCAAGAATCCGATCATCTGGCAGGGGCCGGTGCTGGCGTCGGACGGCCTGTTCCTGACCAACAGCCTTGGCGAGGTCGTCATCGCCTCGCCCTACGACGGCAGCGTGCGGTCGACGCGGCGCGTTGCCGACACCATCTTCCTGCCACCAGTGATTGCAGACAACACGCTGTACATCCTGTCCGAGGACGGGCGCCTCAGCGCCAACCGATAGGCGGCAATGCCGGCGCCGAAGCCCAAGGTCGTCATCGTCGGCCGGCCCAACGTCGGCAAGTCGACGCTGTTCAACCGTCTGGTCGGCAAGCGCCTCGCGCTCGTCGACGACACGCCGGGCGTCACGCGCGACCGGCGCGAGGGCGCGGCAAGGCTTTTCGATCTCGATTTCATCGCCGTCGATACGGCCGGGCTCGAGGAAGCCGGTCGCGCGACGTTGTCGGGCCGGATGCGCGCGCAGACCGAAGCTGCACTCAAGGATGCGGCGGCGGCACTGCTCGTCGTCGACAGCCGGGACGGCCTCACCCCGCTCGACCGCCATTTCGCGGCATGGTTGCGGACCGAGGACGTGCCGGTGGTGCTGGTCGCCAACAAGGCCGAGGGCCGCTCGGGCGACGCCGGCATCATCGAGAGCTACGAGCTTGGCCTTGGCGAACCGGTGGCCATCTCGGCCGAGCATGGCGAAGGCATGGCCGACCTCTACGAGGCGCTGATGCCGCTCGTCGACGCCGCCGGCGCCAAGACCGAAACCGGGACCGAGCAGGACGCTGACCCCGACGCGCCGCTCAAGCTCGCCATCGTCGGCCGCCCCAACGCCGGCAAGTCGACGCTGATCAACACGCTGCTTGGCGAGGAGCGGCTGGTTACCGGCCCCGAGGCGGGGATCACCCGCGACAGCATCGCGATCGACTGGCAGTGGCAGCACAGGCCGGTTCGCCTGATCGACACCGCAGGCGTGCGGAAGAAGGCGAAAGTCCGCGAGAAGCTGGAAAGGCTGTCGGTCGCCGACACGCGCCGCGCCATCGACTTTGCCGAGGTCGTCGTGCTGCTGCTCGACGCGACGCTCGGACTGGAGGCGCAGGACCTGCGCATCGCCGACCAAGTGCTACAGGAAGGTCGTGCACTCGTCGTCGCGCTCAACAAGTGGGACGCGGCCGCCGACCAGTCGCGGCTGTTCCAGGGCGTGCGACAGGCGCTGGTCGAAGGGCTGTCGCAGATCAAGGGCGTGCCGCTGCTGACCGTTTCGGGCAAGACCGGCAAGGGTCTCGACACGCTGCTGAAAGCGGCATTCGAGCAACGCGACGCATGGAGCCGCCGCGTCGGCACCAGCGCGCTCAACCGCTGGTTCGAGGCGGCGCTGGCACGAAACCCGCCGCCGGCGCCGGGCGGCAAGCGCATCAAGCTGAGGTACGTCACGCAGGTGAAAACGCGGCCGCCGAGCTTCGTGGTGTTTGGCAACCGCCTCGACGAGCTTCCCGAAAGCTACCGCCGTTACCTCGTCAACTCGCTGCGCGATGATCTCGGCTTTTCGGGTGTGCCGATCCGGCTGACCCTGCGCGGCAGTCGGAATCCCTTCGACAACTAGCCAGCATCGCGGCAGGGTGCCACGACGTCGTCACCCGGGGACCATCCGATGCACCTTGCCTTCGTGCTCGTTATCAGCATTGCAGCCGCAGTCTTCGCCGCGCCGCCGGTGGCCGCCGGGTCGCCCGAACCGCGGGTATTCCAGCCGCGCGATATATTCGACCTCGAATATGCCACGGATGTCCAGGTTTCGCCCGACGGCCGGCGCGTCGCCTATGTCCGCCGCAGCTTCGACATCATGGCCGACAAGGCGCGCAGCAACATCTGGGTGATCGACGTCACGTCGGGCGAGCAGCGGCCGCTGCTGACCGGTACCGCGAGCTATTCGAGCCCGCGCTGGTCGCCCGACGGCAGGCGCCTCGCCTATCTGTCGGCAGTCGACGGCGGCGCGCAGATCTACGTGCGCTGGCTCGACACTGGCGCGACGGCGCGCATCACCGACGTTGAGGACGGCCCCGCCGGACTGTCGTGGTCACCCGACGGCCGCCAGATCGCCTTCACCAAGTTCGTCAAGCGCGACGCCGAACCGTTCGTCAAGCTGCCGTCGCCGCCGGAGGGAGCGACGTGGGCGCCGCCGGCCAAGGTCATCGACCGAATGACCTATCGCGGCGACGGCGCCGGCTACTTCGAGCAGGGCAGCACGCACGTCTTCGTGGTCCCCGCCGACGGCGGTACGCCACGGCAGGTGACGCAGGGCGCCTTCGACAACAACGGCATACCGCAATGGAGCGCCGACGGCCGCACCATCTTCATCGCCGGCGACCGGCACCCCGACGCCGACCGCCGCGCCAACCGTTCGGCAATCCACGCCGTCGATGTCGCCACCGGCACCGCGAGGGCGCTGACCGATGTCGAGGGCAACGCATTTGGCGCGCGCGTTTCGCCCGATGGCCGCCATATCGCCTTCATCGCGGCAACCGACGACCTGAAGGCCTACCAGCCCGGCGAGGTCTGGGTCATGGATGTGGATGGCGGCAACCGGCGACGCCTCGCCGCGGCGCTCGACCGCGAACCGAACAGCATCGCATGGCGGTCGAACCAGGCGGTCGTGTTCAGCTATGACGACGAAGGCGTGACCCGGCTCGCCGAGGCATCGCTTTCGGGTGGCTGGCGCAACCTTGCCGCCGGCCTTGGCGGCGAGGATCTGGGCCGGCCCTATTCGGGCGATTCGCTGTCGGCGGCCAGCGGACGTGTCGCCTTCAACGTCACTGCGCCGCGCGCGCCCGCCGATGTCGCCGTGCTCGACGGCAACCGTGTACGGCGGCTGACCCGCCTCAACGACGATATCGACCTCGCCGGCCGGCTGTCCGACGCCGAAGAGCAATGGGTGACAGCGCCCGACGGCACGCGCAGCCAGGGCTGGATCCTGAAGCCGCCGGGCTTCGATCCGGCGAAGAAATACCCGCTGATCCTGGAGATCCATGGCGGCCCGCACACCAACTACGGCCCGCGCTTCACCAGCGAGCTGCAGCTGATGGCGGCAGCGGGCTATGTCGTGCTGTTCACCAACCCGCGCGGCTCGACGAGCTATGGCGAGGCGTTCGGCAACATGATCGACAAGGCCTATCCGGGCGGCGATTACGACGACCTGATGGCGCACGTCGATGCGGCGATCGCCAAAGGCTATGTCGACCCGGCGCAACTGTTCGTGACCGGTGGCTCGGGCGGCGGCGTGCTCACCGCCTGGATCGTCGGCAACACCGACCGGTTCCGGGCGGCAGTCGTCGCCAAGCCGGTGATCAACTGGACGAGTTTTGTGCTGTATGCCGACAGCCCGGCGTTCTTCGGCAGATACTGGTTCGGCAAGTCGCCGTGGGAGGCTGGCGCGCAGGCCGACTACTGGCGGCGATCGCCGCTCAGCCTCGTCGGCAACGTGAAAACGCCGACGATGCTGCTCACCGGCGAGGCCGACTACCGCACGCCGATCTCGGAAAGCGAGCAATATTATGCGGCGCTGAAGCTCTCCGGCGTCGACGCGGTGATGGTGCGGCTGCCGGAGGCCAGCCACACGATCGTCGATCGGCCGAGCCGGCTGATCAGCAAGGTCGCGCACATCCTCGCCTGGTTCGAGCGGTATCGACCAGCGGCGGCCGGAAACGCATCGCAGGTCGCAGCGACGACGCCGTAAAGACCGGCCATCGTTCGCTGGCGCGGAACAGGCTGATCCCCTCGAACGCTACGCCCTTGACGACCCACTCGTTGATCGGGGCGGTTGGATAGGCGAGTTGCGGCGGCAGCACCGGCCGCACCGGTGCGTTGGGATGGGGGCGAGTTCACCGCCCCACCGAACACCACCGCCACGCACGCAGCAATGAGCGCGACCTGCAAGATCGTCACAGGCTTGCCGCGCCCGCAGCAACGCCGGTTGCGGGAGCGCAATCCATTGCGATCTCTATTTTCTCGCCGACCGCCAATCGCGGAGGGCGCTGATCGCGGGCCCGACAAAGTCGCTGAACAGTCCATCGATGCCGGCATCGAGGAAAGCGCGGATTTCCAGATCAAGCCGACCATGGTCCGCTCGATTTTGACCGGTCCACAGCTGCTCGGGCAAGAAATGGTTCTCCGCCCTGAAAGTCCAGGGGTGCACGAGCAACCCGGCTGCGTGCGCGGCGGCGACGAGCCCGGTCGGCGCGCCAAGCGCGCCATTGTCGCCGCGCGCGATGACGAGATCCTTTTCGGGACCGATGCCGTCGGCATAGGCCGCGATCCCGGCAAGCCCGGCGGGCGTCAGCATCGCCGCATAGCTTGGCTGCGCGCCGTCGGCCGGGGCGCCGTCGGCAGCGATCAGCTGGATGAGGCGGACGCCTGTCATCGCATTAAGCCGCTTCAGATTGTCGACCTCGAACGACTGGACAAACACCGGCGCCGACGCATCGCGCCAGCCCGCGGCGTCGAGCGCCGCAACGAGCCGCGGTTCGAGCGCACGGCCGATCGCGGCGACATAGCTGGGGTGCTTGGTTTCGGGATAGATGCCCACGCCGCGCGTCCTGGCGAGCGCGATCACCTCGTCGAAAGTCGGGATCGGGAAGCGCCCGTCATTCGCTGTCCCGCGCAGCTGCGGCAGGCGCTCGCGCGCACGCAGCGTCCTCAACTCGGCGAGCGTGAAGTCTTCGGTGAACCAGCCGGTAACGGCTTCACCGTCGATGGTCTTCGTCGTCCGCCGGCCGGCGAATTCTGCGCGCGAGGCCACGTCGGTGGTTCCTGAAATCTCGTTCTCGTGCCGCGCGACAAGGTGACCGTCCCTGGTCGGCACGAGGTCCGGTTCGATGAAGTCGGCGCCCTGGTCGATGGCGCGTTCGTATGCGGCAAGCGTGTGCTCGGGCAGCTCGCCGCTGGCGCCGCGGTGGGCAATGACGATCGGCCGGACAGTGCCTGCGTTCATGCAGGCAGCAAGCAGCATCAGGCCGGCGGTGGCAAGCGGGAAGCGCGTCATGCCGATCGCATAACGCGGCAATGTTTAGCTGATAAGACGCGCAAGCAATGACTTGCGGCCGGCGATGACGCCAGCGACGCCAAGCCCGAACAGTGCGAGCACGGCGGGTTCGGGTACGTCAGTACCGCCATCGCCGCCGCCGGTGTCATCGCCGCCGTCCACGCCGACTCTGCGGCCGTCACCGCCGCCGATCGCCGCAGCGAGTTGCGGCATGTCGCCGAGATCGAAGTCGGTCGGGATCTGCGCGTCGCGCAGCATCTGGTCCTGGACGATATAGGGTTCGCACGGAAACTGGACGACCTTGCGCGCCGGCCGCTTGGCGGCGGCCTTCGTGATCGCGGGCTTGTCGGCATTGTGCCGCGCCTCGTTGACGCCCGCGCCAAGGACGGCGCCGGTGCAGATACACAGGGCAAGCTTGCCAGCAGCAGCAGCGTTCATATCAACATCCCGTCGGCGCCAATCGCTCGGCTGAGCGACCGACCCCGGTTGTGGCCCCAGTTTTAGCTCAATGACCCCCAGAGCCCGGAAACACTCGGGCGCGATACAACGGTTATTAAACCGTTAAGGCTTAATCGCACATTTACGACTGGTCGATCAATCGCCGATTGGCCAGAAATGCGACGAACGGCGCAGCGGTTGCGCCGCGGTTACACAATGAATTTGGTTAATACCGTAACGATGCTGCCAAACGGAGCGAACCAGGGCCCATGACAACGACCGAGACCGCAATCATCGCCGGCGGATGCTTCTGGTGCATCGAGGCGATCTTCGACGACCTCGACGGCGTCATCGCCGTCGAATCGGGCTATATTGGCGGGCATGTCGCGAACCCGACCTACAAGCAGGTCTGCGGCGGCAACACCGGTCATGCCGAAGCGGTCAGGATCGACTTCGACCCCGCCGTCGTCAGCTATGCCGAGCTGCTCGACATCTTCTTCCATATCCACGATCCGACGACGCTCAACCGGCAAGGCAATGACGTCGGCACGCAGTACCGATCGGCGATCTTCCCGCTCGATGCCGGACAGCGCGCGGCTGCCGAGGCGGCGATCCGCGATGCGGCGCGCCTGTGGCCCGATCCGGTCGTCACCACCATCGAGGACGGCACGCAGCCGTGGTATGTCGCTGAAGACTATCACCAGGAATATTACGCGCGCACCGGCGACACGACGCCCTACTGCAACTATGTCGTCGGTCCCAAGGTACGCAAGTTCCGCGAGAAATATGCCAATCGGCTGAAACGCTAGCTTGACCTGGCGGAGGCGCGCGCAATGGTCGGCTCATGACGTTGTTCGACGACTGGCGCGCCCGCTCGCCTTACTATGACGACACGCACGCGGCGGTGGCGCAGAGCGTCCGCCGTTTCGTCGAGCGCGAGATCGCCCCCAACATCGATGCCTGGGAGGACGCGCGCCAGCTGCCGCGCGAACTCCACCGGAAAGCCGCTGACGCCGGCATCCTTGGCCTTGGCTACCCGGAGGAGTACGGCGGCCACAGCAAGGGCTTCGACATCTTCCACAACCTGGTGCAGTCGGAGGAGCTGGCCCGCCCTGGCGCAGGCGGCCTGACGGCCAGCCTGATGACGCACGGCATCGGCCTGCCGCCGATCCTCGCCATGGGCAGCGAGGAGATGAAGCGCCGCGTCGCGCCGCAAGTGCTCGCCGGCGAAAAGATCATCGCGCTTGGCATCACCGAGCCGTCGGGCGGCTCGGACGTAGCCAACCTGAAGACACGCGCCGAGCGGGTCGGCAACAAATATGTCGTCAACGGCGCAAAGATGTTCATCACGAGCGGAATGCGCGCCGACTATGTCACCGTCGCGGTAAGGACCGGCGGCGCCGGCATGGGCGGCATCTCGCTGATGCTGATCGAGGCGGACATGCCGGGCTTCACGCGCACCCCGCTCGAAAAGATGGGCTGGCACTGTTCGGACACCGCCGCGCTCTACTTCGACAATGTCGAGGTGCCCCCCGAAAACCTGATCGGGCCCGAGAACGCCGGCTTCATGGGCATCATGCAGAACTTCAACGGCGAGCGGCTGGGCATGGCGCACGGCGCCTGCGCCTTTGCCCGCGTCTGTCTCGAGGAGGCAGTCGCCTACGCGAAGGAGCGCGAGACGTTCGGCAAGCCGCTCGTCGGCCACCAGTCGATCCGCATCAAGCTGGCCGACATGGAACGCCAGATCTGGACGACGCAGGCGTGGGTCGACCAGTGCGCCTGGGCCGTGCGCGAAGGCAAGGCGCGCCCGGCCGACTTCGCGATGCTGAAGGTGCAGGCGACGCGCATGCTGGAAACTGTGGCGCGCGAGGCGGCGCAGGTGCTGGGCGGCGCCAGCTACCTCAAGGGATCGAAGGTCGAGCGCATCTACCGCGAGGTGCGCGTCAATGCGATCGGTGGCGGCAGCGAGGAGATCATGCTCGACCTGGCCGGCCGCCAGCTCTACGGACGCTGAGGCGCGCGAGCACAGCCTTGTGCCCGACTGTGCCGAACATGTCGTCTATTCGGCAGCGATTGCTTTGTGCACGGTCGCGTCCGCCGCGGCCCCGCTTGCCCTGGTGAACCGCAGCACACCGTCGTCGACCGGGTCGCGGCGGAACATCTTGATGTCCTTTGCGTAGTTCTGGTGCAGCTTCCACGGGAGCCGATCGCCCTGCTTCGGGAAACGGTGCAGCGCGCGCTGGAAATAGCCCGAGGAAAAATCGATCCACGGCACCGCCGTCATGCCGGGATCGTCGAGCACGGGCGTTGCGATCTCGGTTCCGGTCGTGCGGAAATGGTTGAGCAGCCGGCAGACATATTCGCTGGTGAGGTCGGCCTTCAGCGTCCACGAGGCGTTGGTGTAGCCGAATGCCGCCGCGAGGTTCGGCACGCCCGAGAACATCACCCCCTTGTAGCCGAAGGTCTGGCTGAAATCGATGGCGCGGCCGTCGACGGTCGTCGTCATGCCGGCCAGAAACAGCAGGTCGAGCCCGGTTGCGCTGACGATGATGTCGGCGTCGAGATGCTTGCCCGAGCGCAACCGGATGCCGGTTTCGTCGAAACTGTCGATATGGTCGGTCTCGACGCTGGCGCGGCCTTCGCGGATGACGCGGAACATATCCTCGTCCGGCACCAGACAAAGCCGCTGTTCCCACGGGTTGTAGGGGGGCGTGAAATGCGTCGCGACGTCATATCCTTTGGGCAGCATGTCCCGCACCATGCCGATCAGCTTGTCGGCAAGCTTCCGCGGTCGGCGGCGGGCATAGTTGAACACCCATTGCTGCATGATGACGTTGCGCCAGCGGATGAGCGTGTAGGCCCACATTTCGGGCATGATGGCGCGCAGGACGTGCGCCAGCCGATCCTTGGCCGGGCGCGATACCATGTAGGTCGGCGTGCGCTGCAGCATGGTGACGTGACCGGCGCCGCTGTCGGCCATCGCCGGCACCAGCGTCACCGCCGTCGCGCCCGATCCGATGACGACGACGCGCTTGCCCGCATAATCGAGGTCGTCCGGCCAGTGCTGCGGATGCACGAACGTGCCCCTGAAGCGCTCGCGGCCGGCATATTCGGGCGTATAGCCGGCATCGTAGCTGTAATAGCCCGAGCACATGTACAGGAACTGACAGCTGAAGCGCGCCTCGCCGCCCGCCGTCCTTGCCGTGACCGTCCAGCGCGCCGACGCTGAATCCCAGTCCGCCGCGACGACCTGGTAACCGTGGCGGATCTTGTCGGCGAGGCCATATTCGTCGACCGTTTCATGCAGGTAGTTGATGATCGACGGACCGTCGGCGATCGCCTTCTGCTCGGTCCACGGTTTGAAGTTGAAGCCCAGCGTGTACATGTCGCTGTCCGAGCGGATGCCGGGATACTGGAACAAGTCCCAGGTACCGCCGATGTTGGGTCTGCGCTCGAGGATCACGAAGCTGCGATCAGGGCAGTGCTTACCAAGATGCACGGCGGCGCCGATGCCCGAGATGCCCGCGCCGACAATCACCACGTCGAAATGTTCGATGCCCATGCTGCCCTCCAGCTCGACGCAGATATAGGAGCTGAGGGCTACTCAAAAAAGCTTTTCAATATGGGGCGTCGGTGGCGAGGTGCCGAACGGCATGGCGGGCTTCGCACGCCACCGTCTCGCCGATCAGCCGGGCGACGGCGGCAAAGCGCTCGGCTGCGGGGTTGCCGGCCAATCGCACCAGCGCCGACGGGTCGGGCTCGGCGCCGTCGAGGCCGATCGCATCGAGCAGTTCGGCCTCGTCGGGCAGTAGCAGCGCACAGCAGGGCGAGCCGAATGCCGGCCGGCGCCGTGTCGTGCGGCCGATGCCGACGAGCAAACAGCGCAGCAGGTGTTCGATGCCGCCGGCGCCAGCGCCGTAGCGATCGATGAGCATGGCATGCGCGGCTGGCGAGCGTGGCCAGGCGATGATCATGTGCCTGACGGCGGCAAGCAGCGTGCGGCTGTCACCGGGCAGGTTTTGCACCGCCTGCGGCGGTACAGCGCGAAGCGATTCCAGCATCGTGTCACTCCCAGTTTCGCTATTGATAATTGTTTGCAATTAATCATCTTGTCAAGCCCTGCGCCGTGGGCGAACCTGCCACCGCTTGCGCACCGGGGACGGACATGCGGATGACGCGGCGGCAGACAGTGGCGGCCATGGCCGCGGCAACAGCGGCGCCGGCGGCGGCGATGACCCGGCGACCCGACGTCATCGTCGTCGGCGCCGGCGTGTTCGGCGCGTGGACGGCGGAGAAGCTGCGACGGCAAGGCCGGCGCGTGCTGCTGATCGACGCGGTGGCGCCTGCGCACGCGCGCGCCTCGTCGGGCGGCGAATCGCGGCTGACGCGGGCCGCCTATGGCGCCGACGACGTCTACACGCGCATGGCATTCGACTCGCTGGCCGACTGGACCGCGCTGTCGGCGTCGGCGGGACTGCCAGTGTTTCACGCGACCGGCATCCTGTTCTTCTTCCCCGGCGAACAGTCCTATGCCACGGCGTCGCTCGACGTTCACCGCCGGCTCGGGCTGCCGACAGAGCGCCTCGACGCGGCGGCGCTGCGACGGCGCTGGCCGCAGGTCGACTGGAACGGCATCGCGTTCGGGCTGCACGAGCCCGGCTTCGGCGCACTGATGGCGCGGCGCGCGGTCGAAACGCTGGTGCAGACCTTTGTGCGTGGCGGCGGCGACTATGCGCGCGCCGCCGTCGCGACGCCGGTCGACCTGTCCGACGGCCTGCGCCTCGCCGGTGGCGGTCGCCTGCATGCCGACCGCTATGTGTTTGCCTGCGGACCCTGGCTGCCGCAGCTGTTTCCCGATCTTGTCGCGCAGCGCATGTTCGTGACGCGGCAGGCGGTGTTCTTCTTCGCGACGCCGCCCGGCGACGACCGTTTCGGCGCGGCGGCGCTGCCGGGCTGGGCCGACTTCAACGACGGCGACCTCTATTACGGCTTTCCAGACCTCGAAGGGCGCGGCTTCAAGATCGCACACGACGCACATGGGCCGATCGTGACGCCGGAAACCAATGACCGCCGCCCGACCGATGCCGAGCTTGCCGACGTACGCGGCTATATGGCGCGGCGCTTCCCGGCGCTGGCTGACGCGCCACTCAACGAAGTACGGGTCTGCCAGTATGAGAACAGCGCATCGGGCGACCTGCTGATCGACTGGCACCCCGGCCACGCCAATGCTTTGCTGGTCGGCATGGGCTCGGGCCACGGGTTCAAGCACGGCCCGGCGGTGGGCGCGCATGCGGCGGCGCTGCTTCTGGGCCGCGCCGCCGTCGAGCCGCGCTTTTCGCTGGCGTCAAAGTCGACGCGCCAGCACCGGGCCGTGCATTGATGGCGGGACGCTACTTTTCCGACCAGAGCAGCCTGTAGGCAAGGCCGCCGGCAAGCCCGCCGACGATCGGGTAGACCCAGAAGAACCACAATTGCTGCAGCGCGATGCCGCCTTCCAGCAGTGCCGGCCCGGTCGACCGCGCCGGATTGACCGACGTGTTGGTGACCGGGATCGAGACAAGGTGGATCAGCGTCAGCGCAAGCCCGATGGCGATCGGTGCGAAGCCCGCCGGCGCGCGGCTGTCGCTCGCCCCCATGATGACGACGAGGAAGCCGAACGTCAGCACCAGCTCAGCCCACAGCCCGGCCGTCATCGAATATTTGCCCGGCGAATGCTCGCCGAAACCGTTCGAGGCAAGACCGCCGCTATAGGCGTCCTGGCCGCTGGCGATGCAATACAGCACCCAGGCGGCCAGAATCGCGCCGGCGATCTGCGCGGCGATGTAGCCGGGCGCATCCTTCCAGGCGAAACGCCCGCCGGCGCACAGCCCCAGCGTCACCGCCGGGTTGAGGTGGCAGCCCGACACATGGCCGATGGCATAGGCCATGGTGAGCACGGTAAGCCCGAAGGCGATGCTGACGCCGACAAGGCCGATGCCGACATCGGGAAAGGCAGCGGCGAGGACGGCGCTTCCGCAACCGCCGAAGACGAGCCAGAACGTGCCGAACAGTTCGGCTGACAGCTTCCTCAGATCAAACATGAAAGACCCTCCCTGCTTGTGCCGCGCCCTCACGCGGCCGGAGCGTCATACCATGTCTGGCGGCGCGGTTCAGCCGCGCGGTGTCGCGGCGCGGCGCAACCGGTCGTTGATCGCAAGACCCAGGCCAGCGTCCGGGATCGGCGCCACCGCGATGGCTGACGCGCCGCTGGCGTCGGCGGCGTGCAGCAGGTCGAACAGCCGCGCTGCCGCCTCGACCATATCTCCCGACGGCGAAAGGCTGCTGTCGCCAGCGATCGGCCCGAAGCCGATCAGGAACTCGTCCGTCCGCCGGTTGGTCGCATCGAGGCGCAGCGGCTTCGCCGGCGCGTAATGGCTGGCAAGCATGCCGGGCGCCTCGATGGCGCCGTCGATCGGCAGTACCACCGTCGCGAACTCGGCCAGCGCCTCGCGCGAAACACCGCCGGGCCGCAGCAGCCGCAGCCGGTCTGACTCCACCGCCACGATCGTCGATTCGATCCCGGACATGCACGGGCCGCCGTCGACGATGCACGCGATTCGCCCGCCAAGGCTGGCCAGCACGTGTTCGGCCCGCGTCGGCGACAGGCTTCCCGAGCGGTTCGCCGATGGTGCGGCGAGCGGGTGCCCGAGCGCCGCGATCAGCGCCTGCGGCACCGGGTGGTCGGGGCAGCGCAGTGCGATCGTATCGAGCCCGGCGGTGACCAGCGCCGCGATCGAGCTGCCCGCGCGGCGCTGCAGCACGAGCGTCAGCGGCCCCGGCCAGAAGCGCGCCATCAGCCGCTCCGCAAGCGGACCCGCGAGCGCATGCTCGCGCGCCATGTCGGCGCCGGCGACGTGCGCGATGAGCGGATTGAACGCCG
>CAYVVV010000033.1:14102-17968 GCA_964455325.1 uncultured Sphingosinicella sp. | reverse complement strand
GCGTCATGACGCCGCGCACCGAGGTCGACTGGCTCGATATCGACGCCGATCCTGCGGAGACGCGCGCCGAACTGATCGCGACGCCACACACGCGACTGCCGGTCGCCGAAGGCTCGGTCGACCGCATCGTCGGCGTCGTGCAGGCGCGCGATGTCGCCGCGACCCTGCTCGAGGGCGGTCCGCTCGACCTCAGGGCGCTGATGCGTCCGGCGCCGGTCGTCCCCGATGTCATGGATGCCGCCGACGCGCTCGAGGTGCTGCGTGCCGCCGACGTGCCAATCGCGCTCGTCAACGACGAGTACGGCCACTTCGAGGGCATACTGACCCCCGCCGACCTGCTGGCCGCGATCGCCGGCGCGTTCAAGTCCGACCGCGACGTCGGCAGCGAGCCCGATGCGGTCGCGCGCAATGACGGCAGCTGGCTGATCGCCGGGTCGATGCCCGCCGACGAGATGGCGGAGACGCTGGGGCTGAAACTGCCCGGCGACGCCGATTTCCAGACTGTCGCCGGCTTTGCGCTGAGCGTGCTGACGCATCTTCCCGAGATCGGCGAGACCTTCGAGCATGACGGCTGGACGTTCGAGGTCATCGACATGGACGGCCGCAAGATCGACCGGCTGCTGGCGACGCAGGGCCGGCAGCGCGACGCCAACGGCGGCGAATGATCGCCGCGCAGCGCGCGAAGTTTATACAAAGTTTGCGCCGGCGCCCCGTTGTCACGCCGGCGTGGCGGGCGGAACGGCGCGCGGCTGCCGGCGACCGGCTCACTCGCTGAAATCGAGCCTGCGCGCCGCTTCGAGCGCGGCGAGGAGCGGTGCCGTCAGCCGCGCCTTGGTCGCGCGGTAGGCGGCGGCGTCGAGCGCGCCGAGCCGGGCGATCTCGGCTTCGACGCGCGCGCCGACCTCGGCCGCGGGCAATACGCTGTCGACGTAGCCCAGCCGGCAGGCGTCGTCGGGCGCGAACATCGCTGCGGTCTGCACCGCGATCAACGCGGCGGGCGACAGCCGGTGGCTGGCGAGGGCAAGCGCGAAATGCGGCAGCGTCAGGCCGATTGCCACCTCGTTGAGTCCGATACGGAAATCGCCGGCAACCGCCAGGCGGACATCGGCGGCGAGCAGCAGGAAGGCGCCCATCGGATAGGCGTGCCCGGTGCACACCGCGACGACGGGGGCGGGGTGTGTGAGCACGTCGGTAATGAGCCCGAGGCCCGCGAGCATCATGCGCCGCGTCGCCTCGGCGCCCTCGCGGAACGTCTTCAGGTCAAACCCGGCCGAGAAGATGCCGGCGCGGCCCGACAGCACCACCGGGGCGTCGATGCCGCGCGCGGCGGCGAAATGGCTGCGGATATCGTCGAGAACGGCCGTGGACAGCGCGTTCGCGCGGCCATCGTCGATGGTGATGAAAACCGCATCGGCGGTGGCTTCGTAACGGATTGGCTGCGTCATGCGGGCGTCACTCTTTGAATCAAACGGGATTGCAGAACTATATAGACTGGTCTAATTAGAATCACCGATCGCATTTGGCAGGTGGCCGATGGCACGCGCGTCGCAGCACCGAACCAATCTTGCCCGCACGGCGATGCGGCTGTTCAGGCGGCAGGGCTTCGCGTCGACCGGGCTGATCGAGATCCTGGCGAGGAGCGGCGCACCCAAGGGCTCGCTCTATCATCATTTCCCGGGCGGCAAGGACGAGCTCGCCGTCGCCGCTGTCGACATGGCGGGGGAGCGGATGGCGGAAACGCTGCAGGCGCTCGCCGCCGAAGCGGGCGCCGACGCCGCCGCGTTCGTGCGCGGCTATTGCCGGGTCATGGCGGGCTGGTTGGCCGAGTCGGACTTCCGTTCGGGCTGCCCGATCGCGACGACGATGCTCGAGGCGGTGCCGCGTTCGGAACCGATCCGTGCGGCGGGAGCCGCTGCCTTCGACCGGTGGATCGCGGTCGCCGCGGGCGTGTTCGCGGCGGCGGGCTTCGACCGCGCCGCGGCGGCGGCGCATGCCGAGGCGCTGATCGCGATGATCGAGGGCGCGCTCATCCTCGCGCGCGTGCGACGCTCGACGGCGCCGATCGATGCCGTCGCGGATGCTTTCACGGCAAGGCTCGGCGCCGCCGGCTGACGCGCGGGCGCGACAGTTTCGGAACGCATTCCTGGGCAAAATCCTTGCACGCGTGCGGCGCGACACCGGCTCCGTCGACACTGCCGTGGCTTCGCGTTAAACCGCTCGCACCATGGACGCCGGACCCATCAAGCAACGCCGCCTGCCGAAGCTGCCCATGCTGCCGACCGTTTCCCGCCGCAGGCTGCTGATCGGCGCGGGGGCGGGCGTCGGCCTCGTCGTCGGCTATGCGCTGTGGCCGCGTCGCGTGCCGCTCAACGTCGCTGTGCGCGAGGGCGAGACGCTGATCAATGCCTGGCTCAAGATCGGCACCGACGGCCATGTCGTCGTGCAGGTGCCGCAGGCCGAGATGGGGCAGGGTGTCTATACCGCGCTGCCGCAGATCATCGCGCACGAGCTGGGCGCCGACTGGCGGATGGTCGCGGTCGAACCGGCGCCGGTACATCCGGTCTTCGCCAACACCGGCTTCGCCAACGCCGCCGCCGAACAGGCGCCGGGCTTCCTGTCGGGGATCGTCCGCTGGGCGGCATCGACGCTGGTTGAGCGCTTCGCCGTGCAGGCGACCGGCGGCTCCACCTCGGTGATGGGCTTCTGGGAGCCGCTGCGCGCCGCCGGCGCGGCCGCGCGCGTCGTATTGCTGAAGGCAGGCGCGCGGCGCTTTGGCGCCGACTGGGAGGATTGCGACACGATCGACGGTGCCGTTATCGGCCCGGGCGGCGCACGCGCGACGTTCGCCGAGCTGCTGCCGGACATCGACGTCGACGACGCGCCCGATGCGGCAGCGCCGCGCGCCGACGGCAAGGGCAACCTCGTCGGCCGGCCGCTGCCGCGGCTCGACGTACCGGCGAAGGTCGACGGCAGCGCGCAGTTCGGCGCCGACGTGCGGCTGCCGTCGATGCTGTACGCGGCAGTGCGCGGCGCGCCGCTCGGCGCCGGGCCGCTCGTCGACGCGGTACTGCCCGCGGCGGCGCGGACCGGCGGTGTTGCCGGCGTGGTCACCGGACCCGACTGGTACGCGGTCACCGCCGACACCTGGTGGGCGGCGCGGCAGGCGCTCGATCAGGTCGAGGCAAGCTTCGAGCCCGGCACACTTGCCGACAGCCTCGACATAGACGAGGCGCTCGACGCGGCGCTGCATGGCGACGATGGTACCGTGTTTGCCGAGGACGGCGATGTCGACGAGGTGTTCGCGGCGGCGAAGCGCATCGAGGTCGACTATTCGGTGCCGTTCCTCGCGCACGCCTGCATGGAGCCGATGACGGCGACGTGCCGCTACGAGAACGGCCGCGCCGAGCTGTGGGTGCCGACGCAGTCGGCGACGCTCGTCGTCTGGCGCGTCGCCGACGAACTCGGCATCGCCGAAAGCAACGTCACCGTGTTCCCGACGCTCGTCGGCGGCGGCTTCGGCCGCAAGGCGGAGGTTGACGCGGCAGTGCAGGCGGCGCTGATCGCCCGCGCGGCGGCGCGGCCGGTGCAGCTCATCTGGCACCGCGAGGAGGACATCGCCCGCGACAAGTTCCGCCCAGCCGCGAAAGCGCGACTGCGCGGCGTCGTCAACACCGACAAGAAGATCGCCGCGTTCGACATTAAGGTGGCCGCACCCAACCTTGACGAAAGCTTCATGTCGCGCAACCTGCCGGCCATGGCGTCGGGTGGCGACAACGCGGCGATGCTCGAAGGCGCGACTGAACTGCCCTATGCGATCCCCGCGTTCCGCGCCGCCGAGGGCCCGTGGCCTCGCTCGCGGAGCGCGC
>CAYVVV010000033.1:9904-14092 GCA_964455325.1 uncultured Sphingosinicella sp. | reverse complement strand
GTGCCGACGCCGGTGCCGCTCGGCTACTGGCGCTCGGTCGGGCACAGCTACACGGCTTTCTTCACCGAGAGCTTCGTCGACGAGCTTGCCTATGCGGCGGGCAGCGACCCGCTCAATTTCCGCCTGCGCATGATGGGAGCGCACCCGCGCGAGGCAGAGGTGCTGAAGATGGCGGCCTCGCGCGGCAGCTTTGCCGCGGGCAGCGAGGACAATATCGGCCGCGGCATCGCCATCCACAGAAGCTTCGGCTCGATCGTCGCGCAGGTGGTCGAGGTCGAGGCGCCGTCGATCGAACAGGTGACCGTGAAGCGGGTGACCTGCGTCATCGACTGCGGCCGTGTCGTCAATCCCGACATCGTGCGCGCACAGATGGAAAGCGGCATCATCTTCGCGCTGACCGCCGCGCTGCACGGCCAGATACGTTTCGCCGGCGGCGAAAGCGAACAGCAGAACTTTGATTCCTATCCGCTGCTGCGCCTTGACGAGACACCCGCGATCGACGTCTTCATCATGCCGTCGACCGAGCCGCCGGGCGGCGTCGGTGAACCGGCGGTGCCGCCGCTTGCCGCCGCGCTCGCCAATGCCATCTTCGCAGCGACGGGCGAGCGCCTGCGCGATCTGCCGCTCTACCGCTACTGATGCTGCCGGCAGGCCATCCACCCGTCGCCGGCGCGCGCGTCGGCGTACTCGTCGTCAACCTCGGTTCGCCCGACGCGCCGACGCGGGCGGCGGTGCGGCGCTACCTAGGGCAGTTCCTGTCGGACCCGCGCGTCATCGAAATTCCGCCGCTCGTCTGGCAACCGATCCTCCGCGGCATCATCCTCAACACGCGGCCGGCGAAAAGCGCCGCGCTCTATGCGTCGATCTGGGACCGCGCGCGCGACCTGTCGCCGCTCGTCGCGATCACCGCCGACCAGGCGGCGGCACTCGCCAGGGCAATGCCCGACGTCACGGTTGATTATGCCATGCGTTACGGCAAGCCGGCGATCGACGAGCGGCTGCGGGCAATGCACGCCGCCGGCTGCACGCGCATCCTCGTCGCGCCGCTCTATCCGCAATATTCGGCGGCGACGACAGCGACCGTCGTCGACGCGGTCGGCGACTGTCTGAAGCGCATGCGCTGGCAGCCGAGCCTGCGCTTCCTGCCGCCGTACCACGACGACGCCGGCTACATCGGCGCGGTCGCGGCGAGCGTCCGCCGTCATCTAGACGGTCTCGATTTCGAACCCGAGCTGATCGTCGCGTCGTTCCACGGCATGCCCGCGCGGACACTGCGGCTTGGCGACCCCTACCACTGCCAGGCGCAAAAGACCGCGCGGCTGCTGGCAGAGGCGCTCGGCCGCGAGGTGCGCATCGCCTTCCAGTCGCGCTTCGGCCGGGCGAAATGGCTCGAACCTTATTTCGACCGCATGCTTGAAGCGCTTCCGGGCGAGGGCGTCCGCAAGCTCGCCGTCGTCGCTCCCGGCTTCGCCGCCGATTGCCTCGAAACGCTCGAGGAAATCGCCATCCGCGGCCGCGAGGCGTTCATGCACGCCGGTGGCACCCACTTTGCCTATGTCCCCTGCCTGAATGCCAGCGCGCAAGGCATCGAAATGATGCAGTATTTGATTGCCCGTGAACTTGCCGGCTGGGGCGATTCGGGCCAATGATGGGACAAGGACACTGCAAACCTTGGGAGAGGGAATCATGGCGCGCGTTGCAATCGTCACCGGCGGGTCGCGGGGCATTGGCGAGGCGATCAGCCTCGAACTCAAGGGCATGGGCATGAAGGTCGCTGCCAACTATGCCGGCAACGACGACAAGGCGCGCGAGTTCACCGCGCGCACCGGCATCCCGGCGTACAAATGGGACGTCGCCGACTATGACGCGTGCATCGACGGCGTGCGTCGGGTCGAAGCCGACCTCGGCCCCGTCGATGTGCTGGTCAACAACGCCGGCATCACGCGTGATGGCACGCTGCTCAAGATGGACCGCAAGGCCTGGGACGAGGTCATCGACGTCAACCTCGGCGGCTGCTTCAACATGGCGAAGGCGGTTTTCGAAGGCATGAAGTCGCGCGGCTATGGGCGCATCGTCAACATCGGCTCGATCAATGGCCAGGCCGGCCAGTACGGCCAGGTCAACTATGCCGCCGCGAAGTCGGGCATTCACGGCTTCACCAAGGCACTGGCGCAGGAGGGCGCGCGGTTTGGCATCACCGTCAACGCGATCGCGCCCGGCTACATCGACACCGACATGGTCGCCGCTGTTCCCGAGGCGGTGCTGGAGAAGATCGTTGCCAGGATCCCCGTCGGCCGGCTCGGCAAGGCCAGCGAGATCGCACGCGGTGTCGGCTTCTTCTGCGCGGAGGATGCCGGCTTCTGCACCGGTTCGACGATGTCGATCAACGGCGGCCAGCACATGTACTGATGCCGGGCCTGATCAAGCGCTCGGTTACCATCGCCGGGCACCGGACGTCGGTCAGCCTTGAACCCGTGTTCTGGGACGCGCTCGTTGGCGCTGCGGCCGCCGAGGCCAAGTCGCTGAACGCGCTCGTCACCGAGATCGACGAAGCGCGCACGACAAACCTGTCGAGCGCGATTCGTGTTTACCTGTTTGATCGCGAAAGGAACCGGAAGTGAGCCCCGCTATCGCCCTGTTGCTCGCGGTCGCAGCGGCCGACGTCACCGAATGCGACCGGCTGGCGGCGCATCCGTCCGATCCAGACCGGGTGGCGCCCGGCGTCGCACAGAACGATGTCGACCTGCCCGCTGCGATCGCTGCATGCCAGGCGGCGGTTGCCGCTGATCCGGCGAACGGCCGGCTCAACTACCAGCTCGCCCGGTCGCTGGGCTATGCCGGTCGCGGCAAGGAGGCCGCACCCTATCGCGCGGCAGCGGTGAAGGCGGATTATCCACAGGCGCTGTTCGTCGTTGGCTTCATCCACCTGTTTGGACTGAACGACGCCGAAAAGGACGCGTGCAAGGCTGGCGACCTGATCCGCCGTTCGGCGCTGAAAGGGCGGCAGGCGGGGCTTGTCGGCTTTCCGCACTGGGCGATGTCGGGACTGTTCGACGGCTGCGCGGTCAGCCGCGACAAGGCGGAAATGGCTGCATTTCTAGCTCGCGACAAGACGCAGGCCGATGGCGATTTCTACCAGGGGCTGCTCATCGAATCGCTTGCAGCGCGACTCGGTCAGCAGGCGTCGGCGTCAGGCAAGCCCGGCCAATAGGTCGGCGGTTCTCGTCGGCGCGGTCACCATCGCGTCATGGCCGGCGTCCAGTCCGACCACCGGCCAGCCAGCGGTGCGCGCCGCCTGCGTTCCCGCCTTCGGCCCATCGAGCGTGTTCCGCGTGCACTCGACATAGGTCTTGGCGAGGCCGGCGAATGCGTCGGGCAATGCGCGCTGCACGTCGGCGAAGGGCGCGATCGGCATTGTCGTCAGCCGGCGCGACACCCAGCGATGCTCTGAACTGTCGGTGGGGATGTCGAACGTCTCCGCCGGGAAAGGTGGCAGGCGGAAGCCGTCGACAACTGTCCTCATCGTCGCCGAGCGCTGTTCCGGCGGCGTGCCGTCCAGAAACGCCTTGCCCGGCGTGGGCAGCAACGCGTCGAGATAGATGATGCGGCGGATGCGTTCGGGCACGCGGGCGGCGGCATAGCTGCCGGGGATGCCGGCGTAGCTGTGCAGCACGAGCACGACGTTCATCAGTTCCTCGACCTCGATCAGCGCGGCGATGTCGGTTGTGTGCACGTCGATGCCGGTGTCCGGCCGGCCGAGATGCAGCCGCTCGCCAAGGCCGGTCAGCGTAGGCGCGAACACGTCGAAGCCGCGCCCGCGCAACTGGCCGGCGACTTCACGCCAGCACCAGCCGCCGTGCCAGGCACCATGGACGAGGACGAAGCTGACGGGTTCTGGCGGCGGGATGGCCGTCGCCGAGCCGCGTGTCGCCAGCGTTGCAACGCCCGCCGCCGCCGCCAGCGCGGCGCGCCGCGTCGCCATCAGTCCTGCAGCCATGTCACATGCCCCATCTTGCGTCCGGGTTTGACCTCGCTCTTGCCGTACAGGTGCAGGTGGGCGCGCGGGTCGGCAAGGATTCTGACCCAGTCGTGGACGGCGTCGCCGACCAGATTCGCCATGCGCACGCCGCGCGCCGCCAGCGCCGTCTCGCCAAGCGGCAGGCCGCAGATGGAGCGGATGTGGTTTTC
>CAYVVV010000033.1:0-9894 GCA_964455325.1 uncultured Sphingosinicella sp. | reverse complement strand
GGTGCGTGCGCCCTCGATCGTCCAGTGGCCGGAGTTGTGGACGCGCGGCGCCATCTCGTTGAACATTGGGCCATCGGCGCAGGCGAAGAATTCAAGGCAGATCACCCCGACGTAGTCGAGCGCGTCGGCGACCGCGCGCGCCATCGCCGTTGCAGCGGCGACATGCGGCGCCACGGTGTCGCTCGCCGGGACCGTCGAGCGCGCGAGGATGCCGGCGCTGTGCACATTCTCGGGTACCGGATAGGCAACGCTGGCGCCGCCGTCGTCACGCGCCAGCAGGACCGAGAATTCGGCATCGAAGTCGACGAGTCGCTCGTAGATCGACGGCGCCTCGCCGACCGCCGCCCACGCCGAAGCGAGCGCGGTCGCCGCGTCGACGCGCACCTGTCCCTTGCCGTCGTAGCCAAGGCGACGCGTCTTCAGGATGCCACGCGGGCCGAGCTCGCGCACCGCGGCTTCAAGGTCGGCAAGGCAGGCGATCGCTCGATACGGCGCCGTGCATCCGCCAAGGCCGGTGATGAAGTCCTTTTCGGCGAGGCGGTCCTGCGCGATCTCCAGCGCGCGAGCGCCGGGACGAACGATGGTCCGCGCCGCGAGATGACGGACCGTGTCGACCGGTACGTTCTCGAATTCGAGCGTAATGACATCGACCGCCGCCGCGAACGCATCGAGCGCGCGCAGGTCGCTGTATGCGGCCTGCGTCACGGCGGCGGCGACATCGCCGGCGGGCAGTTCGGCCTCGGGCGCGTAGACATGGACGCGGTAGCCCATGCTGGCTGCGGCAATCGCCAGCATGCGGCCGAGCTGGCCGCCGCCGAGGATACCGATGGTCGAGCCGGGCGGGATCATTCGGGTTTTTCGGCGACGGCCTCGGTCTGCGCCGCGCGCCATTCGGCGAGACGCCGCGCCAGTTCGGGATCGTGCGTCGCGAGCACCGCCACCGCAAGCAGCGCGGCGTTGACCGCGCCGGCCTTGCCGATCGCCAGTGTGCCGACGGGCACTCCGGCGGGCATCTGCACGATCGACAACAGGCTGTCCAAACCCTTCAGCGCCTTCGATTCGATGGGAACGCCAAGCACCGGTAAGGGCGTCATCGCGGCGACCATGCCCGGCAGGTGGGCGGCGCCGCCGGCGCCGGCGATGATGACCTTGATGCCACGCGCCGCGGCGCCACGCGCGTACCCATAGAGCCGGTCGGGTGTCCGGTGCGCCGACACGATGCGCGTCTCGTGGCCGACACCGAGCGCGGCAAGTGTTTCCGCCGCGTGTCGCATCGTCTCCCAATCGGACTGGCTACCCATGATGATGCCGACGGCGGGCGCGGTGTTGGTCATGCGGTAACGTGCTCCCCCGGGGAAGCGCCGCAAACTAGTGTCGCTCTGCCTGACTGTCCATGTTCAGCTTATACACATATTCCTATGCGATGGTTGGGTGGCGATGACACGGATCGAACCAGGCGGCCGCGCGACGCGCGCCTATCGCCGCGTGCAGACGGCGGCAACGGTCGCTTCGGCGGCGGTCGAGCGTACGCCGGCGGTAGCCGCAGTGGTGCCGGCCGAATTGCCGCCGCATGTCCGCGAAGCGTTCGCCGCCCTGCTCGCCGAAACCGACGAACTGCGCCGCACGCTGGCGCTGGCGCGCGCGCGCATCGACGAGCTTGAGCGGCTGATCGAAACTGACGAGTTGACTCCGCTCGCCAATCGGCGCGGACTGTTGCGTGACCTGCAACGGACATTGGCGGAGGTGGAGCGGCACCGGCTTGGCGCCGCGCTCGTCTTCATTGATGTCGACCGGCTGAAGGCGATCAACGACGCGCATGGCCACGGCGCCGGCGACGCGGCGCTTGTCCATGTTGCCGAAACGCTGCGGGCGAAAGTGCGCGAATCGGATACGTCGGCGCGCATGGGCGGCGACGAGTTCGCGGTCATCCTGCGGCACGTCGACGCCGCCCAGGCAGCCGCGAAGACGGCGCAGATCATGGCGGCGGTCGCAGCGAGGCCGTTGGCGCTCGGTGACGCGACGGTCGTCGTCACCGTCTCGGCCGGCTGCCATGTGCTGGCGCCGGGCGATACCGCCGATGCCGTGCTGGCGCTCGCCGACCGGGCGATGTACGCGCGCAAGACGGCGCAGCGCTGATCGCGCCGGCCATGGCCTGCGGCTGTCATTCGAATGGGGTGGGTGACCCCGGCGAATCGCGTTAGTCTTTGCGTCAAATCCGACAGCGGCAGAGCAGATTTGGGAGAGAAGGGCGATGCGCGACTACACCAAGTTCTACATCAACGGTGCCTGGGTGGCGCCGGTGGGCGAAGCCCGCATCCTCGATGTCATCAATCCCGCGACCGAGGCCGTTGCCGGCCGCATCAGCCTCGGCTCGGCCGCCGATGTCGATGCAGCGGTCAAGGCGGCGCAGGCGGCATTCCGCAGCTTTGGCCGCAGCAGCCGCGCCGAGCGGCTCGAGCTGCTGCAGGCGATCCTCGCCGAATATGGCAAGCGCATGGCCGACATGGCCGAGGCGATCACCGAGGAGATGGGTGCGCCGGCGTGGCTGTCGAAATCAGCACAGGCAGCGCTTGGCGCGGCGCATCTGCAGACCGCCATCGAGGTTCTGAAGACCTACCGGTTCCACGAACATCGCGGCGGCACGATGATCGTCAAGGAGCCGATCGGCGTGTGCGGGTTCATCACGCCGTGGAACTGGCCGGTCAACCAGATCGCATGCAAGGTCGCCCCGGCGCTCGCGACCGGGTGCACGATGGTGCTGAAACCGTCGGAGATCGCCCCGTTTTCCGCGCAGATCTGGACGGAGATCATGCACGCTGCCGGTGTTCCCGCGGGGGTCTATAACATGGTGAACGGCGACGGGCCGACGGTCGGCGCGGCGATCGCATCGCATGCCGGCATCGACATGGTCAGCTTCACCGGTTCGACGCGCGCGGGGATCGAGGTGGCGAAGAACGCCGCCCCGACCGTCAAGCGCGTCGCCCAGGAACTGGGCGGCAAGTCGCCCAACATCCTCGTCGACGACGATGGCTTCGCCGACGCGGTGCAGCGCGGCGTGTCAGGGGTGATGCTCAATTCGGGGCAGTCGTGCAACGCGCCGACGCGGATGTTCGTGCCGGCAAGGCGCATGGACGAGGCCAAGGCGGTGGCGCGCGCAACCGCCGAGGGTTGGGCGCCCGGAGACCCGATGGGCAACGCCAAGATGGGTCCGGTGGTGTCGGAACTGCAGTGGAACAAGATCCAGTCGCTGATTCAGAAGGGCATCGACGAGGGGGCGGAACTGGTCGCCGGTGGCACCGGCAAGCCCGATGGCCTTGATACCGGCTACTTCGTCAAGCCGACGGTATTCGCCAATGTCAGCAACGACATGACTATCGCGCGCGAGGAGATCTTCGGGCCGGTGGTATCAATCCTCGGCTACGACGATCTCGACAGCGCGATCGAGGCGGGCAACGATACCGTCTATGGCCTGGCCGCCTATGTGCAGGCGAAGGATCTCAACCAGGCGCGCGAGATCGCCAGCCAGCTGCGCGCGGGCCAGGTGATCATCAACGGCGCCGGGCCCGACATGATGGCGCCGTTCGGTGGCTACAAGCAGTCGGGTAACGGCCGCGAGTGGGGCGACCACGCCTTTGCCGAGTTTCTCGAGACGAAGGCCATGGTTGGTTACGGCGAGGCGCAGGCGGCGGAGTGACGCTGCGCTGTTGGCGGTTCGCGTCCGGCCCTGCCGCTGCGGCACTGCTGCGCAGCGGCGCTGACCCTGTCGCCCGACCTTATTACAAGCGCGAGTACCATCGCTGTCCAGCGCCGGCCGATAGTCGGTGCCGGACTTCGACCGGAGACGCAGGCAATGAGCCTCAGAACCCCAATCTGCGACCTGCTTGGTGTCGAGCACCCGATCCTGCTCGCCGGGATGGGCGGCGTGTCATATGCCGAGCTGTGCGCAGCGGTGTCGAACGCCGGCGGGTTCGGTTCGCTCGGCATGGCGGGGACGGGTCCGGCATTCATTCGCGAGCAGATGCGCCGGGTGAAGGATCTGACCGACAAGCCGTTCGGTGTCGACCTGCTCGCCGCGCAGCCGGAAACGCTGACCGCATCGGTCGACGTCATCATCGAGGAAGGCGCCCGGGCGTTCATCGCGGGGCTTGGTGTCCCGACCGCGATCATGGATCAGCTCAAGGCGGCTGGCATCGTCGTCATGTCGATGTGCGGCACTGTCGCCCACGCGGTGAAGGCGGCGGCGGCGGGCTGCGACGCCGTGATCGCACAGGGAACGGAAGGCGGTGGCCACACCGGCAAGGTCGCCTCTGTCGCGCTGTGGCCGCAATGCGTCGATGCCGTTGACGTGCCGGTGATCGCGGCGGGTGGCCTGTTCGACGGGCGCGGCCTCGCCGCCGCGCTTGCCTTCGGCTGTCAGGGGGTGTGGATGGGCACGCGCTTCATCGCCAGCCACGAGGCGCACGCCGGCCAGGCCTACAAGGACGCCATCGTTGCCATGACCGACGCGTCGACAACCATCAGCCGCGGTTTCACCGGCAAGACGCTGCGCGCGATCGCCAACGAGACCACCGACTATTTCGACCGGCATCCCGAGCAGTTGAAGCCGTTCCCGCTACAGGTGATGGACTCGGTGCAGGCGAACCGGCTCGGCCCGATCAGCGGCATTCTCGACGTTGATCCAAGGACGCAATGCCTCGCCGCCGGCCAGGGCGGTGGCGGCATCGACGCGATTCTCAGCTGCGCCGAGATCGTCGACCGCACGCTCGCCGAGGCGAAGGCGACGCTAAAGCGGCTTGGCCAGTTCGGCTGACACCATGGCCAGCGCGCTCTCATAGTCGGGCGCGAAGCGCAAGGCACCGCTTTTCGGTCCGAGACCGGCCCGGCGCAGCACCTGTGCCGGTTGCGGCTGGACGCCGGAAAGGATCACGGCGGCGCCACTGTTCCGGGCCAGCCGCACGAATTCCTTCATCGCCTCGGCGCCGCTCGCATCAAGCAACGGCACCTCGCGCATCCTGAGGATGATAGCGCGCGGCATCTGGCCCATGCGGCGCAGCGTTTCGACCAGATCGCTGGCAACGCCGAAGAAGAAGGGGCCGGAGATGCGGAACACCTCAACGCCCGGTGGTAGTGCGTCGCGCTGGTGCGCGTCTTCGCCGGTTGCTGCGGACGAGCCGGTGATGGCGACGGTCCGGCTCATCCGTTCCATGAACATCAGGCTTGCGAGCGTGACGCCGACACCGATCGCAACCGTCAGGTCGACAAGCACCGTCAGACCGAAGGTGAGCAGCAGCACGGTACGGTCGCCGACCGGCATGCGTCGCAAGTGGAGCAGGCGATCCGCCTCGCTCATGCCCCAGGCGACCATGAACAGGATCGCCGCGAGCGCCGCCATCGGCACGAACGCCATCAGGTGCGCGCCGAACAGCACGAACGCGAGCAGGAAGATGGCATGGCAGACGCCTGCAACCGGGCTGCGGCCGCCGGCGCGGATGTTGGTGGCGGTGCGCGCGATCGCGCCCGTCGCCGGCAGGCCGCCGAACAATGCGGAAGCGAGATTCGCAACACCCTGGCCGACAAGTTCCTGGTTTGAGCGGTGCCGGAATCCGGTCATGCCGTCGGCAACAACCGCCGACAGCAGCGCCTCGATGCCTGCCAGAAAGGCGATGGTCAGCGCCGCCGGCAGCATCTCGATCGCCTTCGCAAGTGAAAAGGGCGGCAGGTCCGGCAGCGGCAATCCGGAAGGGATCTCGCCAAAGCGGGTGCCCACCGTGTCGACCGGCAGTCCCAGCAGGTGGACCGCAAGTGCAGCCGCGACGACGGCAATGAGGAAGCCAGGCAGTTTCGGCGCGAGCCGGCGCAGCGCGAGGATCGTCGCGAGCGACAGCGCTCCGACCGCGAGTGTCATCGGGTCGATGCTCCCTGCCGCCTCCCCGTAGGCCGCCCACTTGGGCAGGAAGTCGGCGGGCACCTCGGCAATTGAAAGGCCAAGGAAATCCTTGACCTGGCTGGACGCGATGATGACCGCGATGCCGGCAGTGAAGCCGGTGACGACCGGATGCGGAATGAACCGGATAAGGCTGCCGAGTCGGGCATAGCCGGCAATGACGAGGATGGCTCCGGCCATCAGCGTCGCAAGTACAAGGCCGTCGTAGCCGTGCACTGCGATGATGTTGAAAACAACGACGACGAATGCGCCGGTCGGCCCTCCGATCTGAACGCGCGAACCGCCCAGCGCCGATATGAGAGCGCCCGCGACTACGGCAGTGACCAGACCCTTGTCGGGCGATGCGCCGCTTGCGATCGCCAGCGCCATCGCCAGCGGCAGCGCGACGATGGCAACGGTCAGGCCCGCGATGACGTCGGCGTGTAATTCGGCGATGCCGTAACCGTTGCGCAGAACGGTCAGCAGCTTTGGTGTGAATTCGCCCTTTGCCGGTGCCGCCATTGCCTTTGCCCGGATGTACGCCGGTTCAGCTACGCGCAAATTGTGGCAAAATCATCCCGGCGCGGGATCAGCCCTTCATGGCCGCGCGCAGGATCGCCTTCCTGATCCGCGGATACGTTCCGCAGCGGCAGAGGTTGGTTATGCCGGCGTTGATGTCGTCCTCGGTCGGGTTCGGTGTATCCTTGAGGAAGGCGGCCACCGCCATGATCATGCCGGGCTGGCAGAAGCCGCATTGCGGCACCTGCTCCTCGATCCAGGCCTGTTGCACGGGATGGCTGCGATCCTTCGACAGGCCTTCGATGGTGGTGACGAAGGTACCTTCGATATCGCCGATGCTGACCTGGCAACTGCGCTGGGCGGCGCCGTCGATATGCACCGTGCACGCGCCGCAGAGGCCGGCGCCGCACCCGAACTTGGTGCCGGTCAGGTTCATCGCGTCGCGCAGCGCCCACAGCAGCGGCGTGTCGGGCGGCAGGTCAAAAGCGACAGGATTGCCGTTGATCGTGAAGCGCGTCATGACACGCCGGGTTGTAGTTGGAGGCGAAGGCAAATGGAACTGGAAACGCTGTCGCTCGACATCGCCGACGGGATCGCGCGGGTGACGCTGACGCGCGGCGCCGAACTCAACACAATGAACGAGGCGTTCTGGCGCGAAATCCGCACGGTGTTCGCCGCGATCGAGGACGATGCCAGCGTTCGCATCGTGCTGCTGACCTCTACCGGCCGGCATTTCACTGCCGGCCTCGACCTCAAGTGGGCGGCGACGGGCGGCGCGCTTGGCGGCGGCGATGGCGATCCGGCGCGCCAGCGGCTGCGCTTTCGCCGCAATGTCAAGGCGATGCAGGACAGCTTCACGGTCATCGACGACTGCAAGGTGCCGGTGATCGCGGTGGTGCAGGGCGGCTGCATCGGTGGCGGTGTCGACCTCGTGACGGCCTGCGACATCCGTATCGGGACCAGCGACTGTTTCTTCACCATCCAGGAGATCAACATCGGTATCGTCGCCGATGTCGGCACACTGCAGCGGATGCCCTATCTGCTGCCGCAGGGACTGGTGCGCGAACTCGCTTATACCGGCCGCCGCTTTGCGGCCGACGAGGCGGCGCGCTACGGTTTCCTCAACAGCGTGCATGCCGACCACGCAGCGGCGGTCGAGGCAGGCCTTGCGCTGGCCCGCGCGATCGCGTCGAAATCGCCGGTGGCGGTACAGGGGACGAAGGCGGTGCTGAACCGGGGCCGTGACCAGACCATCAGCGAGGGACTCGATTATGTCGCGGTGTGGAACGCCGCCTATCTTGCCGGCGACGATCTTGCCGAGGCGATGGGTGCGCAGTTGGCGAAGCGCCCCGCAAACTTCAAGGACGCGGTCTGAATCGCGGCGTGCCGCCGCTGCGGCAAGTCATCGCTTGTTCGCTGCTGGGGCCCTGACTATAAGGCCGGCGAAATCCGGTCCGGCAGCGATTCCGCTGTCGGGCCGAGTATGACGCGAACACGTGGGGGTCTGATGCGCGGACTGAAGGTGGTGGCGATTGCGGCGGCGCTCGCGTTCGGCGGTGCGGCGCAGGCGCAGGAGGCGTTGGCGCCTGCCGAGACGCCGGCAGCGACGGCAGCGGCGGCTCCAGCCGCCGCGCAGCCGGCCGTGAACATCGCCAACGCCGGCACTGCGCCGACGCCTGGCCTCGGCCAGCCTGACGGCGGCTGGAACATTCAGCCGCAGGTTACCGAACTCGGCCGGTGGGCATCGGACTTCAACACCATCCTGCTCATGATCATGTCTGTGGTGACAGTGATCGTCTTCGGGCTGCTCATCTTCGCGATCGCGCGGTTCCGGCGCGGCGCCAACCCGACGCCGTCGAAGACTGCGCACAACACGCTGCTCGAGGTGATCTGGACGGGCGTCCCTATCATGATCCTGTTCGCGATCGCCATCCCGTCGATCCGGCTGCTGCTCGACCAGTATGATCCGCCCAGGGCCGATGTGACGATCAAGGCGACCGGGCACCAGTGGTACTGGAGCTACGAGTATCCCGATCATGGCGGCTTCGGTTTCGACGCGGTGATGCTGTCGGACGATGATGCGGCGAAGGCTGGCGAGCCGCGCAACCTTGCCACCGACAACCGCGTCGTCGTTCCCGTCGGCAAGACGGTGAAGCTGCTGGTGACGGCGTCCGACGTACTGCACGCGTGGACGATTCCGGCGTTCTGGGTGAAGATGGACGCCGTGCCCGGCAAGATCAACGAGACATGGTTCAAGGCCGAACGCGAGGGCGTCTATTACGGCCAGTGCTCGGAACTTTGCGGCACCAAGCACGGCTTCATGCCGATTGCGGTGGAGGTCGTTGCGCAGGACAAGTTTGACGCCTGGGTGGCGGCGCGTCAGGCCGACGCCGGCATCGAGGTCGCGAGCGCGCCCGCCGCGGCGCCAACCACAACGCTTTAAGTCGGGTAGGATCAGAATATGTCAGAGTCGACCGCAGCCCACTTCGATGCCCATGCGCACGACCATCATGACGCCGATCACAAGCCCGGCTTCTTCGCGCGCTGGTTCATGTCGACCAACCACAAGGATATCGGTACGCTTTACCTGATCTTCGCGATCGTCGCGGGTATCGTCGGTGGCGCGATTTCGGGCGTCATGCGGCTCGAGCTGGCCGAGCCGGGCATGCAGTGGCTGCCCGCCTGGGTCGGCGGCAATGTCGATGCGTCGTACCACCTGTGGAACGTGTTCATTACCGCGCACGGTCTCATCATGGTGTTCTTCATGGTGATGCCTGCGATGATCGGCGGCTTTGGAAACTGGTTCGTACCGATCATGATCGGTGCGCCCGACATGGCGTTCCCGCGCATGAACAACATCAGCTTCTGGCTGATCGTGCCCGCTTTCCTGCTGCTCTGCGCGTCGATGTTCGTCGAGGGGCCGGCCGGATTCGACGGCGCCGGTACCGGCTGGACCGTCTATCCGACGCTGTCGACGGCGGGTCACCCGGGACCGGCGGTCGACCTTGCCATCCTGTCGCTGCACCTTGCCGGTGCATCATCGATCCTCGGCGCGATCAACTTCATCACAACGATCTTCAACATGCGCGCGCCGGGCATGACGCTGCACAAGATGCCGCTGTTCGTGTGGTCGGTGCTGGTCACGGCGTGGCTGCTGCTCTTGTCGCTGCCAGTGCTCGCCGGTGCGATCACGATGCTGCTCACCGACCGCAATTTCGGCACGACGTTCTTCGATCCGGCCGGCGGCGGCGATCCGCTGCTCTACCAGCACCTGTTCTGGTTCTTCGGCCATCCCGAGGTCTACATCATGATCCTGCCCGGCTTCGGTATCATCAGCCAGGTCGTGTCGACGTTCAGTCGCAAGCCGGCGTTCGGCTACCTCGGCATGGCCTATGCGATGGTGGCGATCGGCTTCATCGGCTTCATCGTCTGGGCGCACCACATGTACACGG
>CAYVVV010000032.1:0-18231 GCA_964455325.1 uncultured Sphingosinicella sp. | reverse complement strand
CGCGGAGGGACCAGGAACAGTCTGATTAGCGACGGGCATCCGGACCAGGGCCGGCTCGTCACGCACCTCCTCGACGTCTATGTAGCGGCGCTTCCGCCGGGCCACTCGGTCGAGCGGATCGCCGTGCGCGACCTCGATTTCACGCCCAACCTCCACTATGGCTACAAGGCGCGCACGCCGTGGGAAGCGGATGTCGAACGCATCGCCCGCGCCATCGACGCCTGCGATCACCTCGTCGTCGGCTTCCCGATGTGGTGGGGCGCCGAGCCGGCCATGCTGAAGGGTCTGATCGACCGCGTGCTGCTGCCCGGGTTCGCGTTCCGTTACCACGATGCCGACCCGTGGTGGGACCGGCTGCTCGCCGGGCGCTCCGCCGACGTCATCATCACCATGGACACGCCGCCGCTTTACCTTCGCTTTGCCTGGGGCAATCCGGTCGTCAAGCGGTGGCGCATCCAGGTGCTGGGCTTCTGCGGATTCAAGCCGCTGCGGGTCTTCCCGCTCGGCATGGTGAAGCAGGGTGGCGCCGACAAGAAACTGCCGGCGTGGGAGGCGAAACTGGCGCGCGCGGCGCGAACGCTGCCGGCACGACGCGTGGCGCGTCAGAGCGCACTCGCCGAGTTCCTCAGCGGCGGCGCAGTATGACGAGCGGCAGCGCCGCGAAGGCCAACTGCGCGGCGAGCCCGAGCTGTGCCGAGGTGGCGCGGTAGCTGGCGATCTGACCGGAAAGGTCGCGGTCCATCAGCAGCACGCCGACGGCGGTTTCGGCCAGCAGCAGCAGGGCAAGCGCCGTTCCGCCCATGGCCAGGCGTGGGCCGGGCGTCGCCGCAACGGCAAAACGCCGCAGCAGCGCGCGGCAGACGATCCACGACAGCGTCAGCATGATCGGCAACTCGACAAGGACGGCGCCGGCATCCCCCAGCGCGGGCGCGACGGCCGTGACGCGCAGCGTGCCGAGCACGAAGCCGGCGACGAAGACGAGCATGAAATAGGTCGCGCCCGCAAACACCGCCGCGCGCATCGCCGCTCAGCCGCTGACGTGGATGGCACCGACGCTGGTGCCGTTTTCGGCGTCTTTGAATTCCATCACGAACTTGTCGCCGTCGGCGGTCTTGCCGGCGATGGCGTCGTCGGCGACGTTGATCGCAACGCCCTTGTCGGCGAGCCGCCTGGCGAACCAGTCGCGCACGGTCGACGCGCTCGCCGGGGCGACGAAGTCGACGTCGACCGCCGTCGCGCCGGCGCGCTCCGAGGCGTCGATGCGGACGCGCTCGATCGTCGCCCCCGGGTAGAGCTTGACGCCTTCAAGCGCGAAGTCGTCGGCGCCGAGTGCGATCGTCGGCAGGCTGAGATCGGCGTCGAACACCGGCGTCGAGATGGTGACGCGGCCAGTCGCGCCGTCGGCGCTGGCGACGACGATCGGCTGGTCGCGGTCGTCGCGCGCCTCGATGCTGATGTCGGCGCCCCTGCCAGGCGGATCGGCGGGCTCGTCGCAGGCAGCGGCCAGCAGCAGCGGCAACAGCGCAAGGTGACGGTTCGTCATGGCGTCTCCATCTGTATTATGTATATAATACAGGCGCGTCAGCCGCGCGGCAAGAGCAGGCTGGCATCGCCATAGCTGTAGAAGCGGTAGCCGCGCGCGATCGCGTGCGCATAGGCGGCGTGCATCGTGTCGAGGCCCATCAGCGCCGACACCAGCATGAACAGCGTCGAGCGCGGCAGGTGGAAATTGGTCATCAGCCCGTCGATCGCGCGGAAGCGGTAGCCGGGCGTGATGAAGATCGCCGTGTCGCCCTCGAACGGCGTGATCGTGCCGTCGTCGCGCGCCGCGGTTTCAAGCAGGCGCAGCGCGGTCGTGCCGACCGCGACGATGCGCCGCCCTTCGGCGCGCGCGGCGTTGAGCCGCCGCGCTGTCGCGGCGTCGATACGGCCCCATTCGGCGTGCATCGTGTGATCGTCGGTGTCGGTTGCCCTGACCGGCAGGAAGGTACCAGCGCCGACGTGCAGCGTCAGCGTTTCGAGGCGGACGCCGCGGCGGTCGAGCGCGGCGAACAGCGCGGCGGTGAAGTGCAGCCCCGCGGTCGGCGCCGCAACGGCGCCGTCGGACGCGGCGTAGAGCGTCTGATAATCGTCGCGGTCGCGGTCGTCGGCGGGACGCTTGCCGGCGATATAGGGCGGCAGCGGCATGGTGCCGGCGACCGCGAGCGCCGCTTCGAGCGTACCGTCGCAGTCGAACCGCCAGAGCACGTTGCCGTCGCCGGCCATGTCAAGCACGGTTCCGGCAAGGCCGTGGCCGAAATCGACGCGGTCGCCGCGGCGCAACCGCCTGGCATTGCGGACGAACGCCCACCAGTCGGACGGCCCCTCGCGCTTGTGCAGCGTGACGCCGATTCGCGCCGCGCCGCGACATCCGAACAGCTGCGCCGGGATGACGCGCGTGTCGTTGAGCACGAGCACGTCGCCTTTATCGAGCAGCAGCGGCAGGTCGCGAACGATGCGGTCGTCGCGCCCGTCCGGCCGGACGACGAGCAGCCGCGCCGCATCGCGAGGGCTGGCCGGGCGCAGCGCGATCCGCTCTTCCGGCAGGTCGAAATCAAAGACGTCGACGCGCAAGTCAGTTCGCTGCGGGTTCCTGCGCCGCCGCGGGCGCCGCTGCCGGCGGCACCGATACGGGCGGCGGCACGTTGTCGGCGCCGATCGACGCCTTGACGATGCGCGTCGGGTTGGCCGGCGGCTCGCCGCGCTCGATGGCGTCGACATGGTTCATGCCGGCGATGACGCGGCCCCATGCCGTGTACTTGCCGTCCATCTGCGCAGTGTTCGGCATGAACATGATGAAGAACTGGCTGTTGGCGCTGTCGGGGTTGTCGGTCCGCGCCATCGACGCGGTGCCCCTGAGGTGCGGCAGCGAGTTGAACTCGGCCTTGAGGTCGGGAAGGTCGGAGCCGCCGCTGCCGGTGCCGGTCGGATCGCCGCCCTGCGCCATGAAGCCTTCGATCACGCGGTGGAATATGGTGCCGTCATAGAAACCGCGGCGTGCCAGGGTCCTGATCCGCTCGACATGGTTCGGGGCCTTGTCGGGACGCATCTGGATGGTGACACGGCCGCCGGTCGACAGGTCGAGGTGCAGGATGTTCTCGGGATCGATCGCCGGCGCCGGTACGGGCGCCGCTGCCGGCGCCACCTCCTGCGCCATCGCCGGCGCCGCGACCAACAGGGCAAGCAGGGTCAACACCGTCTTCATCTTATCCCTCGGTCCCATCGCCGCGCGCCGATACCGTCAATCGGCCGTTTTCGCAATCAGCCTTGGCCGCGCGCGGCGACCTTGGCCCGGATCGCGGCAGCGACTGCCGGCGTGACGAACTTGCCCACCTCGCCTCCGAACAGCGCGATCTCCTTGACGAGCCGCGACGCGATCGGCTGCAGCGCGACATCGGCCATCAGGAACACGGTTTCGATCTCGGCATTGAGTTGCTGGTTCATGCCGGCCATCTGGTATTCATACTCGAAATCGGCGACGGCGCGCAGCCCGCGCACGATCACGCTTGCCCCCTGGCTTGCCGCGAAATCCATAAGCAGCGCGTTGAACGGCACCACCTCGATCGCGCCGTTCGCAAGTCCTGCGACCTCGGCCTCGACTTGCGCGATGCGCTCGTCGAGCGAGAACATCGGCGACTTCGACGGATTGGTCGAAACGCCGATGACGAGCTTGTCGACGAGCTTGGCGCCGCGCCGGATGATGTCGAGATGGCCAAGCGTGATCGGGTCGAACGTGCCCGGATAGACGCCGATGCGCATGCTGTCCCTCCCCGTCAGCGGTCGCGCTCGATCGCGAAGCGCGCGATGGCGCGCAGCAGATCGGCCTCCTGGCCGAAGCCGTGCAGATGGCCGATAGCCTGGTCGATCAGCATTTCCGCCTGCTTCCGCGCGCGGTCGAGGCCGAGCAGCGACACGAACGTCGCCTTGCCAGCGTCGGCATCCTTGCGTACTGCCTTGCCGGTCTTGTTGCTTTCGCCCTCGACGTCGAGCAGGTCGTCGGCGATCTGGAAGGCAAGCCCAAGATCACGCGCATAGCCGCGCAGGCGGACGCGGGTTTCGGTGCTGGCTTTGCCCATGATCGCCCCGGCCTCGACCGAGAAGCCGATCAGCGCACCCGTTTTCAGCTGCTGCAGCCGCGTCGTCGTCGGCAGGTCGAACGTCTCGGTTTCGGCGGCGAGGTCCATCATCTGGCCGCCGGCCATGCCGCATGGGCCGCTGGCGCGCGCCAGCTCGAGCACGAGCTCGGCGCGCACATAGGGATCCTCGTGCGTCGCCTCGTCGGCAAGCACCTCGAACGCCAGCGCCTGCAGCGCGTCGCCGGCAAGCACCGCCGTCGCCTCGTCGAACGCCTTGTGCAGCGTCGGTTTACCGCGGCGCGTGTCGTCGTCGTCCATGCACGGCAGGTCGTCGTGGATGAGGCTGTAGACGTGCACGCATTCGACGGCGATGGCAGCGCGCAGCGCGCGTTCCTTGTCGACATGGAACAGGTCGCAGGCGGCGACGACGAGCAATGGCCGCATACGCTTGCCGCCGCCCATCGCTGCATAGCGCATCGCCTCAACGAGCTTTGCGCGCGGATCGGCGGGCACCGGCAGCAGCCGATCGAAGCGCTGGTCGATCGCGATCGAGATCGCATCGAGCGCCGGCTTCAGGCTGAGCGAGGCGTGCAAGCCGCTACTCCGCATCGAGCGGGCGCACGCCCTTCGGTTGACCGTCGGGGCCAAGCTGGATCTGCTCGATGCGCACCTGCGCCGCCTTCAGCTTCGCTTCGCAGAACGCCTTCAGCCGCTGACCCTGCTCGTACAGGTCGATCGACGCCTCGAGGTCGACTTCACCCGCCTCGAGCTGGCGCACGATCGTCTCCAGCCGCGCCAGCGCCGCCTCGAAACTCAATCCCTCCAGCGATGCGCCCTCCGCGCTGGCCATGCACGCCCCTCACCGTCCTGCCATCCGACCGCGTTGTGGACGGCCCGGCGCGACGGGTCAACAGTGGTTATTCGGCGGCAGCAGCGAGCAGTGGCGGCGCCCAGGTCAGCACCGGCTTGCGCGCCGCCAGCGTCTCGTCAAGGCGGCGGCGGGGGGCATGATGCGGCGCCGCCTTGACGTGCTCGGCTTCGCCGGCCCTTGCCCGCCGGACAATGTCTCTGAGCGCGCCGATGAACTGGTCCAGCGCCGCCTTCGATTCGGTCTCGGTCGGCTCGATCAGCATTGCCCCGTGCACGACGAGCGGGAAGTACATCGTCATCGGATGATAGCCCTCGTCGATCAGCGCTTTGGCGATGTCGAGCGTGGTGACGCCGGTGTCGTCGAGGAACGCGTCCGAGAACAGCGCCTCATGCATGCACGGGCCCGACCCGCCGAATGGCGCCGACATCACGTCATCGAGGCTGCGCAGGACATAGTTGGCGTTGAGCACGGCATCCTCGGCAACCTGCTTGAGGCCGTCGGCGCCGTGGCTCATGATGTAGGCGAGCGCGCGCACGAACATGCCCATCTGGCCGTGAAAGGCGACCATGCGGCCGAAGCTGTCGCCGTGCACGTCGCCCTTGGCGTGCGCCTGCTCCTCCTCGACGAGTTCGTAGTGCTCGCCGGTCCAGCGGACGAACGGCAGCGGCGCATAGGGCGCCAGCGCCGCCGAGAACACCACCGGTCCCGACCCCGGACCGCCGCCGCCGTGCGGGGTCGAGAAGGTCTTGTGGAGGTTGATGTGCATGGCGTCGATGCCGAGGTCGCCCGGGCGCACCTTGCCAACGATGGCGTTGAAGTTGGCGCCGTCGCAGTAGACGTAGGCACCCGCCGCGTGCACCGCCTGCGAGATCGCGATCATGTCGGGCTCGAACAGGCCGCAGGTGTTGGGATTGGTGATCATCACCGCGGCAACGTCGGGGCCAAGCCGCGCCCGCAGCGCGTCGAGGTCGACGCGGCCGGCGGCGTTCGCCGGAATGTCCTCGACAGTGAAGCCGCAGAACGCCGCCGTCGCCGGGTTGGTGCCATGCGCCGATTCGGGGACCAGTACGACGCGCCGCGCCACCTCGCCGCGCGCCTCGATCGCAGCGCGGATGGCGAGCATGCCGCACAGTTCGCCGTGCGCGCCGGCCTTCTGCGACATCGATACCTCGCGCATGCCGGTCAGCATCTTCAGCCAGTGCGCGAGCCGGTCGATCAGCTCGAGCGCGCCCTGCACGCTGTCGACCGGCTGCAGCGGGTGGATGTCGGCAAAGCCCGGCAGCCGCGCCATTTTCTCGTTGAGGCGCGGGTTGTGCTTCATCGTGCACGAACCCAGGGGGAACAGCCCCATGTCGATCGCGTAGTTCTGCCGGCTGAGGCGGGTGAAGTGGCGCACGACTTCCGGCTCCGACAGGCCGGGAAGGCCGATCGGAAGGCTCCGTTCGAGGCCGCCCAGGCGGCTTGTGACCGCGGGTGCTGACGGCAGGTCGACGCCGGTGCGATCGATACCGCCGATCTCGAACACCAGCGGCTCCTCGAGTTGCAGGCCGCGGTTGCCGGTATAGGTTTCGGCCGTGCTGTTGCTGGCTGCCCCGCGCGGCTCGCGGCCCTGACGATTCAGCATGACACCGCCTCCTCGTAAGCTGCGACAAGTCGATCGACATCCTCGTCGGTCGCGGTTTCGGTGACGGCGAGCGTGACAACGTATTCGATCTCGCCGTCATTGCGATAGAGGCGTCCGAGTGCGACGCCACCAAGCACGCCGGCTTCCGCCATGCGCCGGATCGCAGGTCGCGATTCGACCGGCAGGCGCAGCGTGAACTCGTTGAAGAAGGGGTCGTTCAGCAGCTCCACCCCGGCGACTGCCGCCAGCCGCTCGGCGACCTGCACTGCGCGGGCGTGGTTGAGCGCGGCAAGGTCGCGCAGCCCCATCTCGCCGAGCAGGCTCATGTGAATGGTGAAGGCAAGGCTCATCAACCCCGAGTTGGTGCAGATGTTCGACGTCGCCTTTTCGCGGCGGATGTGCTGCTCGCGCGTCGACAGCGTCAGCACAAAGCCGCGCCTGCCCCCGGCATCGACCGTCGCGCCGCACAGCCGCCCCGGCATCTGGCGGACGTGTTTCATGTTGCAGGCAAAGAGGCCGAGGTACGGCCCGCCGAAATTGAGCCCGCAGCCGATCGACTGGCCCTCGCCGACGACAATGTCGGCGCCCATTTCGCCCGGCGAGCGGATCGCGCCCAGCGACACCGCCTCGGTGACGACGGCGATCAGCAGCGCGCCCTTCGCGTGGCAGCGCGCGGCAAGCTCCGAAAGGTCGGCGACGTGGCCGAAGACGTTGGGGTTCTGCACGACGACGCAGCTGGTGTCGTCATCAACCGCAGCGAGCAGCGCGGCGATGTCGTCGCCGGGAGCGCCCGGCGTCAGCCGCGGCACATGTGTCACCACCTCGTCGTCGGTGAAACGCGTCAGCGTCGTCGCGACCGACACGTAGTGCGGATGCAGGCCGGCCGACAGCAGCGCCTTCGCCCGCCGCGTCACCCGCCGCGCCATGAAGATCGCCTCGACGCAGGCGGTCGAGCCGTCGTACATCGACGCGTTGGCGACCTCCATGCCGGTCAGCCGCGCCACCTGCGTCTGGAACTCGAACAGATACTGGAGCGTGCCCTGCGCGATCTCGGGCTGGTAGGGCGTATAGCTGGTCAGGAACTCGCCGCGCTGGATAAGATGGTCGACCGACGCCGGCACGTGGTGCTTGTAGGCGCCGCAGCCAAGGAAGAACGGCACGTGAGTCGCAGTGAGATTGCGCCGCGCCAGCGCCGACAGCGACCGTTCCACCTCCAGTTCGCTCATGTGCAGCGGCAGGCCCTCGATCGGACCACCGAGCCGTGCCGCCTCGGGGACGTCGCGGAACAGTGCATCGACGTCGGGCGCGCCGATCGTCGCCAGCATGGCCGACCGGTCGGCGTCGCTGAGGGGCAGGTAACGCATGTCTCTACTCCGCTTTGGTTGCTGCGAAGCGCAGCCGCACATAGTCCGCCATCCAGTTGCCGTCGGCATCGCAGAGGATCGGCCGCATCAGCTCCACGGTGTCGGTGATCACCGCCTCGCGGTCCGCATCGGTCACGCCGAGCGCATCGAGTAAACCCGAGCGAAACGTCGTCAGCCACGCCGCCATGCCGCTCGCAAGCGGTGTCTGCCGCGGAATGATCGCGCAACTGGCGACGCGGAACCCGGCCGCCTGCAACGCCCGCCGCGCCTCGGTCTCGGTCATGTAGACCTGGTCGTCGCGGTCCGGCACCGGGTAGCCGCGTGCCTTGAGCACGCCGCGCAGTGCGGCGCGGATCGCGGCGATATTGCCAAAGCCGCCGCATTCGGCAACGAATCTGCCGCCCGGCTTCAGCGCGCGATGGACGCCGGCGAACACCGCCGCGGTGTCGGGCATCCAGTGCAGCGCGGCGTTCGAGAACACCGCGTCGAAATCGGCATCGAACGTCAGGCGCTGACCGTCCATAACACGCGCGTCGAGTCCTTTTGTCCGCGACGCCTCGACCATGGCCGGATCGGCGTCGGTGCCGACGACCTCCGCTCCCGCCTCGACGAGCTTCGCCGTCAGCACGCCATCGCCGCAGCCGAGGTCGAGGATGCGCTCGCCGGGTACCGGGGCCAGCAGCTCGAGAACCGCCTGCCCCAGCGCCGGGACAAAGACGGCGTGCTTCGCATACTGTGCGGGGTCAAAGTTGTGGCGGCGGGTCATCGTCCGGCTCCGCACCACTGCGCTCGGGATGAGCGGGTGCTTTGTCATGACTACAGCGCCTCGCAGAACGCCGCATAGGCGTCGGCGCTCATCAGCCCGTCGAGTTCGCCCGCATGACCCACCGTCATGCGGAAGAACCAGCCGTCGCCCTCGGGGGCGCTGTTGACCAGGCTTGGATCGGCCTCGAGCAAAGCGTTCACCTCGGTCACCGCACCCGAAATCGGCGCGTAGACCTCGCTCGCCGCCTTCACCGACTCGACGACGGCGGCGTCCTTGCCCTGCGCGAGCATCGTGCCGACCGTCGGCAGCTCGACGAAGACAACGTCGCCGAGCTGGCCCTGCGCATAGTCGGTGACGCCGACGGTGGCGGTGCCGCCGTCGACGCGCACCCACTCGTGGTCCCTGGTGTAGTAGGTGGTCACGTGGTTGCTCCCTTCCTTACATAGCGGTGCGGCACGAACGGCATCGGCGCAACGGTCGCGGCGATTCGCCGGCCGCGCACGTCGATCGCAAGCGGGGTGCCATCGGCACCATGGCGGCTGTCGACGTAACCCATCGCGACCGGCGCGCCGAGCGTCGGCGCGAAGCCGCCCGACGTCACCACGCCGACACGCGTGCCGCCGGCATAGATCTCGGCACCCTCGCGCGCCGGCTGACGGCCGTCGATGCGCAGCCCGACGCGCTTCGTCGCGGCACCGTTCAGCAGCTGGTCGAGCACGCGGTCGGCGCCCGGGAACCCGCCCGCCATCTTGCGCCGCTTCGAGATTGCGAAGGCAAGCCCCGCCTCCACCGGCGTCGACAGCGGCGACAGGTCGTGGCCGTACAGCGGCAGCCCGGCTTCGAGCCGCAGCGAGTCGCGCGCGCCAAGCCCGATCGGCTTCACCTCGGGCTGGTCGAGCAGCATTCGAGCGACCGCGTCCGCCGCATCGTTCGCCACCGAAATCTCGAAACCGTCCTCGCCGGTGTAGCCCGACCGGCTGATCCAGGCGTCAACACCATCGATACGGAACGGTCCCGCCTGCATGAAGCCCAGCGTCTGCACGTCGCCCGCGATCCGCGCCAGCGCGTCGGCCGCCCGCGGCCCCTGCAGCGCGAGCAGCGCCAGATCCGACCGGTGGCGCAGCGCGACCGGCGCCGGCAGATGCGCCGCCATGTGGGCGATGTCGGCGTGCTTGGTGGCGCCGTTGACGACCAGGTAGAAGCCGTCACCGCGGCGCGTCACCATGAGATCGTCGAGAATGCCGCCGCTCGCGTCGAGCAGCAGCGAATAGCGCAGGCGCCGGTCCTTCAGCCCGATGAAGTCGCCCGGCATCAGCGCCTCGAGCGCCTCGGCAGCACCATCGCCGTCGACCTCGACCTGTCCCATGTGGCTGACGTCGAACAGCCCGGCGCTCGACCGCGTCCAAAGGTGCTCGGCGATGATGCCATCGAACTGCACCGGCATGGCATAGCCGGCGAACGGCACCATGCGCCCCCCCAGCGCCCGGTGCAGCGCGTCGAGCGGCAGTGGCAACGCTTCCGATACGGCCATGCAATGGTCCCCGCGACACACGGATTCCGGCACGATGCCGGTCCGGCCGCCCCCATCTGTCGCGGAACCTGAGAGTTTCGCGGCGGGCGGCGCCCGTCGCTTACCCCGTCGGTGGGAAGGCACGAGCCTTCCGCTTTCCAGAGCGTCGCACACCACGCCGCGCGGTCCTGGGGCCTGAGAGATTCCGGGGGCGGTTGCTCCTTCGGCGTCGTCGCCTTGCGGCGGCGCACTCTACCGCGCGGCGCCGGAATCACGATGCCATCACTACTCCTGCGACCGCGCCTCAATGCGGGGCGGCCGCGCCGGAGTCAACATGCGCCGTCGGCGCGCGTTACAACGCCGCCGCCATCGCCTCAACGTCGGCCATCGTCACCGCGCTCCACGTCGCGGCGTCGGGTTCGATGCGCTTGATCATCGGCCCCAGCACCTTGCCGCCGAACTCATGGAAGGCGGTGACGCCAAGCGCGACCATCGCGTGCACGCTTTCGCGCCAGCGCACCGTGCCAGTGACCTGGTCAACGAGCAGGCGGCGAATATCGGCGGGGTCGGTCACCGGCGCCGCCGTGACATTGGCCACCAGCGGCACGAACGGGGATACGATGTGCGCCTCGGCGAGCGCCGCCGCCATCGCTTCGGCGGCCGGCGCCATCAGCGAGCAATGAAACGGCGCCGACACCGGCAGCAGCATGCCACGCTTCGCGCCGAGCGCCTTCGCCGCCTCGATGGCACGCTCGACGGCAGCCCTGTGCCCCGAGATCACCACCTGTCCCGGTGCGTTGTCGTTGGCGACCTCGCAGACGTCGCCCGCCGCACCCGCCGCCGCAGCCTTGGCAGCGGTATCGAAGTCGACGCCAAGCAGCGCAGCCATCGCGCCGGCGCCCACCGGCACCGCCGCCTGCATGGCGCGGCCGCGCAGCTTCAACAGCACAGCCGCATCGGCAACGCCGATGCTGCCCGCCGCGCACAGCGCGCTGTACTCGCCAAGACTGTGGCCGGCGACGAACGCAGCGCTGTCGGCAAGGTTGACGCCGCACTCGCGTTCAAGCACGCGCAGTGCGGCGATGGCGTTCGCCATGATCGCCGGCTGCGCATTTTCGGTCAGCGTCAGCTGATCCTCGGGACCATCGAACATCAGCGTCGACAGCTTCTGCCGCAGCGCCTCGTCGACCTCCTCGAACACCTCGCGCGCCGCCGGGCTGGCGTCGTGCAGCGCGCGCCCCATGCCGATCGCCTGGCTGCCCTGTCCGGGAAAAATGAATGCGCGCGTCATCGGCCCCTGCCCCCCCTCGTCCGTTCCGGCCAACCGCCGTTGCGCGGCGCTTAAAGCGGCAGCGGCGACAGCGCAAGCGCGAGAGGGCGTTGCGAATCTGTTGCGAATCGCTAAGCTCTCGCGCTGTTTTTCGTGATGCAGCGAGCCGTCCGCACCGTTCAGGTGCCAACCATGCGCAGTGTGTCATGAATGGGACTTGGCTGCCAACGGCGGATCGCCGCCCGGCAGGATGGAAGAACGGGAGTGGAAGGATCGCAATGAACTTCGTTTCGCGCATGACAATCACCGCCGCAGTGGCGCTGTCGGTCGCCGGCCTGTCGGCGCCGGCGCTGGCGCAGGCGCTGTCGCCCGATGTCGGCAAGCCGCTGCAGGAAGCCTCGAACCTGGCCAAGGCGGGCAACCTTGGCGCCGCGATGGCGCGTGTCAACGCCGCGCGCAGCGCCGCCGACACCGCGATCGAGCGCCGCAAGGTTGCTGAAATGGCGGCATTCGTCCACACGCGCGGCGGCCGCTGGGCGGCTGCGGCGCAGGAGCTGGAAAGCATTGGCGCGCCGGCGAGCCAGCTGGCGCCGCTCTACTATCGCGCTGGCGACTTCGGCAAGGCGATCGCGCTCGGCAAGAAGATGGGCGGCGTCCAGGGCCAGACCATCGTTGCCCAGTCCTATTTCCGCCAAGGCAACTTCAAGGGCGCGGCCGACGTCTACCAGAGCCTCATCAGCCGTTTCGGCGCCAGGGAGAGCTGGCTGCAGAGCCTCGCCAACGTCCAGTACAAGATGGACGACAAGAAGGGCTATCTCGCCACCACCGAACGGCTGATCCGCATCGATCCGTCGCCGTCGCGCTGGCGCGCGCTGCTCATCGACCTCAAGGGCGGCCAGATGCCGCGCGAGGCGAAACTGGCGCTGTTCGAGCTGATGGAGCAGACCGGCAACATCAACACTCCGGAGTATGTGCAGGAATATGCCAAGCTGGCGATCGTTGCCGACCAGCCGGCGGTCGCCAAGCGCGTCATCGAGGCCGGCCTGAAATCGGGCACGATCTCGTCGGGCGACGCAATGAATACCAAACTGCTGGAAGCGGCAACCAAGCGTGCCGCCGCGGCGACCGCCGGTGCCGCCAAGCTGCCGCGCAACGGCAGCGGCCTGCTGCAGGCGGGTCACGTCGCATTCGGCAACGGCGACTATGCCAAGGCCGCGTCGCTCTATGCAGCGGCCGCGAAGGCCGGCGGTACCACCGCCGACCAGGCCAGCGTCCTCGGCGGCATCGCGCAGCTCCGCGCCGGTAACAAGGGGGCGGCGAAGACGATGTTCGAGGCAGTGCCCGACGCCAGCGGCTACAAGGCGGTGGCGTCGCTGTGGTCGCTGTACGCGTCGACCTCGGCGGCCTGATCGAGTCCGCTTGCCTTTTCGGCGCGGTTGCGCCATAGGGCCGTTTCCAGCGGCGGGAAGCCAGCCTTCCCGCCGCTCGCTTTTGCACCCGCAGCCAGCCGGAGGGGCGACGGATTGCCCGTCGTCAGCGATCGGCATCGAGGAGAAACCATATCATGCCGTTCTACGAGCATGTCTTCCTGGCGCGCCAGGATCTGTCGACCGCGCAGGTCGACGGCCTTTCGGAGGCCTTCACCAAGATCATCGAGGACGGCCAGGGCAAGGTCCACAAGACCGAGTACTGGGGTCTGAAGACGCTTGCCTACCGGATTAAGAAGAACCGCAAGGCGCATTATGTGCTCCTGAACATCGAGGCGCCGGCACCCGCCGTGCACGAGATGGAGCGCAACATCGGCATCAACGAGGATGTCATTCGCTTCCAGACGGTGCGCGTCGACGCGCTCGAGAAGGAGCCGTCGGCGATGATGCGCAAGGGCGACCGCGATTCGCGCGGCGCGCGCGCTCCGCGTCGCGAGCGTGAAGGGGAATAACGATGGGACGTCCGTTTTTCCGCCGCCGCAAGACCTGCCCGTTCAGCCGGCCCGACGCGCCGAAGATCGATTACAAGGACGTTCGCCTGTTGCAGGGCTTCGTCTCCGAGCGCGGCAAGATCGTACCGAGCCGCATCACCGCCGTCAGCGCCAAGAAGCAGCGCGAGCTTGCGAAAGCGATCAAGCGCGCGCGTCATCTCGGCCTGCTGCCGTACCTCGTCCGTTAAGGGAGGACTGAAACCATGACCATGGACGTCATCCTTTTGGAGCGTGTCGAGAACCTGGGCGGCATTGGCGACGTCGTCTCGGTAAAACCAGGCTACGCGCGCAACTATCTGCTGCCGCGCGGCAAGGCGCTGCGCGCCAACGACGCCAACAAGGCGAAGTTCGAGGCCGACCGCGAGCGCATCGAGCGGGAAAACGCCGAACGGCGCAGCCACGCCGAAGCCGACGCGAAAAAGGTCGAAGGCGCCAAGATCGTGCTCATTCGCGCCGCGTCGGATGCCGGGCAGCTTTACGGTTCGGTCGCTGCGCGCGACATCGCCGAAGCGCTGACCGCTGCGACCACCGTCAAGGTCGGCAAGAACCAGGTCGTGCTCAACACGCCGATCAAGACGCTCGGCCTGCACCGGGTGCGCGTTGCGCTGCACCCGGAGGTCAGCGTGGAAGTCGAGGCCAACGTCGCCCGCTCGACCGACGAGGCCGATCTGCAGGCGCAGGGTGTCGACGTGCTCGCCGACATGTTCGAGAAGGACGTCAGCGGCTTCACCGAGGAGCACGACGCGGGCTTTGAACCCGGCGAGATCGCGGCGGTACCACCGGAAGGTGACGCGGCCTGACGCAGGCGTCGAACCGCTGACACCGAACAGGCCATTCGGCGCACTCGCCGCGTGGCCTGTTTGCATTTTACGGCTTCCGGCGGCAGCACTATACCCTGGCCATGCCGTCGCTTGCCGAAGACCTCGCCCGATCGCCCGACGCCTTCCCGCACTCGCTCGATGCGATGGCGAACGCCGTCTACATGGTCGCCATGACGCGCGACGCCTATCGCACCGCGAGCTTCCTCGACCAGCGCATACTGGCGCCGGGCCACAGGGGCAGGTGGCTGCCGTGGCGTGACATCGCCGACGCGAGCGCCGTGCTGCCGGTCGCGTGCGGCATGATCTTCCACATCGGCCACGTCGGCTCGACGCTGTTGTCACGCCTGCTCGGCGACTGGCCAGGATTGTTCAGCCTGCGTGAACCGGCGGCGCTGCGCACGCTCGCCGAGCTCGATGTCGATCGCGACACGGCCGATTGCCCGTGGCCCGCCGATGCAATCGATGCCGCACGCGACCGCTTGCTTGGCCTGTGGTCGCGCACCTACGCGCGCGGCGAACGCGCCGTCGTCAAGGCGACCAGCTTCGTTGCCGAAATGGCGGCGTCGATCCTTGGCCAGCATCGCTCGATGCCCGCGGTGGCGATGACGTTGCGCCCCGAATCCTACCTTGCCGTCATCATGGCCGGCGACAATTCGCGCGGCGAGATCCGGGCAATGGCACGCGCGCGGCTGCGCCGTCTGCACCGCCGGCTCGGCGATACGCCGTTCCGGCTGTATACGCTGTCGGAGGGCGAGATGGTCGCCATGAGCTGGCTCTGCGAAACGCTCGCGCTGGCGGCAGCGGCACGGGTCGCTGGCAGCCGCCTGCTGCACATTGACTTCGACGCGATGCTCGCCGATCCGGCGGCAACGCTCGACCGCGCAGCAACACACCTTGGTGCCGGTTCCAACCCGGCGCTTGCCCGGCGCCTGGCCGCTGGCGAGCATATGGCACGCTATTCGAAGAGTCCCGACCACGCCTATAGCGCCGAGCTGCGCCGTGCGGTGATGGACGACGCGCGCCGCGTCCATGGCGTTGAAATCGCGCACGGCCTTGCCTGGCTTGACCGCGCAATCGCCACGCATCAAGCGTCAGCCGACGCGATCGCGTTTGCCGAGGGGAGGATGCTGGCGCATGTTTCTTGAAATCCCCGACCTGCTGTCGGCCGGCGAAGTCGCCGAGCTGCTCCGGCTTGCCGCCAGCGGCACGTTCGCCGACGGTCGCGTCAGCAATCCGCATTCGACGATCAAGCGCAACGAGCAGCTGCACGACCCCGCCGTCGCGCCGCGCGTCGCGCAGATAGTGACGGCAGCGCTCTATCGGCGCGCCGAGTTCGTCGAGTTCGCCTTCCCGAAGATCATGGCGCCGCCGCTGCTGACGCGCCATTCGCCCGGGATGTACTATGGCGCGCACTCGGACGCGGCGTTCATCCAGGTCGGCAAGCGATCGCTGCGCACCGATCTCAGCACGACGGTCTTCGTCTCCGACCCGGTGGACTATGACGGCGGTGCGCTCGCTGTGCGGCTGGGCGAGCGGGTCATCGAGTTCAGGCTGCCCGCCGGCAGCGCCATCGTCTATCCGTCGACGACGCTGCACGAAGTGACACCGGTGACGCGCGGCGAGCGCATCGTCGCGATCACCTTCATCGAGAGCCGCATCCCCAACGCCATCCAGCGTGACCTCGTCTACGAACTCAACGAGGTCGCCGCGCTCGAGGGTCTGTCGATGAGCGAGGCCGGACGCGCCCGGCTGCAACGCGCCCGCGACTGCCTGCTGCGGCTGTGGTCGGAGCCGGCCGACTGACCGGCTACAGCCGTTCGATCCTGCGCGCCGCCTCGTCGATGATCTCGGCGGCGGCGAGCATTGTCTCGCGGTCGGCCCTGGCGTCCCACATGCGGCCCTTCAGCACCGAGCCGAGGTTGAACATGGCGCGCCAGACGGGGGCGCTGTCGTGGCGCTCGCCGCGCCCAGCCGCCGCGTCGAGCCGTTCGAGCAGCGCGTTGAGCTCGTCGCGACGCTCGTCGAGGTGCGCCCTGCCCTTGTCGGTGATGGCGTAGACCTTGCGCGCGCCGTCGGGGCGCTCCTCGGCCAGTTCCATGTCGGCGAGCAGGGTCAGCGTCGGGTAGACGACACCGGGACTCGGCGCATAGGCGCCGCCTGTGCGCGCCTCGATTGCCTCGATCATGGCATAGCCGTGCAGCGGCGCGTCCTCGATCAGCGACAGCAGGATGAGCTGCAGCTCCGACGAGGTCAGTACGCGGCGGCTGCGACCACGGCCGCGCACGTCAAAGCGCATGTTGCCGTTTTCGAACTGCGCGCCCAGCGCCTGCAGGATATCGGTCCAGTTGCCGCCCCAGCGGCCGCGCCGCGAATGCCAGCGATGATGGTATCCGAACGTCATCGATATGACCCTTCCATGATCGTCCCAGCACTATCTAAGATATATCTAGATACTATGAAGGCAAGCCCCTTCGCGGCCAACGTCCGAACGTCTAGATTGTCTGCATGTCCGACCTGTTCACCGACGCAGCCGCCGCGCCTGTGGCCAGCGCGCCGCTCGCCGAACGGCTGCGGCCGGCCTCGCTGGCCGATGTCGTCGGCCAGGCGCACCTGACCGGGCCCGACGGCGCCATCGGCCGCATGGTCGCAGCGGGCCGGCTGTCGTCGATCATCTTCTGGGGACCGCCTGGCACAGGCAAGACGACGATCGCGCGCCTGCTCGCCGATGCTGTCGGGCTGCGCTTCGTTCAGATCTCGGCGGTGTTCTCGGGCGTCGCCGATCTCAAGAAGGCGTTCGCCGAAGCGCGCGAGCACGCGCGCGCCGGCCGCAGGACGCTGCTGTTCGTCGACGAGATCCACCGCTTCAATCGCGCCCAGCAGGACGGCTTCCTGCCCTATGTCGAGGACGGCACGGTGACACTCGTCGGCGCTACCACCGAGAACCCTAGCTTCGAGCTCAACGCCGCGCTGCTGTCGCGTTGCCAGGTGCTGCTCGTTCACCGTCTCGACGAGGCCGCGCTCGGCGAACTGCTGGCGCGCGCCGAAGCCGACTATGGCCGCGCGCTGCCGCTTGCCGACGATGCGCGCACGGCGCTCGTGCAGTCGGCCGACGGCGACGGGCGATTTCTGCTCAATCAGGTCGAGACATTGATGTCGGTCGACATCGCCGAGCCGCTCGACCGCACCGGCCTGCGCGACCTGCTTCATCGCCGCGTCGCCGTTTACGACAAGGATCGCGAGGGGCACTACAACCTCATCTCGGCGCTACACAAGTCGATGCGCGGCTCGGACCCACAGGCGGCGCTCTACTACCTCGCGCGCATGCTGACGGCCGGCGAGGAGCCGCTCTATGTGCTTCGCCGCATCACCCGTTTCGCCAGCGAGGACATCGGCCTCGCCGACCCGCAGGCGCTGGTGCAATGCCTCGCTGCCAAGGATGCCTACGACTTTCTGGGTTCGCCCGAAGGTGAACTCGCCATCGTCCAGGCATGCCTCTATTGCGCCACCGCGCCGAAGTCGAACGCCGCCTATGTCGCGCAGAAGGCGGCGTGGCGGTCGGCGCGCGAAACCGGCTCCTTGATGCCGCCGGCGAACATTCTGAACGCGCCGACCAAGCTGATGAAGGACATCGGCTACGGCAAGGACTATGCCTATGACCACGACCGCGAGGACGGCTTTTCGGGCGACAGTTACTGGCCGCACGGCATGGCGCCGGAGCGTTACTACGTGCCGACCGAGCGCGGCTTCGAGAAGCGCCTGAAGGAAGGGCTCGACTGGTGGGACGAACGGCGGCGCGAGCGGCAGCGATGAGCCTCGACCGGGCGGCACAGCAGGCTCGGTCGCGGCGGTCGCACCGTGCGCGGAACCGATGAGACGCTTCCGGCGGTTCGCCGCGATCGACTGGTCGGGCGC
>CAYVVV010000031.1:0-18385 GCA_964455325.1 uncultured Sphingosinicella sp. | reverse complement strand
GACGATGTTTTCGATGGCGATGTGGATGGCGGCGCTGGTCGCGCCGGTGCAGATCTTCGCGGGGGACTTGCATGGCCTCAACACACTCGAGCATCAACCAGTGAAGCTGATGGCGATGGAAGGTCACTATCAGAGCCACCCGGACGGTGCGCCGCTCTACCTGTTCGGCATCCCCGACGACGAGGCGCAGGAACTGCGCGCTGCCGTGGGCATACCGAAACTGGGGTCGCTGATCCTGAAGCACGACCCCGATGCGCCGCTCGCCGGCCTCGATACCGTGCCCGACAGCGAGCAGCCGCCGGTCGCGATCGTGTTCTGGTCATTCCGGATCATGGTTGGCATCGGCTTCCTGATGCTTGGCATCGGCCTCTGGAGCCTGTGGGCGCGGCTGCGCGACAGGCTGTACGACTCGAAGCTGCTGCATCGTGCCGCGCTGGTGATGGGGCCGTCCGGGTTTGTCGCCGTCATCGCCGGCTGGGTGACGACCGAGGTCGGCCGCCAGCCATACACCGTCTACGGCCTGCTGCTCACCGCCGACAGCGTCGCGCCGATCGCCGCGCCGGCGGTCGCCGCCTCGCTGTTGGCGTTCATCGTCGTCTACTTCGCGGTGTTCGGCGTCGGCACCTGGTATATCCTGAAGCTGATGGCAAAACCGCCCGAACCGGGTGAGGCGGGGGTCGCGCGCACTGAGCGCGGCCCGGTGCGCACGGCGGGCATCGTGCCCGGACCGGGGCAGGTGTACGTGCCCGCGCTTGCGCCACGTCCAGCCGGCGAAGGGAGCGGGGCATGAGCATCGACCTGCCGCTCGTGTGGGCGTTCATCATCGCGTTCGCGGTGTTCGCCTATGTCGTCATGGACGGTTTCGACCTCGGCATCGGCATCCTGTTTCCGGCGTTCGGCGTGGGCGCGGCGCGCGATCAGGCAATGAACGCCATTGCGCCGGTCTGGGACGGCAACGAAACCTGGCTGGTGCTCGGCGGCGGCGGGCTGTTCGCGGCGTTCCCGCTCGCCTACGCGATCGTCATGCCGGCGACCTATCCGCTTGTCATCGCCATGCTGCTTGGACTCGTCTTCCGCGGCGTCGCGTTCGAGTTCCGCTGGCGCGATCCAGCACACCGCGCTTTCTGGGATCTTGCCTTCTGCGGCGGCTCGTTCGTCGCCGCGCTGGCGCAGGGCATGATTCTTGGTGCCATCCTGCAGGGGGTCACGGTCGAAGGCCGCGCCTATGCTGGCAACTGGTTCGACTGGCTGACGCCGTACACGCTGTTGACCGGGCTTGGTGTCGTCGCCGGTTATACGCTGCTCGGCGCGACATGGCTGATCGGCAAGACCGAAGCCGACACGCAGGCCATGGCGCGCCGCCTCGCGCGGCCGGCCGCAGTCGCGACGCTCGTGCTGATGGCGGGCGTCAGTCTCTACACACCGTTTCTTGATGCCCAATACTACCGCCGCTGGTTCGAACTGCCGTCGATCCTGTTCGCTAGCCAGGTTCCGCTGCTCGTCGCCATCGTCAGCTACTTTCTGTTCCGCGGGCTTGCGCGCGGCAGCGACTGGTTGCCGTTCGTGCTGTCGTTGGCGTTGTTCCTGCTTGGCATGATCGGACTGGGCGTCAGCATGTTTCCGTTCATAGTTCCCGAATCGGTCACGATCTGGGAGGCGGCGGCACCGCCCAAAAGCCAGTCGTTCATGCTCGTCGGTGTCGCGATCATCATGCCGCTGATCCTCGCCTACACCGCATGGGCGTACTGGGTGTTCCGCGGCAAGGTCGGCACGCACGGATACCATTGATGGCGGAGCGTGCGTCGCTGTGGCGTCGTCTGGGCTGGTTTGCAGTCCTCTGGCTCGCCGGTGTCGCCGCGGTCGGCGCGGTCGCGCTGCTGCTGCGCTGGTGGCTGCGCTGACCGGGGTTCAGCGCTTTGCGAACAGCGCGTCGGCTGCGGACTTGACGCTTCCGGCAGCGGCAAGCTGCGAACGGGTCCGTTCGATTTCGGCCTGCAGCGTCGCGATGCGGGCGTCGAGCTCGTCGCGTGACAGCGGCCCAAGATCCTGCCTGACGAGCGCGGCGAGCGGATCGTCCTTCTTGCGCGGCAGCAGGTCGTCGAGGTCCACGGCACGTCTCCTCGCTGGCTGGAGTGAATGTCCAATCTGCGCTATTGAGCCGCCGATCTCAAGAACCGGGGGCGAAACGACATGGCCGGACTGCCACGCGACATGCTGGCGATCGACCCCGACAAACCTGGCGGCGCCGAGGTGCTCGTGCCCGTGCGGCGACCGCTCCCCGTTCCCGGCGACGGCGAGGTGCTGGTCAGGGTGGTCGCGGCCGGCGTCAACCGTCCCGATGTGCTGCAGCGCATGGGACTTTATCCTGTGCCACCTGGCGCGCCGTCGATCCCGGGACTCGAAATTGCCGGCGAGGTGGTTGCGCTCGGCCGCCGCGCGCACCGTCTGCACGTCGGCCAGCAGGTCTGTGCACTCGTCGCCGGCGGCGGCTATGCCGAATATTGCGCGGCGCCCGAGGGTCAGTGCCTGCCAATCCCGCGCGGCTTGTCACTGATCGAGGCGGCGAGCCTTCCCGAAACCTATTTCACCGTCTGGTCGAACCTGTTCGAGCGCGGCTTCGGCGCACCGGGCGAGACCGCGCTCGTCCACGGCGGCACCAGCGGCATCGGCACGACGGCGATCCTGCTCTGCAAGGCATTCGGCCTCACCAGCATCGTCACCTGCGGCAGCGCGGCGAAGTGTCGGGCGGCGCTCGATCTCGGCGCCGACCATGCCATCGATTACACGGCGGCGGATTTCGTTGCCGAAGTGAGGCGGATCACCGGCGGCAAGGGCGTCAACGTCGTGCTCGACATGGTCGGCGGCGACTATCTCGCACGCAACGTCAAATGCCTTGGCGACAATGGACGCCATGTCTCGATCGCGTTCCAGCGAGGCCCGGTCGGCGAACTCGACATCATGGCGGTGATGCGCAAGGGGCTGATGCTGACGGGGTCGATGCTGCGCCCGCGCTCCATCGAATACAAGTCGCTGCTTGCCGACAGCCTTGCAGCAGACGTATGGCCGCTATTCGCAAACGGCGGCTTGCGTGCCGTCATCGATACCGTGTTCCCTCTCGACCGCGCCGCCGATGCGCACCGCCGCATGGAAGCGGGCGAGCACGTCGGCAAGATCGTGTTGGAGGTCGCGCATGGATAAGCTCACGCTCCACGAATATGCAGCCTCGGGCAACTGCTACAAGATCCGCCTCACCGCGGCCCACCTCGGCCTGCCGCTCGAACGGCGCCAGGTGGACATCATGAAGGGTGAAAGCCGCACGCCTGACTATCTTGCGAAGGTCAACGCTAACGGCCGCGTGCCGGTGCTGCAGGTCGGCGACCGCTTCATGCCCGAATCGAACGCGGCGATCTTCTACCTCGCGCGCGGCTCCAGGCTCATTCCCGAAGGCCGCTGGGACGAGGCGGAGATGCTGCGCTGGATGTTCTGGGAACAGTACAGCCACGAGCCCAACATCGCGACGCTGCGCTTCTGGCTGGTCTTCGTTGGGCGCGACAGGCTTGGCGATGCTCAGCGCGCACAGATCGACGGCAAGACCGCCGCCGGCAATGCCGCGCTCGCGCTGATGGACGACCATCTCGCGCGCGGCGACTGGTTCGCCGGCGACGCCTTCAGCCTCGCCGACATCGCGCTCTATGCCTACACGCACGTTGCCGAGGAGGGCGGCGGCTTCAGCCTCGCCGGCTATCCCAACATCGGCCGTTGGCTCGCCCGCGTCTCAGACCTGCCGGGGCATGTCGCGATCACGGCCTGATCCTCGCGCGCCCGGCATGTGCAGGATCGTGTAGCTGCGGCGCATGAAGCGCCAGACGCCGGCCTCGCACACATAGGCGTCGTCGTAGCGGCCGCAGACCATGGTGTCGGCACCATCGTCCTGCTTCAGCAATTCAAGCACGTACCAGGTGCCATTGGCTTCGCGGCCGTCGATGCGGACACCACCCCCCGTCGAGTACATCGCCGCGAACGGATAACGCGCCATCAGCGCCTGCCAGAGCTCAACGATCGCCGCGCGCCCCTCGCGCCGCTCGCCGGCAACCTCCCAAACGCCGTCGGCCGCCCACGTTGCCCCCCAGGCAGTGGCGTCGCGGCGGAACACCGCGTCGGCGTAGGCGTCGATCAGCTCGCGGATGGCGAGGCGATCCTCGATCGGCCCGTGCCAGCGCATCAGCCGACGGCGGTGAAGAAGTCGGCGCGCGGCACGCCATTTGCGTCATAGACAGGTTCGGACAGGTCGCAGCGGTATTTCTTCACCTTGACGTCGGTGATGCCGAACCCCTGCAGATGGTCCAGCATCGCGCGGTAGTGCGGACCGGCAAGGTGTGCAGCCAGCGCTGCCTCGTCGCTCCATTCCTCGAGCACATAGACGCGGCCGGACACCGCCGGGTCGGCGGTCCAGGCGTAGCGAACGCAGCCGCGCTGCGTCAGCGCGCCTTCGACATGGGGCTTGCCGCCGACGAGCGCGGCGTCGCGGCGCACCGGATCGAGATCGACGTGTCCGGCAACAATGATCGTCATTGCCTGGCCCTCCGGGATGCATGCTTATCGGTTGTGGGCCGCGAAAGTAATCCACAGTTTTGTTATGGCGCGGCTGCAAAAGTGACTCGACTCCGCCGCGACTCGCGCAAAACCTTCATATTTCGGTCCCTGAACGGTAACGCAAAGGCGCGATACGCTGGCGCGCGAAATGGCAAGTCATCGCTTGGGGTCGTCCGACTTGAACATGCTTTCGCCGCGCAGCGACTTCGCCCGCCTCGTCCCCGCAGGACCATCGGCCACGCCGGCGGCGTCGGCAAGCGACCGCCGTCGCTTCCGCACGATCTGGATTTCGGACGTTCATCTCGGCACGCGCGGCTGCAATGCCGACCTGCTCATTGATTTCCTCGACAGCGTCGACTCGGATACGCTCTACCTCGTCGGCGACATCGTCGACGGCTGGCGGCTGAAGAAGAGCTGGTACTGGCCGGCCAAGCACAACGACATAGTCTGGCGGCTGCTGAAGCGCGCCAAGCGCGGTACCAGGGTCATCTATATTCCCGGCAACCACGACGAGATGTTCCGCCAGTTCGTCGGGCTCAGCTTTGGCGGCATCGAAATCCGATCAAAGGCGATCCATGAAACCGCCGACGGACGGCGGCTGCTGGTTCTGCACGGCGACGAGTTCGACGCGGTCGTGCTCTACGCACGCTGGCTCGCGGTGCTCGGCGATGCCGCCTATATCGCGATGATGAAACTCAACACGCTCGTCAACACGCTGAGAGCGCGCTGGGGCATGCCCTACTGGTCGCTGTCGAAGCACGCCAAGCACAAGGTCAAGAACGCCGTCGAGTTCATCAGTCGCTTCGAGGCGGCGGTGGCAAAGGCTGCCGAGGACCGTGGTCTCGATGGCGTCGTCTGCGGCCACATCCATACCGCCGAGGAACGCCGCTTCGGCGATGTCACCTACTACAACGACGGCGACTGGGTCGAAGGCTGCACGGCCCTCGTCGAGCACTTCACCGGCGAAATGGAGATCCTGCACTGGGCGGAAGCGGCGGGCGCACAGGCCGCCGTCCCGGTCCAGGCACAGGCCGCCTGATGCGCATCGCCATCGTCACCGACGCGTGGGAACCGCAGGTCAACGGCGTGGTGCGGACGCTGCAGGCGGTGCGGCGTGAGCTGGTGGCAAGCGGCCACGAGGTGCTGATCATCGCTCCCAACGCGTTCCTGTCGGTGCCATGCCCCAGCTACCCGGAGATACGGCTGGCGCTCGCCTCGGCTGGCGCGCTTGGCAGGCGCCTGCGCACATTCGGCCCGGATGCCATCCACCTCGCGACCGAAGGCCCGCTCGGCGTTGCGGCACGACGCTGGTGCATGCGCAATAGGTTGCCGTTCACCACAGCCTACCACACCCAGTTCCCCGACTATATTGCTGCGCGCACAGGGCTTCCCGCCGCCTGGTTCTGGCGCTTCGAGCGCTGGTTTCATCGCCCCGCGCGCGCCGTGCTCGCCGCGACGCCAAGCCTGCGGCGGCAGCTTGCCGAGCAGGGCATTGGGCCGACGCTGCCATTCGGGCGCGGCGTCGACCTGCAGTCGTTTCGTGCCAGCGTGCCACCGCACGCCGCCTTTGCGCAGCTACCACGCCCGATCCAGCTTTACGTCGGCCGCGTCGCCGTCGAGAAGAACGTCGAGGCCTTTCTGCGCACGCGGCACGCGGGCAGCAAGGTGGTGGTCGGCGACGGTCCTGCGCGCGAGCGCCTGCAACGGCAGTTTCCCGATGCCGTCTTCCTTGGCGCGCTGTTCGGCGACGAGCTGGCGGCGGCCTATGCCGGCGCCGACGTTTTCGTCTTTCCCAGCCGCACCGACACCTTTGGCATGGTGCTCATCGAGGCGCTTGCGTGCGGGCTTCCCGTCGCCGCCTACCCGGTGCAGGGGCCGGTCGACATTGTCACGCCCGACGTCGGCGCGCTCGACGATGATCTCGACGTCGCCATCACCCGGGCACTGACCCGCGACCGCGCCCGCTGCGCGGACTATGGCCGCAGCTTCAGCTGGCCGCGCGCGGTGGAACAATTCGTCGAGGCGCTGGCGCGCCTCGACGCGCCGGCCGTGCGCCGCGCGAGCACTGCGCAACGCGCCATGCCCCAATGTCCTTGATCCGTGGCCGTCGCGGGCCTATAAGTCCAATGTTGCCGGCCGCCCCGCTAAGGGCGGCCCTTTTGTTTCCGACGACCGGGAAGACTTGACGACATGGCCCAGGACTATCCGTTGATGCCCCATGCGACCGCCGCCTGGCTGGTCGACAACACGTCGCTAACGTTCGAACAGATCGCGGCGTTCTGCGGCCTGCACGTACTGGAGGTGCAGGCGATTGCCGACGAAACCGCGCAGGCGCGACACATCCCGCGCGACCCGGTGCGTGCCGGCGACCTGTCGCAGGCCGAGCTGGACAAGGGCCAGGCAGATCCACAGCACCGCCTTGTGCTGCAGAAGGGGCCGGAGCAGCAGCGGCGTACCAAGGGACCGCGCTACACGCCGGTGTCGAAGCGGCAGGACAAGCCCGACGGCATCGCCTGGATCGTCCGCAATCACCCCGAAATCACCGACGCGCAGATCTCGCGCCTTATCGGCACGACGAAGACCACGATCTCGGCGATTCGCGACAAGACGCACTGGAACATCCAGAACATCACGCCGAAGGATCCGGTGACGCTCGGCCTCTGTTCGCAGCGCGAACTCGACGCGCTCGTCGCGGCGGCGGCGAAGAAGGCGGGTATCGAAAAGGTCGACGCGACCTTCGAACATGATCGCGACGAGCTGCTCGAAACGCTGCGAAAAGAGCGCGAGGAAGCCGCCCGCGCGGCGCAGCTTGCGCTCGATGCAGCCGAAGGCGAGGACGCGGCGGCGTAGCCCGCGCCGCACCTGCACCCCCTGACGTTCCTTTCAGGTCGACGTGGTGCCGCCGCGCGCCTACGACGGTGCCATGGCATCATCCGCACCGCCAGCCCCCGACGCCTCGCTGGTCGACCACCGTCTGCCTCCCGACGAGGGCGAGGAGCGACGCGGGCTGTTCTACCCGCTGGGGCGCTGGATCCCTGAACCGGGCAGGCTGCACGAGGTGGCGCCCGGCGTGTTCTGGCTGCGGATGCCGCTGCCGTTCAGCCTCGATCATATCAACCTCTGGGTGCTCGACGACGGCGACGGCTGGGCGCTGGTCGATACCGGGCTCAATGCGCCGAGTTGCAAGGCGGTCTGGAACACGCTGCTGGCGGGACCGCTTGCGGGCCGGGCGGTGACGCGCGTCCTTGTCACGCACTATCACCCCGACCACCTCGGCCTTGCCGGCTGGCTGACCTACAAGACCGGCGCGCCGCTCGTCATGGCGCGTACCGAGTATCTCATGGCGCGCATGCTGTCGCTCGACGTCGCCGATGCGCCGCCCGAGCAGGCGGTTGGCTTCTATGCCGATGCCGGCTGGTCGGAGGAGGCGCTGGCGGCGTTCCGTGCCAAGGGCTGGGGCCGTTTCAGTCTCGTCGTGTCGCGGCTGCCGACGAGCTTCGTGCGCATGGCGGAGGGCGACGTACTGAGGATCGGCGGCCGCGCCTGGCGTGTGGTGACGGGACGCGGCCACACACCCGAGCACGTCTGCCTGGTCAGCGACGAGGACAAGCTGATGATCGCCGGCGATCAGGTGCTGCCGCGCATCACCTCGAATGTGTCGGTCTATTCGACCGAGCCGGAGGCCGACCCGCTTGGCGACTGGCTCGCCAGCATCGAGAAATTGCGCAGTCTCGATCAGGACCTTTACGTGCTGCCAGCGCACAACGAGCCATTCAAGGGCCTGCACGCGCGCCTAAACCAGCTCGAGGCCGACCATCACCGCAAGCTCGACACGCTCGAGGCGCACCTCGCCAGCCCGCGCATGGCGACCGAGTGCTTCGAGGTGCTGTTCCGGCGCGCGGTCGCCGCCGACGAGATCATGATGGCAACGGGCGAGACGCTGGCGCACCTGCATTATCTCGAACGTCGCGGCCGCGTCCGGCGCGAGCGGGGTGCGGGAGCATATCGCTACCATGCAGTCTGATATCACCGCCGTCATCTGGGACTTCGGCGGGGTCATCACCTCGTCTCCATTCGAGGCGTTCCGACGCTACGAGGCGGAACGCGGGCTGCCCGAGGGCATTATCCGCCGCATCAACGCCACCCATCCCGACGGCAACGCGTGGGCGCGCTTCGAGCGCAGCGAGATCGACGCCGACGCGTTCGACCGCCTGTTCGCGGCGGAGGCGGCGGCGTTCGGCCACCAGATTCCGGGCAGCGACGTTATTGCCCTGCTTGCCGGCGATGTCCGCCCGCGAATGGTGGCGGCGCTCGATACGCTGAAGGCGGCGGGCTTCCGTCTCGGCTGTATAACCAACAACGTCAATGTCGGGCGCGGCGCAGCGATGATGGCCGATTCCGCCAAGGCGCAGGCCGCGGCGGCGATCTTTGCCCGTTTCGATCATGTCATCGAAAGTTCGAAGGCCGGTGTTCGCAAACCCGATCCCCGCATTTATGCAATGATGCTGGACGCCATCGGCGTGGCCGCCGAACGCGCGATCTACCTCGACGACCTCGGCGTCAACTGCAAGCCGGCCGCGGCGCTCGGCATGGCGGCGATCAAGGTGGTGGACGAGATGCAGGCGCTCGCCTCGCTTTCCAGGCTTATCGGTATCGATTTCAGCTAGGTGTACGCTATAAGAGCGGCTGCCTCGGGTTGAGCGAGGTTGTGGACAAACCCGGAGCCGCCAATGCCCGCCGCCGCGGACTTTTCAGCGAACTATCATCATCCGGTCGCCTGGACGACCGACGTGCCACTGGCGCCGGTTCACGAGTTGTTGCTTGCGACCGCGGCGCGAATGCCGGAGGCGCCATGCATCGACTTCCTCGGCCGCGGTTTCAGCTATGGCGAGATCGCCGACGCGGTGAGGCGCGCGGCGCGCGGGTTCCAGATCCTTGGCGTGCGTCGCGGCATCAAGGTCGGCCTGTTCCTGCCCAACTGCCCGCAGTACGTTGTCGCCTATTACGCGATCATGCTCGCCGGCGGCACGGTGGTGAACTTCTCGCCGCTCTACACAGTTGACGAGCTGTCGCATCAGGTCGCCGACAGCGACACCGACATCATGGTCTGTCTCGACGTCGCGCAGCTCTATCCAACGATAGCCGCTGTGCTCGAATCGTCACGGCTCAGGTGCCTTGTCGTCGGTTCGCTCGCCGACGTTCTGCCACCCGGGAAGGCACTGCTTTACCGCATGTTCAAGCGTCGCGAGCGCTCCAGGGTGAAGCCCGACATGCGGCATGTCCGCTTCCAGAGCCTCATCGATCATCCGCCGATCGAGCACCCGCCCGCGATCGACCTTCACACTGACATCGCGCTCCTGCAGTATACCGGCGGTACCACAGGTACGCCGAAGGGTGCCGTGCTTACCCACGCCAACCTCAGCGCCAACGCGGCGCAGGTGAATGCGATTGACAACAAGCCCGACGGCGGTGACCGCATCCTAGGCGCGTTGCCGCTTTTCCACGTCTTCGCCAACACCTGCGTGCTCAACCGCTCGGTGCTGCGCGGCGACGAGATCGTGCTGCTGCCGAAGTTTGAACTGACGCTGGCGCTGAAGACGATCGAGCGGCGGCGGATCACCGCGCTTCCCGGTGTGCCGACCATGTATCAGGCGTTCCTCGATGCGCCAAAGGTCGAAAAGTTCGACCTCACGTCGATCCGTGTCTGCATCTCAGGCGGCGCGCCGATGCCGGCGGAGGTGCGGGCGCGCTTCGAGGCGAGGACGGGGGCGAAGGTCGTCGAAGGCTACGGGCTTACCGAAAGCGCGGGCGTCGTTTCGGTGAACCCTTATCAAACCGGCGGCAAGCCGGGGTCGATCGGGCAGCCACTGCCCGGCACGCGCATCATCATCGTCGACAAGGAGGATCCGACGCGCCTCGCTGCTGACGGCGAGCCGGGCGAGATCACCATCGCCGGGCCGCAGGTGATGCAGGGCTATTGGAACAATCCCGAGGCGACGGCGGACGTCTTCGTCGACGGTCGGCTCCGCACCGGCGATGTCGGCTATGTCGATGCCGAAGGCTACGCCTATGTTGTCGACCGCTTGAAGGACATGATCGTCGTCGGCGGCTTCAAGGCGTTTCCAAGCCAGCTCGAAGCCGTACTCTACCGGCACGACGCGGTGAAGGAGGCGATCGTCATCGGCATTCCCGACCCGTACCTTGGCGAGCGTCCCAAGGCGTTCGTGACGCTGGTCGAGGGCGCCAGCGCGAGCGAAAAGCTGCTGCTCGATTTTCTCAACAGCCGGGTCGGCAAGCACGAGCGCGCGGTGGCGGTCGAAATCCGCAAGACGCTACCGAAGACGCTGATCGGCAAGCTGTCGCGCAAGGAACTGGTGGCGGAGGAAAGGGCGAAGGCCGATGCGGCGCGGCTGGCGGGCTAGCTCCTCGCCGCGAGGACGGAGGAGCTTATGACGCGCACGCTCTATGATTACTGGCGCTCGTCCGCTGCCTTCAGGGTGCGGATCGCGCTCAATCTGAAGGGACTCGACTACGCGTCGAAACCCATTGACCTCAGGACCGGCGCGCAGGGCGGCGTAGGCTACAAGCTGCTCAATCCGCAGGGACTGGTGCCGTACCTCATCGACGGCGAGGTCGGGCTCAACCAGAGCCTCGCCATCATCGAGTATCTCGACGAGGTATATGCCCTGCCGCCGCTCCTTGATCCTGATCCGGTCCGACGGGCGCGCATCCGCGCCGCAGCGCTCATGATCGCCTGCGACATCCATCCGATCAACAACTTGAGGGTGCTGAAATACCTGAAAAACGAGCTGGGGCAGGAGCAGGCGGCGATTGACGCCTGGTACCGGCACTGGGTCGAGGAAGGTCTGAGGCCGCTTGAGGAGATCGCCGAAGGCTCGCCCGGCCCGTATCTGTTCGGCGACCGGGTGACGCTGGCTGACGTCTGTCTGGCACCGCAGATGTACAACGCGCGCCGGCTTCGCTGCGACACATCGCGACTGCCGGCGCTCGTCGAGGTCGACAAGGCGTTGATGGTGCTGCCGGCATTCCTTAAGGCTCGCCCCGAGGCGCAACCCGACGCGGATCCGTGAGCATGGCCCACTGGCTGGTAAAGACCGAACCCGAAAAGTGGAGCTGGGACGACCAGGTGAAGGCCGGCCGCACCCACTGGAACGGTGTCAGGAACGCGCAGGCGCTCAGCAACATGCGGGCGATGGCGGTCGGCGACGAGGTAATGTTCTACCACTCGCAGGTCGGCAAGGAGATCGTCGGTGTGTGCCGGGTCGTACGCGCCTTCTACCCCGACCCCGACGACCCCAAGTCGGGTCTCGTCGACCTTGAAGCGACGCGGCCGCTGCCCCGCCCGGTAACGCTTGCCGAACTGAAAGCGGCAGGACGCTTCGACGACCTCGCACTCATCCGCCAGTCGCGGCTGTCGGTCATGCCAGTGAGTGATGCGCACTGGCAGGCGATCCTGAAGCTGGCGGAGGCGTAGCGGCGCCGATCGAAACCGCAGGCTGACATCCGCCACCGTCTGCAGACTGGGGAGCGGCGGATCGGATAGGAGGGAGCGCATGACCACCGCCGACAAGTACCGCGCCTTCGCGGCGCTCCACGTAAAGGGCGACCCGCTCGTCCTGTTCAACTGCTGGGACGCCGGCAGCGCCGCCGTGATCGCCAGCGCCGGCGCCAAGGCACTCGCCACCGGCAGTTGGTCGGTGGCTGAAGCAAATGGCTATCGCGACGGCGAGCAGTTGCCGTTCGACCTCGTCGTCGCCAACGCTGCGCGCATTGTCCGTGCGACCGACCTGCCGGTCAGCATCGACATCGAGGGCGGCTACGGCGCCGCGCCGGAAACGGTCGCCGCGTCGGCAAGGTCGGTCGCCGACGTCGGCGCGATCGGCTGCAATTTCGAGGACCGCGTCGTCGCGGGCGAGGGGCTGTACCCGGTCGCCGAGCAGGCGGCGCGGATCGCGGCGATGCGCGCGGCGGTCGGCGAGGCGTTCTTCATCAACGCGCGTACCGACGTGTTCCTGTCAGCGCCGGCCGAAACGCACGACGACGGCAAGCTCGACGACGCGATCGCACGCGCGCACGCCTATGCCGACGCCGGCGCCAGCGGCTTCTTTGCGCCTGGCCTTGTCGACGAGCGACTGATCGAGCGGCTCGTGCAGGCCTCGTCACTGCCCGTCAACATCATGATGTTTCCCGGCGTTCCCGACCATGCCCGCCTTGCCAGCCTCGGCGTCGCGCGCATCAGCCACGGACCCGGCCCGTACCGGTTGGCGATGGCGGCGGTGGAGACGGCCGCGCGCGAGGTCTATCGCTGAGGCGCGTCGCGAACGCGGAAGTCGGCAACGACGGCAGGACAGTCCGTCCTCGCGCCGAGCTGCTCAAGCCAGGCGCAGACCTTGTGGTTCGAATTGCGGGTGAGACCATAATCGCCATCGTCGTGAACGAAGCGGGCGCCGTCGGGATCGACGATCTCCGTGTCGCGACGGCGCGCATGTCGCGCTGACAGCGCCGTCTGCAGCGCCTCGGCAGCAGCACGCTCGACCGCGACTGCAATCAGTGTTTCGGCGCCGGTCGCGCGCTTGACCGCCGTTGCCCCGGTCGCGGCGACGTCGAGCCGTCCAAGCGTTGCCTGCGGCGACGCGAACAGCGCGCGCAGGCCCGAGCCGAGCGACCGGTCGCGCAGCGCGAAATAGTGCCAGTCGCCCCAGAACCATTCGGTCATGCCGCCATCGGCCGCCGGCAGCACCAGCCCCGCGTGCCGCCCGTGATCGGTGACATAGACGGTGACCGGATCAGCGAGATTTACCGGCGGCGTGATCGTCTGCTGGCAGCCGGCAAGGAGCAGTGCAGCCAGCGCGATGCCTGCCGCCCGCCGCATCAGTTGCGGTAGTCGAGCGGCGGCGCTCGATCGCCGACGAGTGAACGATAGACGAAATCCTTGCCGCGCCGCTCCTCGAACTCCCGCTTCGCGGCGGTGATGATGTCAGGGTTGCGATAGAGGTCGATCGCGGTCAGCGCGAGCACCTTCGCCGCGTTCTGCATGCCCTTCATGCCGATCGACATGCCGCCGGCTGCGACCGCCTGCCAGCTGTGCGCCGGTGTCCCCGGCACCCACGTCGCGGTCGAAAAGCCGGCGGTCGGCACCGTCCACGACACGTCGCCGACGTCGGTCGAACCGGTGCTGTGATCCTCCTTCATCGGTTCAACGACCTGCGCGTCGGAGAGCTGCCGCTTGGTCGGGCCGAGCGTCGGATGCAGCGTCTGCGCAAAGGTCGTCTCTTCGGTGTCGTACAGCACGCCGCCGACCTCGCTCAGCTTCGCGTGCACCAGTGTCTGCAACGCCCGGTTGGGCAGCAGGGGCAGCGCACCGTGGATCACCTCGAAGTCGACCGTGGTGCCGGTGCCCATCGCCGCGCCCCTTGCGACGTCGACGAGCCGGTCGAACGTCTGCCGCACCACTTCGGCATCGGGGTTGCGGACGTAGTAGAACACCTCGGCATAGTCGGGCACGACGTTGGGCGCCTTGCCGCCGTCGGTGATGACGTAGTGCATGCGGCTGTCCTGCGGCATGTGCTCGCGCATCATGTTCGCCATCATGTTCATCGCCTCGACCCCGTCGAGCGCCGACCGGCCGCGTTCGGGTGCCGCGGCGGCATGGGCCGACTGGCCGCGGAAGCGGAACTTCGCCGACTTGTTGCTGTTCGACGTTTCGACGTTCGCCGCATTCTCCTGACCCGGGTGCCAGTGCAGCGCGACGTCGACGTCGTTGAACAGCCCTGCCCGCACTATGTAGACCTTGCCGGCGCCGCCCTCCTCGGCGGGGGTGCCGTAGAAGCGCACCGTGCCCCTGGTCCCGCTCGCCGTCAGCCAGTCCTTGACGGCGATCGCCGCCGATGCGGAGGCGACGCCGAACATGTGGTGGCCGCAGGCGTGTCCCGACGCGAGCGCTGGCACCGGCGTCTTCGTCGGACTCGCCGCCTGGCTGAACCCCGGCAGCGCGTCGAACTCGCCGAGGATGGCGATGACGGGACCATCGCCGGTCGAGAACGTCGCGGTGAACGCGGTTGGAATGCCGGCGACGCCGGCCTTGACGGTGAAGCCCGCGTCCTTGAGCCGTTTCTGCAGCAGCGCAGTCGAGCGGGTTTCCTGATAGCCGAGTTCGGCGTAACCCCAGATCGATTTGGCTGCGGCCTCGTTGACGGCGCGGTCGGCGTCGATACGCGCGAGTGCGACTGGCTCGGCAAGGGCAGGGGTGGCGAGAACCGACAACGCCGCGATCAACCGAAAGCAACCCAACCTATTCTGCATCGCAGCCTCCCGAACTTGCGTTATCACACCTCACCTGTGATAACGGCTCAACTTCTTTCCGTTGTACAGGCTATCGTGGACATGCCGGAGCGCCAAACGGGAACATGGATTTTACAGCCCGGAGGCTATCGGGCGTTCCTGCCCAAACCGCTACCGCCGACGCCGCCGATCAACCGCGACGATGAACTTTCCGACCTGCATGCCGACGCCCGATCCGCGCTCGGCGAACTCAACGGAGCCGTGCGGACGTTGCCACGACCCGAGCTCTTCACATTGATGTACATTCGCAAGGAAGCCGTTCTTTCGAGCCAGATCGAGGGGACGCAGTCGTCGCTCGAGGATGTCGTCGAGGCTGAAGCGAGGCTGCTGCGCCCGGCCTTGATGAGCGATGCGAACGAGGTGCTCAACTATCAGGCGGCACTCTCGCTCGGCCTCGAAAGGCTTGGAGAACTGCCGGTCAGCGGACGCCTGATCCGCGAGATTCACGCGCGGCTGATGAGCGGGATTCGGGGTGGACATCGGTCACCCGGAGAGTTTCGCACTGGGCAGGTTCATCTTGGAGCTGACGGCGCCGACATCCACGAGGCGACGTTCGTTCCGCCGCCTCCCGGTCACATCGCCCAATGTATCGCCGATCTTGAAACCTACCTCAACCGCCCCGAACCCGACCTGCCGGTCTTGATGATGATCGGGATGGCACATGCCCAGTTCGAAACGATCCACCCCTTTTTCGACGGCAACGGGCGTCTTGGCCGACTACTCATCACGTTCCTGCTGATCGAACGCAAGGTGCTGGAGCGGCCGGTGCTTTACCTTTCGGCATATTTCAAGCAGCACCGACAGGACTATTACGAGCACCTGCAACGCACGCGCACGGACGGCGACTTCGAAGGATGGCTGAAGTTCTACCTGCGCGGCGTTGCAGCGGTTGCAACGCAGGCTGCCGCTGTCGCCAGCCGGGTCAGCCAGCTCAGGGAAGACACCCGCCGGCTGATTTTCCAGAACGCCGAGCGGGGCGGCGGCCGTGCCGCCGAACTTCTTGATCGCCTGTTCGAAACACCGATCGTCACCGTCAACCAGGTCGCCAAGCTGCTTGGCGTCACCTATACGGGCGCCAGCAATCTTGTTGCGCGGCTGGAGCGTCTCGGCGTCCTTCACGGCAATCCGCGCCGCCATCGAAACCGCGACTACCGGTTCGCAGCCTATTTGGAACTCTTCCGGACCGACTGATGCATTTCTTCTCCGACAATGCCGCCACCGCCTGCCCGGAAGTGCTCGATGCAATTGTCGCGGCGAACGCGGTCACCGACGGGTCGTACGACGGCGACCGGCTCTCGGCGCGGCTCGACGGGGTGTTCGGCGCGTTGTTCGAGCGCGATTGCCGCGTTTTCGCGGTCGGTTCGGGGACCGCCGCGAATGCGCTCGGCCTCGCCGCCCTCGTGCCGCCGTGGGGTGCCGTCGTCTGTCACCGCGAGGCGCACATTGCAGTCGACGAGTGCGGCGCGCCCGAGTTCTTTTCCGGCGGCGCCAAGCTGATCCTTGCCGAGGGCGAAGGGGCGAAGCTGACCGTCGACAGTGTGCGCGCGTCGGTCGCGGCAATGCGGGGCGACGTCCATCAGGTGCAAGTGTCTGCGCTCAGCCTGACGCAGGCAACCGAGCTTGGGCGTGTCTACACGCCCGACGAGGTCGCCGCGCTTGCCGCCGCGGCGAAGGCGCGCGGCTGGCGGGTGCACATGGACGGCGCCCGCTTCGCCAACGCGCTCGTCCACCTCGGCTGCCATCCTGCGGATGTCAGCTGGCGCGCCGGCGTCGACGTGCTGTCGTTCGGCTTCATCAAGAATGGCGGCATGTCGGCGGAGGCGATCGTCGTATTCGATGCGGAGCTGGCGGCGACGCTGCCGTTCCGCAAGAAACGCGGCGGGCAGATGCCGTCGAAGGGCCGTTTCGCCGCCGCGCAGCTCATCGCCATGATCGAGACGGGCGCGTGGCAGCGCAATGCGCGCGCTGCGAACGCCGGCGCTGCGCGGCTGGCGGCGGCCTGCCGCGATCGGCTGATGCACCCGGTTGAGGCGAACGAGGTCTTCGCGCGCATCGGCGTCGCCGGCGCGGCGCGGCTGCGCGCGCAGGGCTTCGGCTTCTACGACTGGGGCGACGCCGGCTCGGGCGAGGCGCGCTTCGTCGTCGCCTGGGACACGCCGTCGGCGCACGTCGACGCGCTGGCGGGGGTATTGCAGGCGCTCTAGCTTGTGTCCGGGGGCGGACGTGGCGCATATCTGCCCACCGCCCGATGCATGGCTCCGACGTATCCGCGGCTTTACTCCAGCCGAACACCTGCAAGACTGCGACGATGCACGCTCCCCTGCCACTTCCGCCGATCCGATGGCGCGTCGCGCTGCCGTTTGCGGCGGTGACGCTGATCTGGGGGCTCACCTGGTACGCGATCAAGCTGCAGCTGGGCGCGGTGCCGGCGCAGTGGTCAGTCGCCTATCGGTTTGCGCTGGCCAGCCTCATCATGTTCGGCACCTGCCTCGTCATGCGGCGCACGCTTCGCTTCCCGCCGACGGCGCACCTGTTCTTCGCGCTGCTCGGGCTGTTCCAGTTCGCGGGCAATTTCAACCTCGTCTATCAGGCGAGCCGCTTCATCACCTCGGGTCTCATCGCCGTCGCTTTCGCGCTGCTGGTGGTGCCGAATGCGGTGTTCGCGCGCGTCTTCCTCGGCCAGCCGGCGAGCGGACGTTTCGTGCTCGGCTCGGTGCTCGGCATCGCCGGCGTGGCGCTGCTGTTCCGGCAGGAGCTTGTGGCGATGGACGCGGGTGCGGGTCTTGCCATCGGCATCGGAGCGACGCTTGCCGGCGTCATCATGGCGTCGATCGCCAACGTCATGCAGGCGACGCAGCGTGCCCGCGGCTATGACCTGTTCGGCATGCTGGCGTGGTCGATGCTGTACGGCGCGGTCATGGATATCGGCATCGCCTGGGCGACCTGCGGCCCGCCCGTCATCGAGCCGACGCTGCGCTACGGCGCCAGCCTCCTCTACCTGGCGGCGTTCGGCTCAGCGATCGCGTTCGTGCTCTATTTCAACGTCATCAGGTCGATCGGTCCCGCCAGGGCGGCCTACACGAGCGTGCTCATCCCGTTCATCGCCATGACGGTATCGACGCTGCTCGAGGGCTATCGCTGGACGAGCTGGGGCGGCGTCGGCGCGGTGCTGACGGCGATCGGCCTCGTCATCGCGCTGAACGCGCGCGCGGTACCGGCCGGCGTGGCGGCGGCGGGCGGCACGACGGGGCGGAGCTAGACCGCGATCGGTTCAGATTGAATCACTCTGACCCGTGAATCGCTGTCTAAGATTATGAATGGAGGCTGATTCACGTTTCAGGTGGACGCGCACAGCGCTTCCACCTGAAACGATCCGGCTCTAGGTCATGCACTCATAAATCGCTAGCCATGTGAGGCGAGATTTGATTCA
>CAYVVV010000030.1:17694-18456 GCA_964455325.1 uncultured Sphingosinicella sp. | reverse complement strand
GCAGCGTCGACGAAACCGCGCTCAGCGCCGACGCCATGTCAGCGGCGATCGCCAGCATCCGCCACACCACCGAAAGCGTCGCCGGCGAGATGGACACGGTGCACGCCGCCTTTGCCGAGGTTGACGGCCAACTCGTCCGCTTGCAGGGCGCCGTCGGCGAGTTCATGCGCGCGATCGAGGCTTAACGTTCGCCCGGCCGCTTGCTAGGGGAGCGGTCATGGCCATTCCCCACATCCTCATTACCGGCGCGTCGCGCGGCATCGGCGCTGCAACGCTGCAGCTGATCCGTCCCGAGCAGGCCCGCGTCGTCGGCCATGCCAGCGCCGACCGCGCCGGACTCATCGGCGTCGACCTGGCCGAACCCGGCGCGGGACGCGCGCTTTGGGCGCGGGCGCTCGAAGCGCTCGACGGGCGCATCGACGTACTCGTCAACAATGCCGGCGTGTTCGAGGCGAACAGCATCGACAGCACCGACGCGGCCTGGGATGCCGGCTGGGAGCGGGGGCTGCGGGTCAACCTCACCGCCGCCGCCGAACTCTGCCGCGAGGCGGTCAGGCACTGGCTCGCCACGGGTTCCGGCGGGCGCATCGTCAACGTCGCGAGCCGCGCCGGCCACCGCGGCGACTCGCCTGCGCACTGGCACTACGCCGCTGCCAAGGCGGGCATGATCGGACTGACCAAGACCATCGCGCGCGGCTATGCAAGCGACGGCATCTACGTCTTCGCGGTGGCACCCGGCTTCACCATGACCGGCATGGCCGA
>CAYVVV010000030.1:0-17684 GCA_964455325.1 uncultured Sphingosinicella sp. | reverse complement strand
GCTCGCCGACATCCCGCTGGGCCGCGTCGCCGACGCCGACGAGGTCGCCAACGCGATCATCTATCTCGCGCTGTTCGCGCCAGCATCGATGACCGGCGCAACGCTCGACATCAACGGCGCGAGTTACGTGCGCTGAAGGGAAGTGCGTCCCTCGACTTCGCTCGGGATGAGCGGGTTGGGTGGAAGCGCTTAATGCACAGCCTCCGCCCATCCCGAGCGAAGTCGAGGACGCACAATCTCACATCGTCACCAGCACCTTGCCCATCGCCTTCCGGTCCATCATCCAGCGGATCGCCTGCGCGCCGTCGTCGAGGCTGAAGCGCTTCGAGATATGCGGCTTCAGCTTGCCCTCGCCGAGCCACTGCAGCAGTTCGAGCATGTTTGCCTGATGCAGCTTCGGCTCGCGCATGGTGAACGCGCCCCAGAATACGCCGACGATCGAGGCGCCCTTGATGAGCGCGAGATTGAGCGGCAGCTTCGGAATCTCGCCGGCGGCGAAACCTACCACTAGATACCGCCCGTTCCATGCGATCGAGCGGAACGCCGGCTCGGCGTACTTGTCGCCAACCGGATCGTAGATGACGTCAGGGCCATTGAGGCCGCAGGTGCGTTTGATGCCTTCGCGCAGATCCTCGTTCGTGTAGTTGATGGTCTCGTCGGCGCCATAGTCGCGGCACAGCGCCAGCTTCGCGTCGGTCGACGCCGCCGCGACGACACGCGCGCCCATCACCTTGCCGAGTTCGACCGCGGCAAGGCCGACCCCGCCAGCCGCGCCGAGCACCAGCAGCGTTTCCCCCGGCTGCAGCCGCGCGCGCTGCTTCAGCGCATGGTGCGATGTGCCATAGGTCATGGTGAAGCCGGCGGCGATGTCGAACGGCATGGCATCGGGGATCGGCACCACCCGGCTGGCGTCGGTGACGATCTTCTCGGCGAAGGCGCCGTGCCCGGTCATCACCAGCACGCGATCGCCGACCTTTACCGTCGTCACCCCCTCGCCCACGGCGTCGACCGTGCCCGCCGCCTCGCCGCCCGGCGAGAACGGCAGCGGAGGTTTGAACTGGTACAGGTTCCGGATGATCAGCGTGTCAGGAAAGTTGACGCCGGCGGCGGAGACCTTGACACGCACCTCGCCCTTGCCCGGCTGCGGCTCGGCGACGTCCTTGACGACCAGTGCCTCGGGCGGCCCGTGTTCGACGCAGAGCAGTGCCTTCATTGTACAACCCCTATGACTTTCCGCGCTTGCCGGCGGCCGATCGCGCTGCACAATAGCCGGGCTGAAGGGGAAACCAATGACCGAATCCGACAGGCTCAGCGTCGCCGTCATGGGTGCCGGCCTCATCGGCTGCTACGTCGGCGGCTGCCTTGCCGCGGGCGGCGCCCAAGTGACGCTGATCGGGCGGCCAGGCTATCTCGACCCGATTCGCGATTACGGCCTCCGACTGACCGACTTCGCCGGGCGCGACCTGCAATTGTCGGCGAACGAGCTCATGCTGTCGACCGATGCCGCCACGGCGGCGGACGCCGATGTCGTCATGGTGACGGTGAAGAGCGACGCCACCGCCGACGCGGCACGCAGCCTGGCGCCGCACCTGAAGCCCGGCACGCCGGTGTTCAGCCTGCAGAACGGCGTCGACAATGCCGCGGCCATCGCGGCTGCGCTGCCGCAGGCGCGCGCCTTTGCCGGGATGGTTCCGTTCAACGTCGCCGAACGCGGCCCCGGCCATTTCCACCAGGGCACCGGCAGCGCCATCGTCGCCGACGCTGATCCGGCGCTCGATCCGCTCGCCGACGCGCTCGCGGCCGGCGGCCTCGAGGTCAGGCGCGCCGCCGACATGGCGGGCGTGCTGTGGGGCAAGCTGCTCGTCAACCTCAACAACGCGATCAACGCGCTGTCGGGCGTGCCGCTTGCGGTGCAGCTGTCGCAGCGCGACTACCGCCGTGCCTGGGCGCTGTCGCTGAAGGAAGGGCTGACCGTCGTCAAGGCCGCCGGCATCGCGCCGGCGAGCGTGCTTCCGATCCCGATCGAACGCATGCCGCTGCTGATGTCGCTGCCGAACGTGCTCTATCGCCGCATCATGGCGCGGCAGAAGACCAAGGTCGACCGCCACGCGCGCTCGTCGATGGCCGACGATCTCGCCAGGGGCCGCAAGACCGAGGTCGATCACCTGAACGGCGCCATCGTGCGCCTGGCCGCGCGGCTTGGCCGCACGGCGCCGGTCAACGCCAGGGTGGTCGAACTGGTGCGCGCCGCCGAGGCGGGAGCGCCGCCGCTGTCGGCGCGCGACCTGCTCACCGCGCTGCGCGAAGCCCGGCGCGCTAGAAGCTGAGGCTCAGCGTCGCGCGCACGTCGCGGCCGGCGAGCGGCACGAAATCCTTGGTGAAGCTGGCGTGACGGCGCGCGTCGACGTCGAAGATGTTGTTCGCCGACAGGCGCAGCGACGCCGGGCCGTCGGTACCGAACGGCTTGAACGACAGCGACGCGTTGACCAGCGTGTGGCTATCGGTCGACGTCTCGAACGCCGCGGTGCGCCGCTGGTCGTCGGACCATTCCACCTCGACGCGCCCGGTAAGCGTGTCCGACCGCGCCTCGATGCCGCCGAGCAGCCGCAGCGGCGGGATCCGCGGCACCGGCCCGACGCCATCGATCGTTGCGCGCACATAGTCGGCGACAGCGTCGACGACGATCTCGAAACCGCCGATCTCGCCGATCTGCGCGGAAACTTCAGCCTCCAGGCCGTAATAGGTGGCGTCGCCCTGACTGTACTGGAACACCGGCAGGCCGTCCTCAACGTCGCCGGTCTCGGCCTCGAAGATGTAGGTGTCGAACCAGTTGGCGTAGGCGCCGAGCGCGAACTCGAGCGGTCCCGCCGCGCCGCGCAGGAAACCCTCGACGCCCCAGCTCTTCTCCTTGGCGAGCGTTGGGTCGCCGACCTCGAACGCCTGCGTTGCGATGTGCGGGCCGTTCGAGAACAGCTCTTCAGCCGACGGCGCGCGCACCGCGCGCGACACGTTGACGCCGGCGGTGAGCGTCCCGGTCAGCCTGTAGCGTGCGCCGAGCGCGGCCGAAAAGGCGCTGAAGCTGCGCGCCACGCCGACGGCGCTGGACGCCACGTCGGTCTGCTCCCAGCGCGCCGAGGCTTCGAGCCCGAGCGCCCCGAGTTCAACCGACTGGACGGTGAACAGGCCGACCTGTTCGGTCTCGTTGGGCGGCAGGAATGCCTCCTCGCCGACCGCCGCGAAGTCGCGGATGTAGAACTGGCCGCCGATGGCGCCGGTCCAGCCGCCGCGCTTTGCCTGGACGAGTTCGACGCGGCCCTCGAAACCCTGGTTGTCGAAGACGGTGCCGACCTCGTCACCTTCGAATTCGGTATGCGTGTAGTCGGCGTAGCCGACGCGGACGCGGAGCCGGTCGACAAAACCGCCGCCAAGCGCGATCTCGCCGCGCAGGTCGACGCGCAGCTGTTCCAGATCGATCGCGACGTCCTCGTGCGCATGCTCCTCGCCTGCCTCTTCGCCATCCTCGTCACCGAGATCGGGACGTTCAGGGATGCCGTAGCGCGTATCGAAATAGCCGACCGACAGCCCCAGTGCGCCGCCGCCGCCGATAAAGGCGACGCCGCCGCCGAGCGTTGATGTCCGCGTCGCGCTGTTGTCGACGCGGCCGCGCGCCGCGGCGAATGCGGCGGCCGCGTCGCTCTCTTCGCCGGCTTCGATCGCGAGGTCGCGCAGCGCCGGCGCGAGCACGAAGCCGCCGGCTGCAAGGTCGTTGCTGTCGCGCCAGCTGCCGTCGACATGGACGACAAGGCGCTCGGTCAGTGCCGCGCCGACGCCGGCAGCAAGGCTCAGCTCGTCAGCGGCGGTACCGAAACTGGCGATGCCGTCGATGTGCACGCCGTGTTCGGGAACCGCGCGCGGAATGCGCCTGTCGAGGACGTTGACGACACCACCGATCGCCGACGAACCGTAGAGCAGCGACGCCGGCCCGCGGACGATCTCGACACGCTGCGCGGTGATCGGGTCGATGGTGACGGCGTGGTCGGCTGACGTGTTCGACACGTCGATCGAGCCGATGCCGTCGGTGAGCACGCGGATACGCTCGCCCTGAAAGCCGCGCAGCACCGGACGCGATGCGCCGGGCGAGAAACTGGTCGCCGACACGCCCGGCTGGCGGGCGATGACCTCGCCGATCTGCGGCGCCAGGTTGGCGACGAGTTCGGCTTCGGTCAGCACCGATGTACCGCTGAGCAGGTCCGCCTTCTGCCGCGTGAACGGCGCAGTGATGATGATGTCGTCGGGCATGCCGTGCAGGTCGTCGCCGGCTGCAGTTGTGTCCTGTGCGACGGCGGGGCCTGCGGCCAGAGCTGCGGCGACAGCAAGATTGGCAACGCTTCGCGTAATCGGTCCTAGCATGGCAGGCGTCTAAAATGATATGTTGTAACTTGTCAACACCTGCTCCTGTGAGCAGTTGCGGGCGGCTTCGAATCGCTTATTGTTGTCCGGACAAATCGGAGGCGAGACCGATGGACGACCAGCGCCGGCACGCGATGCTGCCCTGTGCAAGCCAGGACGAGGCGGCACGCCAGATGTTCGTCAAGGCAATGCGCGAGCACCTGTCGGCGAGCGTCGTTCCCGGCACGCGCACGCTTTACGATGCGCGCGCGGTCCCGGCGTTCGAGCGTGCGCACGGGCGCCGGCCGCAGTCGCGCGACGACGTGCGCAAGGCGCTGTTCGCCGACCCCTATTACACGATGTGGTCGGCATTGCAGCGCAGCAGCCAGGAGCTGATCTGGGACAGCGTGCTCGACACGATCGACCATGACCGCGATGCCTGCGTCGCCGAATATCGACGGCTGGCGGCGGAGCGGCCGGCGGGCGGCACGCTGACGCTCGATCCGGCGCTGGCGATCCCGCGCTACATCAGCGCCGCTGACATCCACCTGATGCCGGGCGGCTACCACGAGGAGACCGGCGACGACGACGTCAGCCAGGGCGCGCTCTACGACCGCGGCCTCTATCTCTACATCGCCGGGCACCTGGGTCCGGACAACGACGGCCTGGCACGGCGCCTCGGCAGCGCGGTTGCCACGAAGCGGCCGGGGTGGACGCCGGCGCGTATCCTCGACATGGGCTGTGGCGCCGGTCACCAGACGCTGCCATGGAAGGCGCTCTATCCAGGGGCCGAGGTGCACGGCATTGATGTCGCGCCGGGCCTGCTCCGCTATGGCCACGCGCGCGCCGAGGCGATGGGTGTACCCGTCCACCTGCACCAGATGAATGCCGAGCACACGTCCTTTCCCGACGGCCACTTCGACCTCATCGTGTCGTGCCTGTTCTTCCACGAAACCTCGAACCGGGCGCTGCGCGCGATCCTCGCCGAATGCCGCCGCCTGCTCGCGCCCGGCGGGCTGATGGCGCATCTCGACGTGCCGCAGCACCAGGATTCAGAGATGTTCCAGTCGGTGCTGCTGGAATGGGAGGAATGGAACAACAACGAGAACTTCGCCCGGCTGATGAAGGGCATGGACCTTGCCGCGCTGACCCGCGATGCCGGCTTTGACGCCGACCGCATCGAGCGCCGCGGGCTGGCGATGACGCCGGGGGGCGAGACCAAGGCCTATGACGCCGGCAGCGCGGTCGACTGGACGCTGCTGATGGCCGAGGCATGACAGGGCTGCGCCGGACGGCGAAGGGCCGCAAGCCCCAGTATTTCGCCGACCCGGCGACCGACAAGCTGCTTGACATGGTAGTCAAGCTGACCGCCGAGCTGTCGGTGACACGCGACCGGCTCGACGCGCTCGAACGGCTTGTCGAGCGACACGGGCTGCTGCCGGCCGGTGCCGTCGAGGCGTTTGCGCCGAGTGCAGCTGAGGCGGCAGCACGCCACGCTGCGCGCCGTGACCTCATCGCCCGCGTGCTGCAGGTGATCGAGGACGAGGCAGCGGAAGCCGGAAGGGCCGATGCTCCGGCCTCGATCGACGCGCTGGTCGAGGAACTGGGGCGCGACTAGAGCCTGGCCAGTTTAGGTTGCAGCCCTCACGCTACCCCGCTCATCCCTCGACTTCGCTCGGGTGGAGCGGGTGATTAGAACCGATTCCGCTCGAACGGGACAAATTCTAATCGATCTCGAAGCGCCAGCTGAGGCCAACGCCGGCGGCGATGTCGACGCTGTTGTCGTTGAAGCCGGTGGTGCCGTACACCTGTAACCGCAACCGGTCGCCCAGATAGATGTTGCTCCATCCGGTGATCTCGCTGATCGGCGGCAAACCCCGTACCGAGGCCTGCTGCCAGTCATAATCGACACCGACGTCAAGCCGCGTGCTGACCGGCATGCTGAAGCCGACGGTGAAACCCCAGACGTCGCGCAGCAGGCTGTTGCCGCCGATCTTGCTGAAGCGGCGTCGCGCCTCGCCGTAGACGGCGACGTCGCCGAAATCCTTGGTGAGGTCGACGAGCGCAGTAAGGTCGGTCTCGCCAGTGCCGAGCCGCTTGCGCCGCGATGCCGTCGGCAGCTTCAGCTTGCCGGCGAGATCGAGATACAGCCCGTCGTCGAGCACAAGGCCGTACGACGCCGACAGCACGACGTCGCCAAAGCCGCGCGTGTCGCGGCGCATCGCCCCGGGAACGACGTCGATCCCCGCCGACGGCGCGCCGGCGATGCCAACAGCGCCGCCGGCAACGGTTGCGACGTCGCCGACTTCGACGAGCGAGCCGGGGCCGTCGAGTTGGACATAGGGAACCGAGACACCGACGATGAGCGGTCCGCGGCTGTACCGCAGGCTGAACGGAACCGAGATGATCTCGGTCGCACCGGTGGCGCCATAGTCGCCCCTAGAATAGTTCATGCCGGTCGCGATGCGCAGGATGCCGGGGTCAGGCAGCGGTTCAACCGACAGCAATATGTCCTCGGCGCTGGCGGGGGTGGCAACGGCGCCGAACATCGCCCCTGACACAAGGCTCACCCTCAACCCACGCACGAATCGGTGCAAGAGCGGCGACCCGGCTTCGACCGACTCAGCCCGAGCGCGGGCTGGCCGGCAGGCTCCCTCCAACGCGCTCATCCCAAGCGAAGTCGACGGAAGTGCGTTCCTCGACTTCGCTTGGGATGAGCGGTGCGGGGTGACCTGCATGGCTATTCGTCTCAACGGGTTTCAGCCGCCGATCGCCTCGGCGATGGCGAGCGTCCGCTTCGCCTGCTCGACGTGCAGCACCTCGACCATCTTGGTGCCAAGCGTGGCGACACCGCGGCCTTCGGCGCGCGCCGCTTCGTACGCCGCGATGATCGCCCTCGCGTGCGCGATGTCGTCGTCGCCCGGCGCGAAGATGCGGTTGGCGGCGTCGATCTGGCCGGGGTGAATGAGCGTCTTGCCATCGAAGCCCATCGCGAGCGCCTGCCGGCACACCGCCTCGAATCCTGCCGGGTCGCTGATATCGACGTGGACGCCGTCGAAGGCAAGCTTGCCGCTGGCGCGCGCCGCGATGAGGATACGCTGCAGCGCGTACTGGATCTCGGCGCGGTCGGACCCGACACGGCAGCGCAGATCCTTCTCCAGGTCGGCGGCGCCGACCAGCAGCGCGTGCACGCCTGCAACGTCGGCGATATCGTCAACCGCCTGCACGCCGCGCGGGGTTTCGATCATCGCCCAGACAGCGATGCCATGCGCGCGGCGGCACGCCTCGACGGCGGCGTCCGCGCTGCTCACCTTTGGCACGACGATGGCATCGGCGCCGGCGGCGACCGCTGCCGCGAAGTCGTCCGCCGACCACACGGTATCAAGGCCGTTGACTCGGATCGCCACCTCGCGCCGGCCCCAACCCCCGGCCAGCACCGCCGCCTTAGCCGCATCGCGCGCGGCGGGCTTGGTATCGGGAGCGACGGCATCCTCAAGATCGAGGATCACTGCGTCGGCATCGAGGCCGCGCGCCTTTTCGATCGCGCGTGCGTTCGCGGCGGGGAGGTAGAGAATGCTGCGGCGGGGGCGAAAATCCGTCATCGATGCTCGTTTCCCAGTGGACAAGCCGCTATGGCTTTCCATTATCGCTGAGCGCAACAGGTTTCGTTGGGGGGATGGCGATGGACGGTGGTGTTTTCGTTATCGTTCTTGCAGTGCTGGCGATTATCTTCGTCGGCACTGCCGTGGTCGTCGTCCGCCAGGGCTATGAATACACGCTGGAACGCTTCGGCCGCTACACGCAGACGCTGAAGCCGGGATTCAGCCTCATCATCCCGTTTGTCGACCGCATCGGCCGCAAGGTCAACATGATGGAGCAGGTGCTCGACATCCCGGGGCAGGAGATCATCACCAAGGACAATGCCATGGTGTCGGTCGACGGCGTCGTCTTCTTCCAGGTGCTCGACGCCGCCAAGGCCGCCTACGAGGTGAGCGATCTCTACCTTGCGATCATGCAGCTCGCGACCACCAACCTGCGAACGGTGATGGGCTCGATGGATCTCGACGAGACCTTGTCGAAACGCGACGAGATCAATGCCCGGCTGCTCAACGTCGTCGACCTCGCGACGGGGCCGTGGGGGGTCAAGATCACCCGTGTCGAGATCAAGGACATCCGCCCGCCGCGCGATATTTCGGACGCGATGGCGCGGCAGATGAAGGCCGAGCGCGAGAAGCGCGCCGCCATCCTGGAGGCGGAAGGCGCGCGCGCGTCGGAGATCCTGCGCGCGGAGGGCCAGAAGCAGTCGCAGATTCTGGAAGCCGAGGGGCGCCGCGAGGCCGCCTTCCGCGATGCCGAGGCGCGCGAACGCGAGGCCGAGGCCGAGGCGAAGGCGACCGAAATGGTATCGACCGCCATCGCCAAGGGCGACGCGCAGGCGATCAACTATTTCGTTGCGCAGAAATATGTGGAGGCGATGCACGCCTTCGCGAGCTCGCCCAACGCCAAGACGATCTTCATGCCGCTCGAGGCTACTAGCCTCGTCGGCACCGTCGGCGGCATCGGCGAGCTGGTGAGGGCGGTGCGCGGCGACCCGCCGCAGCCCGCGCCCGAGCCAAGACCGCGCCGGCCGGGACCGTTCGAGTGATTGCTCCTCCCCCGCCGGGGGAGGCTCTGGGGAGGACCACGCAATGCCCGACCTTCCAATGACGCACTGGGTCTGGTTCATCGCCGCCGTCGTGCTCGCAATCATGGAGATCGTCGCGCCGGGGATCTTCATGATCTGGCTGGCGCTGGCGGCGGCGGCGACCGGGTTCGCGACGCTGGCGCTCGATCTGGCGTGGCAGTTGCAGGTCGTGGTGTTCGCCATTCTTGCCGTCGTTGCCGTGTTTGCCGGCCGCAACTACCTGAAGCGCAATCCGGTTGTTACCGAGGACCGCGGCCTAAATCGGCGCGGCGAGCGGCTGATCGGCGAGATTGTCAGCGTGGTCGAGCCGATCGAGGGCGGTCGCGGCAAGGTTCAGGTCGGCGACGCGCCCTGGCTCGCGGTCGGCAGCGACGCACCCGTCGGGGCGCGTGTCCGTGTCGTCGCCGTTGACGGATCGACCCTCCACGTCGAACCGTCGTGAGCGTGCGCCGCCAAGGATGGCAATCGTCACCGCGGCCCTCTATCTCCAACCGAATGCCCGGCACGCACCCGCTTCGTCGTTTCCTCCCTTATCTCTGGCCCGCCGACCGGCCGGGACTTAGGCTGCGCGTCGTTGCCGCGCTGGTACTCGTGCTCGTCGCCAAGGCGACACTGCTCGTCATGCCGTTCGCGTACAAGGGCGTCATCGACGCCATGACGACGCCGGCGAACGAGGCGATGCTGCTCGGCGTCGGTCTCGCCTTCGCCTACGCCGCGGCGCGCTTCGGCGGCGTGCTGTTCGACAATGTCCGCAACGTCATCTTCGAGCGCGTCGGCCAGACCGCCGGCGCCGACCTTGCCAGCGAGGTATTCGCGCACATCCACGAGCTGTCCTTGCGCTTCCACCTCGAACGCCGCACCGGCGCGCTCACGCGCATCATCGAGCGCGGTACCAAGAGCATCGACACGATGCTCTACTTCCTCGCCTTCAACATCGCGCCGACGATCATCGAGCTCGTCGCCGTCTGCGTCATCTTCCAGCTGAAGATGGGATTCCCGCTGGTGGCGGCGACGCTGATCGTCGTCGTCATCTACATCGCCTTCACCCGCCGCGTCACCGAATGGCGCAGCGAGCTTCGCCGCCGCATGGTCGACACCGACAATCGCACCACGCAACGCGCGGTCGACTCGCTGCTCAACTACGAAACCGTCAAATATTACAATGCAGAAGACCTTGAACGGCGGCGCTATCAGGATGCTGTTGCGACCTATGCCAATGCCGCGATCCGGTCGGAGAACTCGCTCGCCGCGCTCAACATCGGCCAGTCGCTGATCACCAACACGATGATGGCGGGCGCCATGGCCTATACCGTCTGGGGTTGGGCAGCGGGGCGCTTCAGCGTCGGCGACGTCGTCCTCGTCAACACGCTGCTGATGCAGCTGTTCCGGCCGCTCGACATGCTCGGCTGGGTGTACCGCGAGATCAAGCAGGGCATCATCGACATGGAGGCGATGTTCGCCCTGCTCGACACTAGCCCCGAAATCGCCGATGCCCCGGACGCCAGGCCGCTGGTCGTCGACGGCGCCGAGATCCGCTTCGACGGCGTCGACTTCGGCTACGACGCCGACCGCCACATCCTGCACGGCGTCAGCTTCGCGGTGCCGGCCGGCGCCACCGTCGCCGTGGTCGGCGAATCGGGCGCCGGCAAGTCGACGCTGTCGCGCATCCTGTTCCGTTTCTACGATATCGCCGGCGGCCGTGTGATGATCGACAGCCAGGACATCCGGGCGGTGACGCAGGCATCGCTGCGCGCGGCGATCGGCATCGTTCCGCAGGACACGGTGCTGTTCAACGACACGATCGGGTACAATATCGGCTACGGACGCGCCGGCGCCACGCAGGCCGAGATCGAGGACGCAGCGCGCAGGGCGCAGATCCACGACTTCATCGTGTCGCTGCCCGGCGGCTACGACACCGTCGTCGGCGAGCGCGGTCTCAAACTGTCGGGCGGCGAGAAGCAGCGCGTCGCCATCGCCCGCACCATCCTCAAGGACCCGCCGATCCTCATCCTCGACGAAGCGACGAGCGCGCTCGACAGCCGCACCGAGGCAGCGATCCAGCAGGCGCTGGCGGACGTGTCGGCGAGGCGGACCACGCTCGTCATTGCGCACCGACTGTCGACGATCGTCGACGCCGACGAAATCCTGGTGATGGACCGGGGCCGCATCGTCGAACGCGGCACGCACGATGCGCTGCTCGCCGCGGGCGGCCTTTACGCCGACATGTGGGCACGTCAGCAGGCCGAGGCAGCGGACATGGCCGAGGCCGCCGAATAACCGCGTATCAGGTGGCTGGCCAGCGCATGATGGGCGGTCGGCAAGGCGCGATCGACATCGACGGTGCTTGCCAGCGGACGCTAGTGCGCGGCCAGCCGCATTGCCGTCGCTTGGCTGATCAGGCGTCGGGCTTGCTCTATTGCTCGCCCTGTCTCCGTCTTGCCAGCATCAACGCTGTCGGCCAGTTCCAGCAGGCGCGCGCTGATGACCGTGCCGGTTTCGGCTTCCTCCTTGATGGCGATTCCGCCATTGTCGCGGGCAACGTCATCCCAGGCTTTGCGCACAGCTGCCCAGAAGCCACTCGTCCGGGTCCAGTAGTCCTCGGCCGCCTTGACGTTGAAACCGTCGAAGCGCGTGTAGGTGTTGAGCACATATTCCTGGACGATTGGACGCAGCGCCCCGTCGACCAACCCCATCTTGGTGTTGTCCTGCCAGTGAACCCAGCCGTCTGGGGTCGGCTGATGACGGTTGATCGCATAGTAGCGGTCGTAAGGAGGATTGCGGACGGCATCACGGCGCGCCAGCGGCCGCCACGTCCAGCCGGAACGCCACCGCCGCACGCCGCCTTGTGTCTCGAACTGTCCCCAGGACGCATAGCGCGGGCTGTCGTCGACCTGCCAGACCGTCTGCGACCAGCGGCCGCGACGCATCCTTTCGGGAACGGCTTCCACCTTCCAGGTGTCGCGGTCAGCATAGACGAGGATCGTTTCCGGCTCGTAGGTCCAATCCTGTCGCCAGTGCTTGACGATGTGGGTCTTGCCCTCGTGCTCGATCACCAGCAGATGCTGAAGGACAATCCTTCGGCCGCTGTCCTCGATGACGCGCACGACTTCGTGGCCGCCCGAGACCTTCGGGGCGATGGGCGAATAACCGGCAAGCCACGGCGTCGTCTCCTGCATGTCGAAGCGCACCTTGAAGTTGCCGGCCATGGCCAGAATGTCGGCTCGATCGGCAGCGAAGGACGCCTGTTCGTCGGCATCGGCGCGCGGCGCGATGGGCGGATGCGCGCTGACGGTGGACGCGGACAAGATCACGGCCGCAAGTGCCGCCGCGCAGAAATAGCGATCGAGGTTCACTGTCATATCCCCGTGTTCAAAAGCTGTAGGTGGCCGAAATGCTGACGTTGCGTCCCGGCTGTGTGAAGGCGTCGGCTGCCGTCGTTGTCGCCGACAGGCCACGCACGTCGCTCCACCAGGCATAGGTCTCGTCGGTCATGTTGAAGAGCCCGGCACGCAGGGTCAGCGCGCCGAAGCGTGCATATGCGGTTGCGTCAAAAATGGTGAAGGCAGCCGGCCGCAGGCAGGCCGTGGAGCAGACGCCGACGGTATCCGAGATCGACTGCCGCGCACTGTGGGTTGCGATGATCTGGCCCCCGAACCGTTCCTGCGGGTCGCGGTAGCCGATACCCGCGACCAGCTTCAAAGGGTCGACCGTCGACAGGGAGCTACGGCGGCCGTCACGGCGGACATCGCCGTCGGCGTAGGACACGGCAAGGTCGGCGGTAAAACCGCCCGTCGACCGGAATTGGCCGCGTGCTTCGAAACCGTCGACACTGACCCGATCCAGATTGATGAACTGGAACAGGATCGGGTCGGCAACGGTGCCGGTACCGCCGACCTGTTCCTGCGAGATGAAGCGGAGATAATCGGCGCGAAACGCGCTGACATCGATCTTGACGCGTTCGCCAAGGTAGCGAATCCCGGCCTCGAAGCTGCGGCTGGTTTCCGGCTTGAGGTCGGGATTGGTCAGCGTGCGATAGGCAAAGAACGGCGAGTTCGGATTTTCGAAGAACTGGTTGACCTGACTGGGCTCAGGCGCGCGGAAACCTTCCGCGTAGTTTGCAAACAGGCGGATGTTGGTCGCCGCTCGTGCGACAATTCCCAGCTTGGGCGAAAGCCGCGCGCCGTCCTGGCCCGCTTCCACGAAGCCGGGAAGCAGCGGGTCATCGCTTGGCGAAAGCTTGTAGTAGTCAAGCCGCAGCGCCGGAAAGACCGTCACGCTGCCATTGCCAACGTCGATCTCGTCGCCTGCGAAGATGCCGCCGAGCGTGAAGTCGGTGACCGGAAAGGCGCGCGTTGGAAAGACATCGGGCGGCGTTGGTACGGTACCGTCACGCAGGCCGCGCTGCCGGGTCCAGCTGATGTCGCCACCGAACACAAGACGGTGACTTATGCTTCCTGTCGCAAAGCTGCGCCGCGCATCGGCAGACACGCCATAGACCCGATTGTCGAAGCTGTTGATGCGGGTGCGGTCCGCCGCCGGCGTGCGGTCTTCGGCGGTGAACTGGCGGTCGCTCGCGTCCTGCCAGTAGATCGCGGCACGCGCTTCCTCGACAAGGCCATTGCCCTGCCACAGCCAGTCGAAGGACAGCCGGCGCCGCTTGCCGGTGTCGCGGGCCGTCAGCCGGTCAACGACGGTAGGTCCAAAGCCGGTCGGCCCCAGACCGGAAAGGACGTTGGTTGAAATGCGGTTGTCGAGATACTCGCCGGTCAGACGCAGCCGGTGCCCGCCCGCGGGCGCAAAGACAAGCCGCGCCAGTGCCGCGTTGGAGGCGCCATCCTGCGGGTTCGGAGCCGTCCGTTGCGATCCGAGGCTGTCATTGTCGCCCTTGTTCTCTAGCTCCTTGTGGTCGCGCCGCGTATAGGCCGCCATCGCCGACCAGTCGCCGGCACGACCCGCGACGATTGCGGTTTCGGCGAACTCCTCATCAGCTGAAGCGTATTGGGCCCGGACGATGCCTCCGAAACGATCATCGGTGCCGAGCAGGTCGTCCGGATCGCTGGTGGTGAAGCTCACCGCGCCGGACAGGCCATCGCTGCCGTAAAGCGCCGACGCCGGCCCGCGCAGGATCTCGACCGACTTGATGAGCCCAACATCGACATAGTCGCCGCGGCCAACGCTTTGCGCGCCGAAGCTGAAGCCGTTGGGGACGCGCACGCCATCGACCTGGATGAGCACGCGGTTGCCGCCGATACCGCGCACTGTCACATCTTCGTTGCCAGCGCGGCCTGTCGAACCGAGCGCGGCACCAAAACGGGCCGGCGCTCGGCGAACACTCACCCCCGGTTCAAAGCGCACAAGGTCGCGAAGGTCCGTCACGAGATTGTCGGCGATCGTCACTTCATCGATGACACTGACCGTGGCCGGTGCGTCCTGGACAGCTATCGGAGCGCGCGTCGCGGTAACCGTGATCGTTTCGAAGCCCCCGTCGGCCGCTTCTTCCGCCAAAGCCGGAACGGCAGTCAGTGCCATTGCAAGCGCGATGGCCGACGTGGCGTGGCAGGACATCCGGAACATGCATCCCCCAATCAGACGTAAACATTATTACAAATGATTCGCAGTAGCATATCAGGCAAACGGCAAAGACCTGTCAAGCCGCTGTCCGGTCCACACTTGAATGGCGGGGTTCAGTTGATCACGTCGCCTGAGCGGGCCATGCCGCTCTGGCGATCAGCGGTTCCGGACGGGATGACGTCCGCGGCCAGCGTCCGCGCTGCACGGCCCGTCCGATCCGCGTTCAGCGTCCGGTTGCCAGCAGGTGCACGGCGAGCGCCTGAAAGGCGGGCAGCGAGGTCGGGTCGAGATTGACATTACCGGCCATCGGGTGGCTGGCGAAGCGCGCGATCACCATCTCGGCCTTGGGGTCGATGTAGATCGCCTGACCGTGCACGCCGCGCGCCATATAGGCGCCGTGCGCGTTGTGGCTGACCCACCACTGGCTCTTGTAGCTCCAGCCCGGAAGCGTGGCGTAGCCGGCCTTGGCGAAGTCCGCCTTACTCGCGCCGGCCTCAATCGACGCCACCGCGGCGGCGGGAATGATCTGTCGCCTGCCGGCCTTGCCACCCAGCCGCAGCATCTCGCCGAACCGGGCCAGATCGCGCAGCGCCGCCATCAGCCCGCCGCCAGCGAAGACAGTGCCGACACGGTCGACCTGCATCGCGGCATCACGCTCCATGCCCAGCGGTTTCCAGAACCGCTGCTCGATCAGGCGATGCAGCGGCTCGCCGGTGACACGCGCGACGATCCAGCCGAGTGCGTCGGAATTGACCGACCGGTAGGTGAAGCGTTCGCCGTGTTCGCCAGCCTTCCGGACCGTCTTCAGATAGGCGTAGAAGCCCTCCGGCCCGTCGTAGCCGGCCGGGCGCGGACCGATGCTGCCAGCCATGGCGTGCGCATAGATGTCGGATTGGGGATTGATGTAGGTTTCGTCGAAATCGAGTCCGGTGGTCATGTCCATGACCTGGCGCACTGTCGCATCGCCGAACCCGCTGCCGTCGAGTTCGGGCACGTAGCGGGTCACCAGCGCGTCCGGATCGAGTCGCCCTTCGGCGATCAGCATCTCCGCCAGCGTGCCCACGAACGACTTGGTGACGGAAAAGGCGATGTGCTGCGTTTCGGGCGTGGTGACGCCAAAGTAGCGTTCGTAGACGACCCTGCCCCGGTGCAGCACGATGATGCCGTCGGTGTAATTGGCGAGCAGCGAGTCGAACCAGCGCATCGGCGTACCGCCGCCGATCGGCGTGAACGTCACCACGTCGATGTCGGCGCGTTCGGCACGCGGCAGCGGCGACGAGCGGTCAGCACGGGTGATGCCGACCGTCGGCCCGAACTGGCGATAGTTGGAAAAGCTCCAGCGCGTCTTGGGAAAGGTGAAATACCCCAGATCGGTGAAACCGACGATCTTGTCGGCCGGCGGCGGGAAGCCCTGCATCCAGCCCATCATCTCAGGATCGGTCGCGCGGGCGTCGGGGAACGGCTGCGCCGCGAGTGGTGCAGCGGCGAGCAATGCCGCAATGCCAGGCGCCAAGGTCTTCATGCCGCACCTCCCCGGTTCGATGCGCCCAAGCCTATGGGCGCCGGGATGCTGCGGCAAGCTGCTCCTCTTCGCGGGTGTAGGCCGACGCGCCGTCGGGCGCGTCGTCGGCGACGGCAGTGACGAACCAGGCATCGCCCCGGCGACGACCGGCATCGATCCACAACGCCGAGCGCAGGTTGTACGCCTCTCCGGCATGGCCGAAGCGGGCGCGGCCATCGACGTAGGGATTGTCACGGCAGCGACGATCGTTGGTCACCAGCATGACACCAAGCCCAAAGGCGCAGTAGAAACCGTCCTCGGTGTCGCCATTGCTGCCATCGAAGCTCCAGCTTGGCGCGATCAGCGTGTTGATCGATGTCGCCGCGAGATACCGGCGGCCGTCGATGCTGCCGCCGCCCAGCAGCAGCTGGCCGATCCGCGCGAGGCCGCGCATCGAGACGCGCGCGCCCCCCTGCGGCGAGAACAGCGCACCGTTGTCGCCGGGGACATAGGTGGCAAGATCGCAGGGCCCTTCGGTCGTCTGGTACACGGGGCATGGCGGCGGCCGCCCGCCAAGATCGTCGAGCCGAAGCCGGCCGTCGGGCGCGCGCAGCACCACGGCGCGCGCGATGGCCGCATCACTCGCGCCCGACCAGTTGAAACCGCCGTCGATGACGAGCGGCGCGAACAGCTCGCGCGACATCACCCGGTCGAAGCGTTCGCCCGTCGCGCGTTCGATGACGGTGCCGATGATACCGTAGTTGAGGTTGGCGTAGCGGAAGAAGCTGCCCGGCGCATGCAGCCTGTCCCAGCTCGCCGCGCCGACGAAGTCCTGCATCCGCTGGCCAAGCGGGACGATATAGTCACCGCCGTCGGTGACGCTGGACGTGTGCGACAGAAGCATGCGCAGGCTGACCGGGCGGTCGGCGAACGCGGGGTTACGCAGCGACCAGCCTAGGTAGTCCGATACTTCACGATCGAGGTCGAGCGTCCCCGCCTCGACCAGCCGCATCACGACGAGCGCAACAAGGAGCTTTGACACCGAGGCGACGCGCACCGGGGTGTCGATGCCGGCCGGCGTACCCGGCGACGCATGCCCCATGGCACGCACCGCCTCGATCCGGTGCGGCGTGAAAGCGACGCGGACCGCCGCGCGGTGAGGTGCCGCGGGAATCGTCGCACAGCCGGTCAGCAGCGCCAGCAGCGCCGCCGGCAGCAGCCTAGCAGTCGCCAATATGCTTGCCCGACACGCGCGTGGTCATGCGCATCGCCCCCTGCGGTCCGCCCATCACCATGACGTTGGTCGCCTCATAGCTCGTGCGCGTGTAGGTGCCGAGCATCGTCATCTGCATGTCGCCCTGCGGCCCCTTGCACTGCATCACGGCGTTAAGGCGTCCGTCCAACATCGCGAACTTGGTGTAGCGACAGCTGCCGTTGCCTTCGGAGAACAGCCCGCGCGCGCCGCTTTCGGCTTCCTCGGCGCTCAGGCAGTAGGTATGACTGATCGGTCGCCGCTTCATCATCGCCAGCGCCTCGGGC
>CAYVVV010000029.1:15945-18502 GCA_964455325.1 uncultured Sphingosinicella sp. | reverse complement strand
TAGTGGGGTTGATGGGGTACAGATCGGCGTGGCGTAATGTCGATCAGCCGTTGGTCCTGACCATCGCCGTCGCGACAGTCGCCGCAACGCCACTCGGGCTGTTGCTGCTGTTCAGCACACCAGATGATGTCGCAAGAATTGCCATTGTCGCGATTGCCATGCTTGCCTTCATCGTGATGATCGCACCGCGCGCCGCCCTTCCGCCACAGGGTAAGGGACCAGCGATCCTGACCGGTCTGCTGACCGGCTTCCTCGGAGCCTTTGCCGCAATTCCGGGACCGCCGGTCATCTTCTATTTCGTGCGCCAGGGGGTTCCGGCAGCGGCAACGCGTGACGCGATGATCGTGATCTTCTTCTGGGCACCCTTGGCCGTCGCCCTAATCGCCCTGGCGCTCGGCAAACTGGACTGGCAATTGGCGGCACTGTCGCTCGCCTGTTTCCCGGCACTCGCGAGCGGAAATGTGCTCGGCACGCGCTTGTTTGGCAGAGTCCCTGAAGCGCAATGGCGTATGGTGGTGGTCATCCTGATTGGTATCGCAGCGATTGGCGCAGTAATCTGGAAGATTTGACGGGTAATCGGTGATGCACGGTCGGATATCAGTATGTTGAACAGCGACCGCTCTCTCGCTTCGGGGAACTGCCAAAAACTGTTCCTGGCCTGATTGCGATGCAGCACAGCAGCACGGACAAGGCCCGCCAGGCTCAGGAACAATTGACCGAGCCAGAAGCTGACGGTTGCGGCGATGCGGATGGCTGATAAGAAGGCGTGCCGCTAGCGGTACGGCCGCGCCAGCAGCGCCACGACGACGCACAGCGCCGTCATCTCAGCCGAACCGCGCCTTGAGGTCGAGCAGCGCCAGCGCCGCCTTTGCCGCCTCGCCGCCCTTGTCCTTCTGCGTCGGGTCGGCGCGAACGATCGCCTGCGCTTCGTTCTCGACCGTCAATATACCGTTGCCGACGGCAAGCCCATCCATGGTCAGCGCCATCAGCCCGCGCGCGCTTTCGCCGGCGACGATCTCGAAATGGTAGGTCTCGCCGCGGATGACGACGCCAACCGCGACATAGGCGTCGTAGCGGCCGCTTTCGGCGGCAAGCGCAATGGCGCCCGGAATCTCCAGTGCGCCGGGCACGGTGATCGTTTCGTGCCTGTGCCCGGCCGTGTCGAGCGCAGCGCGCACGCCGGCGAGCAGCATGTCATTCAAATGCTCGTAGAAACGCGCCTCGACGATGAGGATGCGGGCCATGCCTATGCCTCCGGAACCGGGCGTTCGCCAACGATGTTGAGGCCATAGCCTTCGAGCCCGACGACGTTGCGGTGCGCGTTCGACAGCAGCTCCATATCGCCGATGCCAAGATCGGCGAGGATCTGCGCGCCGATGCCATAGGCCCTGAGGTCCATGCCATCGCCCTTGAGCGCGCCGGCGATGGCGGCCGGATCGGAGGGCAGCAGCAGCACGATGACGCCGGCACCGGCCTCGCCGATGGCGCTCATCGAACGCTGCAGCATGCGCTTGCCCGGCCCTGGCTGGCCAAGAATGTCGGCGAACATCGACAGGCGGTGCATCCTGACCAGGGTCGGCCGGTCGGGCTGGACCCTGCCTTTCTGCAACACGATGGCGATGCCGCCGTCGACCTTGTTGCGGTAGGTGAGCATCCGCCAGTCGCCGCCGTAGTCCGAGGTGAACGGCGCCTGCGCGATGCATTCGACCAGATGGTCATGCTTGTGCCGATAGGCGATGAGATCGGCGATGGTGCCGATCTTGAGCCCGTGCAGGCGCGCGAAGACGAGAAGGTCGCCCAGCCGCGCCATGGTGCCGTCGTCGTTCATGATCTCGCAGATGACGCCCGACGGGTTCAAGCCGGCAAGCCGCGCCACATCGACCGCCGCTTCGGTATGGCCGGCGCGGACGAGGACGCCGCCGTCGCGCGCGATGAGCGGGAAGACATGGCCCGGCGTCACGATGTCGTCGGGACCCTTCGAGGCGTCGATGGCAACAGAGATGGTGCGCGCCCGATCAGCGGCGGAAATGCCGGTAGTGACACCCTGCTTGGCTTCGATCGACACGGTGAAGGCGGTCTCGTGGCGGGTGCCGTTGTTGCGGCTCATCAGGTCGAGGCCGAGCTGATCGCACCGCGTTTTCGACAGCGCAAGGCAGATGAGACCGCGGCCATGCGTTGCCATGAAATTGATCGCATCAGGCGTCGCCATCTGCGCCGGGATGATGAGGTCGCCCTCGTTCTCGCGGTCCTCGTCGTCGACAAGGATGAACATGCGGCCGTTGCGCGCTTCGTCGATGATCTCCTCGATGGGGACGAGCGCCGGCGCGTCGCTGTTCGCTGCCAGATAATATTCGAGCTTGCGCAGCGTTTCGGCGGTGGGGTTCCAGTCGGGGTCGTCGAGGTCGCGCAGCGTGTTGGCGTGAAGGCCAGCGGCGCGGGCAAGGCCCGAGCGGGTAACGTCGCCCGCGGCGACGAGGCCGCGAATCTTTTCGATCAGTGCAGTGGACATGATCGCCGCTTTATCACACTTTGATGTGATGACGAGCTATCATTCTTC
>CAYVVV010000029.1:0-15935 GCA_964455325.1 uncultured Sphingosinicella sp. | reverse complement strand
CACATCATACCATCGACTGCATGCGGTGCAGGTAGCGTGCCAGCACGTCGATCTCGAGATTGACTGCCGCGCCGGGGGCAAGCTCAGCGAGCGTCGTCACCGCCCAGCTGTGCGGAATGATGTTGACGCTGAAGCGCGTGCCGTCGTCGCCGTCGCGGACGTCGTTGACGGTAAGCGAGACGCCGTCGACGGCGATCGAACCCTTGGCCGCGACGAACGGGGCGATGGCGGCGGGCACGCCAATGTCGACGCGGTGCGAATCGCCGTCGGCAGTGACCGCGACCACCTCGCCGACACCGTCGACATGGCCGGTGACGATGTGGCCACCAAGCTCATCGCCCACCCTGAGCGCACGTTCGAGGTTGAGGCGGCGGCCCACCGCCCACCGGCCCGGTGCGGTACGGCAGACCGTTTCGTGCGAGGCATCGACCGCGAACCAGTCGGCGCCCTTGTCGACAACGGTGAGACAGACACCCGCGCAGGCGATCGAGGCACCGATGGCAACGCCTGCCATGTCATAGCCGCAGCCGACGACGAGCCGGAGGTCGCCGCGCTGCTCGGCACTGCGGATGGTGCCGATGTCGGTGATGATGCCGGTGAACATGCCGCCTCCCTATCGTACCCGCTCGTAGATCTCTAGGCGGTCGTCGCCTAGCGCGCGATTGCCGGCCGGCCGCCAACTGCCGTGCGCGTCGGCGAGCCGGTCAACGCCAAGCCGTCCGGTACCCGGGGCACCGTCGCCGATGACGATCGGTGCACGATAGACAAGCAGCCGGTCGACGAGATCGGCCGTGAGCAGTGTCGCCGCAGTCGCCGCACCACCCTCGACGAGGACATCGTTGACCGCAAGACCGAACAGGTCCGTGGTCGACGACAGCAGCAGCGGATCGCGCGCTGCCAGCCGGGCCGCCGGCGGAATCTCGGCGAGCGTCGCGCTCAGCACCGCCGGGCGCGGGCTGCGCCTTTCAAGCCCCGCGACGCGCACGTCGAGCGAAGGATCGTCGGCTTCGAGCGTGCCGCGGCCGATGAGGATGAGGTCGGCCAGCGCGCGCTGGAGATGGCCGTGCGCACGCGCCGCGGCGCCGGTGATCCACTGGCTGGCACCGCTGGCGAGCGCGACGCGACCGTCGATCGACATGGCGAGCTTCAGCGTGACGCGCGGACGGCCGAGTGCCAGTCGGGTCAGATAGCCCGCCATCGCGGCACGCGCCGGCGCTTCGCCAATGCCAATCCGGGTACCGATGCCGGCAGCGGCAAGCCGCGCGATGCCTCTGCCGCTGGTGCGCGGATCAGGGTCGGCGAGCGCGATGTTAACACTGTTCACGCCAGCGCTGGCAAGCAGGTCGGCACAGGCCGGTCCGCGCCCGCTGACATGCGCGCAGGGTTCGAGCGTGACGAAGACGTCGGCACCGCGCGCCGCCCCGCCCGCCGCGTCAAGCGCCATCGCCTCGGCATGCGGGCGGCCGCCGGGCTGGGTCCAGCCGCGGCCGACGACGACGCCATCGCGCATGATGATGCAACCGACGTTGGGGTTTGGCGCGGTACGACCGAGGCCGCGCAGCGACAGCGCCGCCGCCGCCGTCATGACCCGCGCCGCGTCGCTCATGGCGCCGGCTCGGGACCGGCCGCCGCGCCGACGTCAAGTGCGGCGGCGATGCGCTCGGCCTCGGCTTCGAGCCGGCGCTCCTCCTCCTGCGCCTCGAGCGCGTCGGCGCGCGAGCGGCCGTCCTCCCAGCTCTTGAAATAGGCGATGAACGACGGCGGCTTGGCCACGCCGAAGTGGCTTTCGAACACGAGCATGAGGACGATGCCGGCGTTGATGGCGAGCGTCAGCCCGCCGATCACCCATTGCGCACGCGTTACCGCGCGCAAGCGGGCGCGAAAGCGTTCGACGACGTTGGTGGCAACCGACATGCGCCGCACAAATAGGGCGCCCGACGCGTGCGCGCCAGTGCTCAACGCGTCGCGCGCAGCCGTGCCAGCGCGCGGTCGCGGCCAATCAGGCGCAGCAGCCCCGCCATCTCCGGCCCACGGTCGCGGCCGGTAAGCGCGCGGCGCAGCGGCCGGTACAGCGCCTGACCGTCGCGCCGCGTCGACGCCTTCAGCGCCGCGGTCGCCGCATGCCACGGATCGTCCGACCAGTCGGTGGCGGCGAAGGCGTCGGCGGCTTCGCGCAGGTAATCAGCGTCGGCGGGGTCTAGCGGCGCGGCAACCGGCCCTTCGACGACGCGCCACCAGTCGGCGGCGTCGGCCACCGTCGCAAGATTCGGCCGCAGCACCGCCCACGCCTCGGCATCCATCCCGGCCGGCAGCCGGTGCTGCACCGCATCATAGTCGAGCTGGTGGACGATCTTGGCGTTGAGCTGCCGCAGCTCGGCCTCGTCGAAGCGCGCTGCCGCGCGGCCAAAATGCGCGAGGTCGAAGCGCTCGACCAGCGGTGCCATCGACGTCACCGGCTCGACCGGATCGGCGGTGCCGAGCCTCGCCAGCAGCGCCGCGAGCGCGATCGGCTCGATGCCCGCGTCGCGGAAATGCACCATCCCGGCCGAGCCGAGCCGCTTCGACAGCGCGCCCTCGCTGCCCGTAATGAGCGCCTCGTGCGCGAACGCCGGCGGCGATGCGCCCAGTGCGACGAACAACTGGATCTGGATGCCCGAGTTTGTGACGTGATCCTCGCCGCGGATGACGTGCGTCACGCCCATGTCGATATCGTCGACGACCGAGGGCAGCATGTAGAGGTAGGATCCGTCGGCGCGCCGCACGACGGGATCGCTGAGCGAGGCGGGATCGATGTGCGATTCGCCGCGGATGAGATCGGTCCAATACACCGGCGTCGCGGTATCAAGCCGGAACCGCCAGTGCGGATGCTCGCCGGCGGCGATCCTGGCGTCGACCGCCGCCGGCGTCAACGTCAGCGCGGCGCGGTCATAAACGGGCGGCAGGCCGCGCGACAGCTGGATCCTGCGCTTGACGTCGAGCTCCTCGGCGCTTTCGAAGCAGGGGTAGACGCGCCCTGCCGCGCGCAGCCGGTCGAACGCCGCGTCGTAGAGCGCGAGTCGCTCCGACTGGCGCACCTCGGCGTCGGGGACGAGGCCGAGCCAGGCGAGATCGGCGCGGATCGCATCAGCGTATTCGGGCCGCGACCGCTCGGTGTCGGTGTCGTCCATCCGGAGCAGGAAGCGGCCACCGTGCTTCCGCGCGAACAGCCAGTTGTGCAGCGCAGTGCGGACATTGCCGACGTGCAGATAGCCGGTGGGCGACGGCGCAAAGCGGGTGGTGGGCGTCATGCGAGTGTCGTCAGGATTTCGACCCCGCGCATCCGCGCCTGCTCACCAAGCCTACGGTCGTTGGTTGCGAGCATCGCGCCGCGTCGCAGCGCGAGCCCGAGGTAGGCGGCGTCATAGACGGAAAGACCGGCCGCCATCGCGAGATCGGCGATCAGATCGGATGGACCAGCCGATTGGGCATCGAGCAACGTCTGGAACTCGCGCACCATGGCAAGGTAGGCGCGACGCTCCTCGGTAGTGATCCGCCCTCGCCGCTCGGCCGCGACAAGCAGGGATCCCATCTCGAGCGGCCAGTGCACGGGTGTGTAGAGGTCCGACGCGACGAGCATGGCCCGGACGTTGTCCGAACGGGCGGTCCGTTCATCGGGCAGGATGATCGATGCCGAAATCGAGGCATCGACAACGATGGTCGTCAACGCCGACCTTCCTCGATCCATGCCTTGATTTCGTCGGCCGAGGTCGATCCGTGTCTGACGAGGTGCGCATCGCCGAGCGCGAACATGTCATCGATGATTTTCTGCTTGCGAGCCGCCGAATCTGCATGGGCGCCCACGAGCTTGACCACGGCGCGGCCATGACGGGTGATCACGATTTCCTCTCCTGCCTCAGCGGCGGCGATCAGTTCGGAAGCCTTGTCCTTGAATTCTGAAACGGGGACATGTCGGGTCATGGCATGGACCTTTCTGGCCAGAATTGTAGCCAGAAAAATCGACGTGGTCTACTCCGCCGTCCGGAACGCGTTGGTGATCGGGTATCTGCGGTCGCGGCCGAAGTTGCGGACACCGATCTTGACGCCCGGCGGCGACTGGCGGCGCTTGTATTCGGCGATGTAGAGCAGCCGTTCGATGCGCGCGACGGTGGCTTCGTCGAAACCGCGCGCGACGACGTCGGCGACCGACAGCTCCTCCTCGACGAGTCCATGCAGGATGGGATCGAGCAAGGCGTAGGGCGGCAGGCTGTCCTCGTCCTTCTGGTCCTCGCGCAGCTCGGCGGACGGCGGCTTGACGATGACGCGATCGGGCATCACCGGCCCGTCGGGGCCGAGCGCGAGCTTGGGGCGGTTGGCGTTGCGCCAGCGCGACAGCGCGAACACCGTCGTCTTGTAGGCGTCTTTCAGCACCGAATAGCCACCGGCCATGTCGCCGTAGATGGTGGCGTAGCCGACCGACATTTCGGACTTGTTACCAGTGGTGAGCAGCATGTGGCCGAACTTGTTCGACAGCGCCATCAAGGTCAGCCCACGGATGCGCGACTGGATGTTCTCCTCGGTAATGTCGCGCTGCCGCTCCGCGAACGCCGGTGCCAGCATCGCATCGAAGGCTTCGACCGCGGGCTCGATCGGAATGGTGTCGAGCCGGCAGCCGAGCAACCGCGCGCACGCGGCGGCATCCTCGAGGCTGTGCCGCGAGGTGAAGCGCGACGGCATCATCACGCACCACACCCGGTCGGCCCCGAGCGCGTCGACGGCGACCGCCGCCGACAGCGCGCTGTCGATGCCGCCTGACAGGCCGAGCACGACGCCCGGAAAGCGGTTGGCGTTCACATAGTCGCGCAGCCCGGTCTGCATGGCGTGGTAGATATCCTCGGGATACGGGTCGAGCCGGTGCTTGTGGCCTTCGGCGCAGACCCACCCCTGCGCCGTGCGCGACCAGTGCGTCAGCGTCACCGCCTCCTCCCAGTCGGGCATCTGCACGGCAAGCCGGCGCGAGGCGTTGAGAATGAAGCTCGCCCCGTCGAACACCAACTCGTCCTGCCCGCCGACGCGGTTCACGTAGGCGAGCGGCAGGCCGGTTTCGGAGACGCGCGTCACCGCCAGCGACAGCCGCCTGTCGTCCTTGCCCAGCTCGTACGGGCTGCCGTTGGGGACGATGAGGATTTCGGCGCCGGTCTCGGCAAGGCATTCGCAGACGTCGGGAAACCAGATGTCCTCGCAGATCGCGACGCCGAGCCGGACACCGCGGAAGGCGATCGGCCCCGGCAGCGGCCCCGCCGCGAACACACGCTTTTCATCGAACACGCCATAGTTCGGAAGCTCGTGCTTGCGCGTCCACGCCGCGACCCTGCCCCCGTCCAGGAGCGCCATCGCATTATAGAGCTTGCCGTGTTCGGCGAGCGTGGTGCCAACGAGCAGCGCCGGGCCGGTCGAGGTCGCCGCCGCCAGCCGCGCAAGCTCGCGCGCAGCCGCGGCGACCAGCGCCGGCTTCAGCACCAGATCCTCGGGCGGGTAGCCAATCAGCGACAGTTCGCAGGTAACGAGAAGGTCGGCGGCGGGATGCCGATCGCGCGCGGCAAGGATGGCATCGGCATTGGCACGCAGGTCGCCCATTTTCTGGTTGAGTTGAGCAAAGGCAATGGCAAGGCTGTCGGTCATGGCGACACCACATATCGTCATTCTTGCGACAGCGCGAACGACGATATGAAGTGCCGGAACAGGGAGATGACCATGCTCGCCCGCGCCGACCTCGAGGATCTTGCCGTCAACCGCTACTTCGGCAATGTCGCCGCCGGGCGCGTTGACGCCATGCTGGCGATCCTTGCCGACGATGCAGTGATGTCGGTGCCACCGCTCGGCATCGCCTACGACGGCAAGGCGGCGATCAGGGCGCATTTCGACGAGTTCGTCGCCGTCTATTCGGGCATCAGGTTCGAGGACTTCAAGGTCACCGCCGACGCCGATACGCAGTCGGTCGCGGTGCGCTTCCGGGTGACGCTGACCCGCACCGACGGCGGCGGCGAGGTGCAGATGCGCAACTGCAACTTCTTTACGGTTCGCCCCGACGGCCGCGTCGGTGAGGTCGTCATCTACATGAGCGCGACGCCGCAACAGGGCTTTCAGGCAGGAAGCGTTTCGCGCTAGCATGACCGTGATGAGCGACGAACAGTCCCTGCTGGCGAACCCGTGGCTGTGGTTCGCTGTCGGCTATCTGTTGGGATCGATCCCGTTCGGCTTGGTGCTGACGCGCCTCGCCGGCCTCGGCGACATCCGCAAGGTCGGTTCGGGCAACATCGGCACCACCAACGTGCTGCGCGCCGGCGGCAAGGGCCTCGCCGCGCTGACGCTGCTGCTCGACGCCGGCAAGGGCGCGCTTGCCGTCTGGCTGGGTCAGAGTTTCGCGCACGGCGGCGACATCCTTGGCGGCATGGGTGCGTTCCTCGGCCATCTGTTCCCGGTGTGGCTGATGTTCCGCGGCGGCAAGGGCGTCGCCACGCTGCTCGGCGTCCTCGTCGTCGTACACTGGCAGGCAGCGGCGGTGTTCGCGCTAGTCTGGCTGCTCGTCGCGGCGACGACGCGGTACAGCTCGCTTGCCGGCCTCTGCGCCGCCGTCATGTCGCCGCTGGCACCGGCGCTCGTCGGGCGCTGGGACGCGGCGCTGCTGTTCGCGGGCATGGCGGTGCTGATCGTGGCGCGCCACGACGAGAACATCGCCCGTCTGCGCGCCGGCACCGAAGACAAGATCGGCGGAGGCAAATCCGGCATCGGCGCGCGTGGCTGACCGCCCCACGGGCATCGAGGCCGAACGGCTGGCAAAGCTCCGGCTGATCCGCAGCGAGAACGTCGGGCCGATCAGCTATCGCCAGCTGGTCACACGCTTCGGCAGCGCCAGCGCCGCCCTCGACGCGCTGCCCGACCTCGCCCGCCGCGGCGGCCGCCGCGGGTTCAGACCGGCAAGCATCGACGACGCCGTACGCGAAATGGCGGCGGTCGAACGCTGCGGCGCACGGTTCGTGTTCGTTGGCGACACCGACTACCCGGCGATGCTCGCAGCGATCGAGGATGCGCCGCCTGTGCTCGCCGTGCGCGGCGCCACCTGCCTGGCGGCGCGGCGCTGCGTCGCCATTGTCGGCGCGCGCAACGCGTCGGCGGCGGCGATCCGCTTCGCCCGGCAGCTCGCCGCCGACCTTGCTGCGGCGGACGTCGTCGTCGTGTCGGGGCTGGCGCGCGGCATCGACGCGGCGGCGCACGCCGGCGCGCTCGACGGCGGCACCATCGGTGTCGTCGCCGGCGGCATTGACGTCGTCTACCCGCCCGAAAATGCCGAGTTGCACGCGGCGCTGTACGCGCGCGGCCTCGTCGTCGCCGAGCAGCCGTTCGGTACCGAGCCGCAGGCGCGTCATTTCCCCCGCCGCAACCGGCTGATCTCGGGCATCGCGGCAGGCGTCGTCGTCGTCGAGGCAGCGCCGAGGTCGGGCTCGCTGATCACCGCGCGCATGGCCGCCGAGCAGGGCCGCGAGGTGATGGCGGTGCCAGGCTTCCCGCTCGATCCGCGCGCGCAGGGTGTCAACGCGCTGATCCGCGACGGCGCGACCCTGGTGCAATCGGCCGCCGACATCGTCGAGGCGATCGCGCCGTTCGGCGGTCCGCGTCTGGCGGCGGTCGCCGTTGGTTTCCGCGCGCCGCCGATGGCCGACGCCGACGATGCCGCGCGCGCCGCGGTCGTTGGTCTGCTCAGCATGACACCGGTGCCGGTCGACGAGATCGTGCGATTGTCGGGGCTGCCGCCGGCGGTGGTCGCAACCGTGCTGCTCGAGTTCGAGCTCGCAGGCCGGCTGGTGCGCCATGCCGGCGCGCGCATGTCGATGCCATGACGTCGCCGCCGCAACGCGCCACGCCGCTCGATCCCGAACTGTTGCTGCGCGCCTATTCGATCGGCATCTTCCCGATGGCCGAAAGCCGCGATTCACCCGACGTGTTCTGGGTCGAGCCGCGGCAGCGCGGCATCTTTCCGCTCGACGCCTTCCACCTGCCGAAAAGCCTGGCGCGGACGCTGCGGCGCGAGCGGTTCGCGCACAGCGTCGACCGCGCCTTCGGCGCCGTCGTCGATGCCTGCGCCGGGCCGGCGCCGGGACGCAGCGACACCTGGATCAACGCGCAGATCGTCGATTCCTACCGGCTGCTGCATCGTATCGGCCACGCGCACAGCGTCGAGACCTGGCGGGACGGCGTGCTCGTCGGCGGACTCTATGGCGTTCGCATCGGTGCCGCCTTCTTCGGCGAGAGCATGTTCAGCCGTGTTGCCGACGCATCGAAGGCGGCGCTGGCGCACCTTGTCGCGCGGCTGCGCATGGGCCGTTTCCGGCTGCTCGACGCGCAGTTCCTCACCCCGCACCTGGCTCGGCTCGGCGCGGTCGAGGTCAGCCGCGACGACTATCTTCAGTTGCTGTCGGGCGCAGTTTCCGACGCCGGCGCCGATTTCGGCGCGCTCGACGCGGCGGCTGGCTTCGGCGACGCGCCGACGACGATGGTGTCGGGGCCAGTCTCGGGGAAGCGCATCGTGCAGCTCCTGACCCAGACGTCGTAGCGCGGGTGGTCAAAGCTGTTGAGCGAGGGGCTCTCGGCGAACAGCCAGCCCGAGAACAGTCGCGCCCGCTTGCCCGACTTGGCCGTCGGGCCATCGATCTGCAGAAAGGCGCCGGTGTGCGGCTTTTCCCACGGCGGCGACGCCGCGCAGGTGCGGGCGATGATGCGGAGCTTGCCGAAACGGGTGAAATGGCCCGGCTTCAGCGTCAGCAGCTTCGTTTCGGAACTGACCTTGTCGAGGACGCCAATGCTCAGCACGCGTTCGGCATTGGGCGTCGGCAACCGCGGCGGCTGCGTGCCGGCCGCAAGCAGCATCGCAACCAGCGCGCCGGTCACGGTCCCGCCGGCTCCGCGGCACTGGGAGCATCGTCCTTGCCGGTCTGGTTGATGAAACCGCCGATCAGCGTCATCAGGTCGACCGAACCCTGCGTATCGGTGATTTCGTCGCCCTCGCGCAGCATCTCGGTCTCGCCGCCGGGGGTCAGAGCGACGTAATTGCCGCCGAGAATGCCTTCGGACGCGATCGCTGCGCTCGAATCGAGCGGCAGTCGGACGCGCGCGTCGATGGCGAGGCCAAGCCGCGCCTGGAACGTCTGCGGATCGAGCGACTGCGACGTGACCGAGCCGACCTTGACGCCCGAGATGCGGACGTCGGTGCCGACCGCGACGCCGGTGGCGTTGGGAAACAGCGCTGCGATGGTATAGCGGTCGCCACCGACACCGCCCGCCGTGCGCTGATAAAAGAACAGCGTGAATGCCACCGCCACGGCGAGCACGAGCGCGCCGACGATCGCCTCGACGAGGTTCTGGCGGAACAGCGCGGTCATGCGTCGGGCGTCCACGCCTCGTAATCGCCCGTGGCACGGGCGCGTGGCGCGTGCGACGCTAGCGCGCCGGGTCGCGTCCAGGCTGCCGCGGTGCCGGTGCGGTTCTCGACGTGCGGCGTCTGCCAGGGCTTGCGCGGCAGCGGCGCCTCGCTGGGAAGCAGGTCGGTGGTCTTGTGCAGCCAGCCGTGCCATTCGGGCGGCACGCGGCTCGCCTCGTTCTCGCCGGCGTAGATCACCCAGCGCCGCTCGCCGTCGCGGCCGCGCTTGCGGTAGTAACGGTTGCCGGCATCGTCGCGGCCGATTTCCTCGCCATTGAGCCAGGTCCACAGGCGCGTACCCCAGGTTGGGCCATCCCACCAGGTGACCATCGACTTCAGCAGACCCATAGGCGGCTCCGGATTGGCGTTGGCGGCCTTACAGCCTCAATTGGCGACGGCTGGCAAGCCCCCAAGATCATATTCGACACGATCGCCGGGATGCGCGCCGATGCGCGCCGTCTCGCCGGCATTGAGCTCGAGCACGGCGACGACTGGACCCAGTGAGCGGCGCTGGTCCTCGGTCAGCGGCGGCACGTCGGCGAGGATGCTCTCGATGCGGCCGCCCGGCGCGATGAAGACCATGTCGAGCGGAATGTAGGTGTTCGCCATCCAGAAACTCGCCGGCCGCGCCGGCCGGAACGGGAACAGCATGCCGCGGTCCGGCGGCATCGAGCGGCGGTACATCAACCCGCGCGCCTGCTCGTCGGGCGTGCGCGCGACCTCAACCACATAGCGGTGGCGACGGCCGTCAGCGGTGGCGATAACGAGTGCGGTTTCGACAAGGCTTCGCGACGCCTGCTCGTCGTCGCCATCGTCGGCAAGCGTCGCGGCGCGGCCGCATGCGGCGAGCAGCAGCGCGAAGACGAAGATGGACAGGGCAAGGCCAGACGCGCGGCCGAATCGGTAAGGCATTTACGCTCAGTCGGCCGCCTTGCCGACAATTGCAACTGCAAGCGGCCCCTTGTCGCCCTGCGCGACGCGCGCCAGCACCGGTTCGCCGGGCACGAGTTCGACGAGGCCGGCGCGGCGCACGGTCTCCATGTGCACGAAAATGTCGGGGTGTCCCTCGCCGCGCGTCAGGAAGCCATAGCCCTTCAGCCGGTTGAACCATTTCACCTCAAGCCGCTCGGCATCGCCGGCCTGATCGATAAGATCCTGCGGATCGACGCGGCTGGCGGCGCGGCGCATCGCCGCTTCGGGATCGGGACCGATCGCCGTCGAAAGATCAAGATCGACAATGTGGCGCGCCTGGCGTCCGCGCTCGCGCATCACCGCCGTACAGACCACCGTCGCCCCTTCCGGAAGCGTTCTGCGCCCGACCTCGCGCAGCGTGGAAAAGTGAACCAACACGTCACCGCTCCCGTCGCCGGGAACGATAAAGCCATATCCCCGTACCGCGTCAAACCACTTGACGGTGCCCTTGACACGGACTTCTTCGGAGATGTCGGCGTGGTCGGCCACGTGCTTCCCCTGCAGCAACGTGTGCTCGGCCATGTCACCTCCGACGCACAGATTGTTTTTGCTGGAAACAACGCTACCACAAACGCCCAATTAACTGAAACTATATCGGTTATCGGCCGTCGCGCAAGGCACGAAAGGAACACAAGCGCATGGATATCACGGGCGAATCGATCATCGCCGCGCCACGCGATCGGGTCTGGGCGGCGCTCAACGACCCGGCGGTACTGGCCGCCTGCATCGACGGGGTCGAACGGCTGGAGCCTGCCGGCGACAACCGTTTCGAGGGAGCGATGAACGCCAAGGTCGGACCGGTCCGCGCCAAGTTCACCGGCGTGATCGAGCTGACCGAGATTGACGCGCCCAACCGTTACGTCATCGCCGGCGAGGGCAAGGGCGGCGTTGCCGGCTTCGCCAAGGGGCGGGCCGAGGTGCGACTCGATGACGAGACGGTCGATGGCGCGCCGGGCACGCGGCTCAGCTATCACGCCACCTCGACCGTCGGCGGCAAGCTCGCGCAGCTCGGCGCACGGCTCATCGAGGGCACCGCGCGCGGCTATGCCGAAGCCTTCTTCGCGGCATTCAAGGCGCGCGTCGAGGTCGGCGCGCCCGAGCCAGCCGTCCCCGCCGAAGCCGTCGAAGCTGCGGAGCCGACGGGGCTGCCGCCGCTCGCCTGGGGCGCGCTCGTCGTCCTTGCCGTCGTTGCACTGTTGCTCTGGCTGCTGCTGTGAGCGAGGCCGCCGACATGCTGGCACTGTTCGGCGCGGTCAGAACCTGGCTCGACGCCGGCCATCGGGTGGCACTGGCGACGGTCATCGAAACCTGGGGATCGGCGCCGCGCCGGGTTGGCGCGCACCTCGCCATCCGCGACGACGGCCTGTTCGAGGGATCAGTCAGCGGCGGCTGCGTCGAGGGCGATGTCATCACCGCCGCTGCCGACGTCCTCGCCGGCGGCACCGCGCAGCGGCTCGACTACGGCGTCGCCGACGAGCGCGCCTGGCAGGTCGGGCTCGCCTGCGGCGGCCGCATTTCGGTGCTTGTGCAGCCGGTCGCGGCGGGCGGATTCACGCCCGCGCTCGTCGACCGCGTCATTGCTGCGGCAAGCGCCGGGGAGCGGCTGACGCTCGCGACCGACCTGGCGAGCGGCGTCACGGCGGAGGCCGGCGCCGGCGCCTTCGTCCGTGTCTATGACCCGCCCGGCCGGCTGATGATCGTCGGCGCGGTGCACATCGCGCAGGCGCTGGTGCCGCTAGCCCGGCTGCTCGGCTTCGCGCCGCTCGTCGTCGATCCGCGTGGCAGCTTCGCCGCCGCTGACCGCTTCGCCGGCACGTCCGTCGATCCGCGCTGGCCCGACGAGGCGCTCGCCGACTGGCGGCCCGACGAAGCGAGCGCGGTGGTGACGCTGACGCACGATCCCAAGCTCGACGACCCGGCGCTCGTCGCCGCGCTTGGATCGCCGGCGTTCTACGTCGCCGCGCTGGGATCGCGCCGGACGCAGGCGGCGCGGCGCGAACGGCTGCTGGCAGCGGGGTTCGGTGAAATCGAGCTTCAGCGCATCCACGGCCCCGCCGGGATCGACATCGGCGCCGCCAACCCCGCCGAGATCGCGCTGTCCATCGCGGCGCAGATGATCGCGGTTTGGCGCGGGCGGACAGCATGAGGTTTGGCGCGGTCGCGACCGAGCGGGCGGTGGGCGCGATCCTCGCACATTCGGTCGACGTCGGCGCGCGCCGGCTGGCAAAGGGCACGCGGCTGACGCCGGCCGATGTTGCCGCCGCGCGTGACGCCGGCATCGAGGCGCTGACGGTCGCCGTGCTCGACCCTGACGACGTTCCCGAAGACGATGCGGCGCGTGCTGTCGGCGAGGCCGCCTGCGGCGAGGGTCTCGCCGCCGAGTCGCCGGCGCATGGCCGCGTCAATCTTGCAGCGACTGCCGACGGGCTCGTCATCGTCGATCGGGCGATGGTCGATGCGCTGAACGCCGTCGACGAGGCGGTGACCCTGGCGACCGAGCGCCCGTTCGCGCGCGTCGGCCGGGGCGATTTCGTCGCCACGATCAAGATCATCCCCTTCGCTGCACCCAAAGCCAGCGTCGTGCGCTGCGCCGACATTGCCCGCGCCGCGCCGCTGCGGCTGGCGCCGTTCGGACGCAAGCGTGTCCGCCTGCTGCAGACCGTGCTGCCCGGCACGCCGGCAAAGCTGCTCGACAAGACCGCGACCGTCACCCGCGCACGGGTCGAGGCGCTGGGCCTTGCCGCGTGGAGCGAGGCGCGCGTGCCGCACGACGCGGTGGCGCTGGTGGCGGCGCTCGCCGAGCCGGCCGACATCGTGCTGATCGCCGGCGCATCGGCGATCGCCGACCGCCGCGATGTCATTCCGGCCGCGATCGTCGCCGCCGGCGGCGAAGTCGTGCGGCTGGGCATGCCGGTCGAACCGGGCAACCTTATCTGCGTTGGGCGCATCGGCGGCATGCCCGTGATCGGCCTGCCCGGCTGCGCGCGCAGCCCCAAGCGCAACGGCTTCGACTGGGTTCTCGAACGGCTCCACGCCGGGATCGACGTCGCCGCGGGCGACATTGCCGCAATGGGCGTCGGCGGACTGCTCGCCGACGTGCCGCGGCCCGAGCCGCGGCCCGCGCGACGCGGCGGCACCGGCACGGTCGGCGGGATCGTTCTCGCCGGCGGACGTTCGGTGCGCATGGGCACGAACAAGCTCACCACCGAACTTGGCGGCAAGCCGGTGCTCGCGCACGTGCTCGACACGCTCGGCGACGCCGGGCTGCCGGCGATCGTCGTCACCGGCCACGAGGCGGAGCGGGTCGAGGCGATCGCCGGCGGCGTCACCACGGTACGCGCCGAGCGCTACGCCGAGGGCCTCAGCCAGACGCTCGCCGCCGGCATCAAGGCGGTACCTCGCGACTGGTCGGCAGCGCTGGTGCTGCTCGGCGACATGCCGGCAGTGTCGGCGGACGACATCCGCGCGGTTGCCGCGGCGGCGCGCGACGACTGCATCGTCGTCCCTGCTCACCATGGCAAGCGCGGCAACCCCGTTGCCTGGGGCCGCCGCTTCTTTCCACGGCTCGCAGCGATCGAAGGCGACGTCGGCGGCAAGGCGCTGATGGCCGAGTTCGCCGATGCGATCGTCGAGATCGCGGCGAGCGCCGGCGTGCTCATCGACGTCGACACGCCCGAAGCGCTTGCCGCGGTGCGCGCGCGTCAGTCGTCGTAGAGATCGGCTTCGTGCGGCGCGCCGAGGATCGCCGCGGCGATGCGGGCATCGTGGCCCGCACGCAGCATCGCCGCAAACTGGCGCTGGCGCTGCCGCGGATCGCTGACCGGCGGTCCGAACGGCCCGAACCGGCGCCGGCGCGCAAAGGTCATCGCCGCTTCGCGCGCGTCCACCGTCGCCGTGATTTCAGTGCGCAGCGCAGCGTCGATACCGGCGGCGCGCAGGTCGTCGCCGATCCGCCGCGCGCCATAGCCGCGCCGCTGCAGGCCGCGTGCGCGCGCCTCGCCAAAGCCCCGGTCGTCGACATAGCGCAGCGCGGCGAGTCGCTCGACGATGGCGGCAACCGGCGGCTGCCCCGTCCCGCCCCAGCCGCGCTCGTGCAGCTTGCGCTCGAGGTAGCGTGTCAGCCGCGCCTCGCTGGTCGCGAAGCGCTCAACGTAGCGTAACGCCAGCGAATCGAGCGTTTCAGAGGTCAGCGGCGGCAGCGGTCTGCGTGATTTTTCCGGGCGCACGCCATGTTCCTGCCATAGTCGGACCCAATTTTGAACGTCAGCATAGGGCACATGGCGCGCCATTCAATGTTCACAATGGCCAAAGTCGTGTATCTGGCAAAGTTTAGAACGGCATCAAAGCCGCCGGTCGCCAAGACCAGCTGAGGAGGTTCGGGGACTTGCTCAATCGCACTGCTGACGCGGGCGCGCTGACGCTTTCGGGCGCAGATGACATTGCGCCCATCGCAACGCCGACGACCGACGCGCTGCCGCGCCGGTCGGCGGAGTTTGAAACGCTTGGCGATGCGCTCGACTATGCCGCGCTCGGCAAGCGTGGGCTCAACTTCTTCGATGCGCGCGCGCGGCTGATCCGCGTCCAGTCGTTCGCCGATCTCAAGGCCGACGCGACGCGCAATGCCTGGCGGCTGATCGACGCCGGCATCCGTCCGGGCGACCGTGTGGCGCTGATCGCCGAGACGAGCGCCGAGTTCGTTAGCCTGTTCTTCGGCGCGGTCTATGCCGGTGCGCTGCCGGTACCGCTACCGCTGCCGACGTCGTTCGGTGGCCGCGAGGGCTATGTCGAGCAGATCCGCAGCCAGCTGATGTCGTGCGACCCGGTGCTGACACTGGCGCCGTCGGGGCTTGCCGCGATCGTTTCCGAATCGGCGAACGGGCTTCGCTGCAAGGTGGCGGTCGACTGGCTCGACTTCATGGCGCGCAAGGCGGTGCCGGCAGTGCTGCCACGCGCACGGCGGACCGATATCGCCTATCTTCAGTATTCGAGCGGGTCGACGCGGTTCCCGCACGGCGTCGAGATCACCCACGAAGCGCTGCTCGCCAACTTGAATGGCCATGCCGTTGCCGTGCAGCTTGGCGATGACGACCGGGTCATCTCGTGGCTGCCCTTCTATCACGACATGGGTCTTGTCGGCTGCCTGATGGCGCCGGTCGCCAACCAGGTTTCGGCCGACTATCTGGCTACCGAGGATTTCGCGCGGCGACCGCTGTCGTGGCTGGCGCTGATCACGCGCAACGAAGGGCACAGTCTGTCCTATTCGCCGACGTTCGGCTACGACATCTGCGCGCGCCGCGTGTCGAGCCAGACCGACATCGCCGATCGATTCGACCTGTCGCGCTGGCGCATCGCCGGCAATGGCGCCGACATGATCCGCCCTGACGTCATGCAGGCGTTCACCGACGCCTTCGCCGCCGCCGGCTTTTCGGCCAAGTCCTTCACGCCGAGCTACGGCCTTGCTGAAGCAACGCTCGCCGTCACGATCGCGCCGCCGGGCACGGGTATCGAGGTC
>CAYVVV010000028.1:0-18638 GCA_964455325.1 uncultured Sphingosinicella sp. | reverse complement strand
CAAACTCGCCGCCTCAAAAATCTGGATGCGATTTATGAGTCGGTGACCTAGGCCGCCGCCCGCGCCTTCAACGCCTCGCAGGCGCGCCAGATCTTCTCGGGCGTCGCCGGCATTTCGATCTGGGTGCCGTCAAGCGCGTCGATGATCGCGTTCATGATCGACGGCATCGCGCCGATCGTGCCGGCTTCGCCGCAGCCCTTGGCGCCCAGGGGATTGTTGGGGTTGGGCACGGGGCGCGTGTCGAAGTCGATGACGCGCGGCATGTCGTCGGCACGAGGCACGCCATAGTCCATGAAGCTGCCGGTCAGCAACTGCGCGGCGCTGTCGTAGACGACGTTCTCGAGCAGCGCCTGGCCGAGACCCTGGGCGATGCCGCCATGGACCTGGCCTTCCACCAGCAGCGGGTTCACCAGCGTGCCGAAGTCATCGACGATGCTGTACCGCGCGATGCTGACGACGCCGGTGTCGGGATCGATCTCGACCTCGGCGACATGGCAGCCGTTGGGGAAGGTCGGTCCCGGCTTTTCCGGCGCGTAGCGGGCGCGGGTATCGAGCGCCTTCGGGTGGCGCGCGGCGAGATCAGTCCAGTCGAGCGTGCGGTTGGATCCCCGCGCGCGGAACAGGCCGTCGGCAAAGTCGACATCCTCGCCGAGGTCGGCCCTGGCGAGTTCGCGTCCCCTGTCGATGATGGCGGTTGCCGCGTCGACGAGCGCACCGCCGCCCCAGACCATCGAGCGCGAGCCGCCGGTGCCGCGCCCGACCTCGAGCCGCGCGGTATCGCCCTGCACGATCCTGACCCGCGCCAGCTCGACACCGAGCCGCTCGGCGAGCACCTGCGCGTAGGCGGTCTCGTGGCCCTGGCCGTTCGACTGCGTGCCGACCGCCGCCTCGATGGTGCCGTCGCCGAGGAAGCGCACGTCGGCATACTCGTCGACCGAGCCGCCGCCGGCAATTTCGACATAGTAAGCGATGCCGCGGCCATAGCGCTTGCCGCGCGCGTTCGCCGCCGCCTTGCGGCCAGCGAAGCCCGCCCAGTCGGCCCTGGCGAGCGCGGCGTCGAGCAGCGCCGGGAAGTTGCCGACGTCGAAGCTGAGGCCTAGGCCGTTGTCGTGCGGCAGCTCGTCGGGCCGCAGCAGGTTCTGCCGGCGAAGATCGCCAGCGTCGCGGCCAAGCTGGCGTGCCGCCGCCTCGATCAGCCGTTCGACGATGTAGGTCGCTTCCGGCCGCCCGGCGCCGCGATAGGCGTCGACCGGCGCCGTGTTGGTTGCGACCCCGTGGACCAGGTTGTGCATCGCCGGGATGCGGTAGACACCGCCGATAATGCGGCCGCCGGCAAAGGTCTGGATCGCCGGCCCGAACTGCGCCTGGTAGGCGCCGAGGTCGGACCAGGTCTCGACCTTCAGCGCAACGATGTTGCCAGCGGCGTCAAGCGCCATGGTCGCGTCCGACACCATGGCGCGGCCGTGCGAGTCGGACTGGAACGCGTCCGAGCGCTCGCCCGTCCACTTGACGGGACGGCCAAGGTCGCGCGCGGCGTGCAATACCAGCGCGTATTCGGCGTAGAGGAACATCTTCATGCCGAAGCCGCCGCCGACGTCGCCGGTGACGATGCGGAGCCGCTCGGGTGGGCACTTCAACACATCCTTGGCAAGGTTGCCGTGCATGTTGGCGACGCCCTGGCTGCCGACAGTGAGCGTGTAGCCGGTTTCGTCCGACCATTCGCCGAGCGCGGCGCGAACCTCCATCGAGGTTGGCGCGATCCGGTTTTGCACGATCCTCAGGCGAGTCGCGTGCGCGGCGCCGGCGATCGCGGCGTCGGTTGCCGCGGCATCACCGGCCTGCCAGTCGAACAGGATGTTCGAGGCGGCGTCTGGCCAGAGCTTCGGCGCGCCGGGCGCGATCGCCGAATCGATGTCGGCGACCACCGGCAGTTCGTCATAGTCGACCTCGACCGCCTCGGCCCCGGCCTTGGCCGCGGCGCGCGTCTCCGCCACCACGAAGGCGACGCCGTCGCCGACGAAGCGGACGATGTCCTTCGCCAGCAGCGTGCGCGGCGTCTTGACCGGCCCCGACAGCGGCACGAGGCAGGGAATCTCGCCATAGTGGGCGACATCAGCGGCCGTATATACGGCAAGCACACCCGGCACTGCCTTTGCCGGCGCCGTGTCGATCGAACGAATGCGGGCATGCCCGTAGGGCGAGCGGAGTGTCACGGCGTAAGCCGTCCCGGTCGGCGCGAAATCGTCGGTGTAGCGCCCTCTGCCGGTCAACAGGCGCTCGTCCTCGAGCCGGCGCGGCGATTGTCCAACCCCGAACTTCATGATGCGCTTTCCTCCAGCAAACAGGCGCGAAGCCCCGATCGATAGTCAGGATAGCGAAGCCGGTAGCCGAGCACACGCGACATCTTGCCGTTCGCGACCCGGCGGCTCTCCGCGTAGAAACCAGCCGCGGGCGCAGACAACCCCGCTTCGGCGAGCGGTACCAAGGGTGGCACCGGCCTGCCGAGCAGGCGGCAGGCGAAGGCAATGACGTCCGCCTGCGGCGCGGGCGCGTCGTCGGCGATGTTGTAGACACCGGGCTGCGGCCGCAGCATGGCGGTCAGCACGGCTCCGACGATGTCGTCGACGTGGATGCGGCTGAACACCTGCCCGGCAGCATCGATGCGCTGCGCTGAGCCGTCGCGGACCCGGCCCAGCGGTGAGCGACCGGGTCCATAGATGCCGGGCAGGCGGAACAGGTGCACGCGTCCCGGCGCGAGCGCCTGCCAGGCGAGGTCGGCGGCGACGCGTGCCGTCCTCCGCCCACCGCCGACGGGTGCTGTCTCGTCGACCCAGGCGCCCTGCGCATCGCCATAGACGCCGGTCGACGACAGATAGCCGGTCCAGGCACCCGCTGCGGCGATGCGGTCACCGTAACGGGCGAGCACCGGGTCGGTATCGCCGTCGGGCGGGACCGATGACAGGATATGAGTCGCCTCGGCGATCACCGCGGCGACGGCTGCGTCGTCAAACGCAAGAACCCCCGGACGGGGCGTGCGGGCGGTGCCGATGACCTGCCAGCCGGCTGCTTCGACGGCACGGCGCAGCCGCCCGGCAGTGTAGCCCTGACCGAGAACGAGAAGGCGGGGCATCAGGTCGGCGGGTTCAGCTCCTGCGGCTCACCTTCCGCAATCGCATAGTAGTCGCCCTTGTCGGCGACAAAGATGTGTTTCGCGACGTGCGTCCCCGTCGGGGTCGCGAACGCACCCATGGCGATCGCGGTCCAGTCGCGGTGCGGGGGATCCCAGAACATCGCCGAGCCGCAGGTCCGGCAGAAGCCGCGGCGGATCCTGGCAGAGGACTGGTACCAGGCGATGTTGTCGGCGCCGCTGATCCGTATGCGGTCACGCGGCAGGTCGGTCGACGCCCAGCAGTGGCCCGACCAGCGCCGACACTGGCCGCAGTGGCAGACGTCGGGGGCTTTCAGCTCGCCGTCGACCTCGACAGTGATGGCGCCGCAAAGGCAACGCGCGGTGTGCATGATCAGCTCCTTCATTCGATGCCGGGCTGGCCGAGATGCTCGGCCTTCCAGCGCATGGAGGTTTCGACGCGCGTTCGGCCCGACGGGTGGGTGTAGAAGATGATCTCCTCCCACCTGCCTGGCTCGAGCTTGCGATAGGTCGACAGTTTCATGGCGATCCGGGCAAAGCCGTCCGGCGCGCGTGCGGTGTTCAGCCCGAACACATCGGCTTCATGTTCCTGCACGCGCGTCAGGCTGTTGGTGATGGGGGTGAGGGCGAGGAAGGCCAGCGTCACGATGATGCCGCCGATCGGCACCGTCACCGGGTCATCGGCGCGGGTAATGCCCCAGCGTGCGCCCCAGCGCGCGATCATTCCGGGCATAAGCCCGTTGAGCAGGCCGAACAGCGCGAGGATGATGAGCGCGTAGAAGGCGACGGCCTTCCAGACGTGGTTGAGCACATAGTGGCCGAGCTCGTGGCCCATCACGCTGCGGATCTCAGCCGGCGTACCCTTTCTGAGCAGATTGTCATTGAGCGAGATTCGAACCGTCGGCCCCAGTCCTTGCACGTTCGCCGAGATGCGGTTGGTCTGCCGCGACTGGTCGACGACATAGACGTTGTCGGCGGGGACGCCGTTGGCGCGCGCCATCGACAGCACCGCCTGCTTGACCGGGCCTTCGGGCATCGGCGTGTAGGCGTTGAACAGCGGCGCGATCGTCACCGGCGCGACGGCGATGGCGAGCACCATCAGCGCGATCGTCAGCAGGCTGCTCCATGCCCACCAGGCGCCGCCGGTGCGACGCACCAAGGCAAGGATGCCGGCGACCGCCACCGACAGGAAGACGGTGCCGACGGCAAGCGCGATCGCCCACTCGCCGAACCACTGGCCAAAACTCTGCGTCGACAGCGCGTACTGATGCTCGCGCACGAAGTCGGTGTAGATCGTCCACGGCAGCACCAGCAGCGGCACCAGCACGAAATAGGGGACCAGGAACAGCATCGATGCGCGCCACGGCCGGTTGTTCGCGACGCGGTCGGCCCAGCGCGCCATGCGGCTGGCGATGCCGAAATGGAGCAGCGCCCACAGGATGCCGACGGTGACCAGCGCCGACCACAGCGTGATCCAGTAGCCGCCTTCGAAATAGGCGTCCGAACGCGCCCGCGCAGCGCCCGAGACGGTGGCCAGATACGCCTCAACGGCCGCTTCGATGTTGAATGCTTCCATGCCGCCCTCCCTGAATGTGCCAAACGCTAGTCCGTTTCGACAGGGTTGGCGAGGGGGCGGGGCCTGCTAGCATTGGCGCATGACCTATGAACTCTATGGCCTGCGCCCGTCGTTCTACACCCGCAAGGTGGCGGCGATGCTGCGCAGCATGGGCCTGCCGCACGAGGACCGGCTGAAGACGCAGGCCGAAGCGCCGCGCGTCGAGGCGGCGTGCGGCGGCTATACCAAGTTTCCGGTCCTGAAGACGCCGGCGAACGATTGGATCACCGATTCGACGCGCATCGGCCTTGCGCTCGACACCGCACATCCCGCCGTCGCGATCGTGCCTGGCGAGCCGGCCCTGCGCGCCGCCTGCCTGATGCTCGACGACTGGGCCGACGAGTGGCTGCTGCGCGCGGCGATCCACTGGCGCGTCACCGACGACGCCAACCGGACCTGGGTAGCGCGGCAGGCGCTGGCCAGCATGATGGGCAAGTGGCAGGCCGATGACGGCATCGGCGCCGGGCACCCCGGCGCGGTCGCGGCAAGCCAGTTCTTCCTCGGCGCCGGTGCGGTCAATCGCGTCGGCCCGGATTTCGCCGAGGAGGTGCTGGGGCTGCTGGCGCGTGCGGCGGACGTGCTGACCGCGCATTTCGCCGGGACACCCTTCCTTATCGGCACGCGGGTCTCGCTCGCCGACTTCGCGATCTACGGCATGCTCGAAGCGGGGCTGCTGTGGGAGCCGGCGGCGCGCGCCTATGTGCTGCCGCGCTGGCCGGCGCTCGAGGACTATCGACTGCGCGTCGCGGCGGCGACGGCGGGCGAGGGCGAGTGGTTCGCGGCGCCGACGCTTGCCGGTGTGTTCGCCGCGACGGGCGACTTCGCCGCTTTCCTGGCAGCGAACGCGAAGGCCGTCGCTGCCGGCGACACGATCGCGCGCTGGGACGGCATCGAGATGCGCGCGCGCCGCTTTACCGAGAAATGCCGCAAGGCAACCGCTGCGGCGCTGCGCGGTGTCGGCGGCATCGCCGGGGCTGAGCGGCTGGTCGCCGCCTATCGGAGCTGACGCGGTGCTGTCGAAGGGCGACGACTATCCCATTCACCAGACTGCCGAGCCGATCGCCTTTGCCGGCACCGACCGCAATTTCTACGACCGTTATTTCTTCAACGGCTACAGCCGCGATGGTGCGCTGTTCTTCGCCGGCGCGCTCGGCGTCTATCCGCACCTCAACATCATGGACGCCGCATTCTCGGTCATGGTCGGTGGCCGTCAGCACTGCCTGTTCGCGAGCCGGATCATGGGCTTCGAGCGGATGGACACGCGCGTCGATCCGATTGCTGTCGAGGTGATCGAACCGCTTCAGCGGCTGCGGCTGTCGGTCGCGCCAAACGACAGCGGGCTTGCCGCCGACCTCGTCATGGCGGGGCGGGCGCCAGCGATCGAGGAGCCGCGCTTCACCCGCCGCGTCGGCACGCGCACGCTGATGGACGTCACCCGGCTGACGCAGAACGTCGACTGGAGCGGCTGGGTCGAGGTCGCCGGCCGGCGCCACGATGTCGCCGGCTGGTGGGGGACGCGCGACCGCAGCTGGGGGGTGCGACCGATCGGTCTTCCCGACCCACAGCCCCCGGCGCCGTTCGTCATGCCGCAGTTCTACTGGCTGTGGGCGCCGCTCAACTTCGATGACTGGCTGCTGTTCTGGCATACCAACGACGAGGCCGACGGCAGCGCCTGGAACCGGTCGGGCAAATTGGTGCACCTGCCGAGCGGCGCGGTGCGACCGCTTGCCGGCTCGCGGGTCGACATCGACTTCAAGCCGGGCACGCGGCACGCCGCATCAGCACGGATCGTTGCCGATGGCGTCACCATCGAGCTTGCCGTCGACGGCAGCTTCTTCATGAAGGGTGTCGGCTACGGCCACCCCGAGCGCGCGCACGGCCGCTGCCACGGCGACCACTCGGTGCAGCACGAGGTGATCGAGCTTGCCGCGGCCGACGAGGCGGAGTTCCCGAACAACCACGTCCAGGCGCTGGTGGCGGCGACGTTGACGGTGGACGGCGAGCGGCACGACGGACGCGGCGTACTCGAGCAGCTGATCATCGGACCCCATGCACCCTCGGGCTTCGCCGAGCTGTTCGATATGGCGCGATGAGCGGGTTTGGTGATCGCTGCGGTGATTGAGGCCAGCCCCCTCGAACCCCTCCTCGCCGCCTACCTGTCGCGGCAGTGGCGGGCCGATGTCGTCGTGACCGGCCTTCGCCGCTTCCACGGCGGCGCGGCGCGCGAGACGTACCGCTTCGATGCCGCCGCCGGCGAGCGGCGCGAGGCGCTGGTGCTGCGCCGCGATCCGCCGTCGTCGCTGATCGAGACCGACCGTGCTCCCGAGTTCGCGGCGCTGCGGCAGATGCACGCGCTCGGCCTGCCGGTGCCGGAGCCGCTCTACCTCGAAACCGGCGATGCGCTCGGTTCGCCCGGATTCATCATGCGCGAGGTACCGGGCGTCCATGCCGCCGGCCTGTTCACTGTCGACCCTTACGGCGCGCACCGCGCCAAGGTCGGCCGGCAGCTGTTCGAAACGCTGGGCCGGATCCATGCCGCCGACACCGCTGCACTCGTGGCGCTGATGCCAAGGCCGGCACCCGGCGATGCGTGGCAGGTCCGCCTGCAACACTGGAAGCGTGTCGTCGCCGACGATGCCCTCGGACCGGAGCCGGTCGCGTGGGCAGCGATCCGCTGGCTGGAGGCCAACCCGCCGCCGCCGGCGCAGCGCATCGCCATCGTCCATGGCGACTATCGCTCCGGCAACTTCCTCGTCGACGACGGCGGCGATATCCGCGCCATCGTCGATTGGGAGATGGTGCACCTCGGCGACCCGCTCGAGGATCTCGCCTGGGTCGCCGATCCGCTGTGGGGCCACGGCGAGATCGACGTGCCGGCGGCGACGCTGCCGCTCGCCGAGACGGTCGCGATCTGGGAACGGGCGAGCGGACTGCGCTGCGACCCGGCGGCATACCGCTGGTGGCGCGTGTTCGCGCAGCTGACCGGACTTGCCATCTGGATCAGCTCGCAGAAGGAGATTGCGTCGGGACGCAGCATGGATCCGGTGATCGCCTTTTCGGCGCTCTATCCCTACCGCTTCCACAGCCTGACGCTGGCGCGGACACTGCGGGAGCTGGCCGGATGAGCGGCGTGGGCGAGCGCACATGAACCTGCGTCCCGAAGCCTATCTGACCGCGCTCGCGATTGCGCAGGCGGGCGAGGTCGCGCCGGTGCTCGAGCACACGTATGCGGGCGGCACGGCGGCGACGATCGCCGGGGTGCTGATGTTCGCGGTGCAGGACATCGCCGGCCGCGAAGCGCGCGAAGCGGCGGAGGCGGATCGGTTGCGCGCGCTGCTCGCGGCGGGCGACGACGTGCCGCTTGCCGGCCTGCGCGCCGCCATCGTCGAACTCCATGCCGAAGTCGACGCGCGCGGCGACGCAGCGGCGAAGGCGCTGGCGCTTCGTATCCTTGATCATTATGTCGCTACGGCCGAAGCGGCGCTGCTGTTGGCGCCGCCGGCGGCTTGACGGACCCACCGCAGCATGGACGCGCGCGAGACCACCACCACCATCCGGCGCGAGGACTATCGGCCGCCCGCCTGGCACGTGCCTTCGATCGTGCTCGGCTTTGACCTCGACGCGCAATCGACGCGCGTTACCGCACGCCTTGCCGTCGAGCGTGCCGGCGAAGGCCCGCTGCTGCTCGACGGCGACGCGCTCAGGCTGAAGAGTGTCGCAGTCGACGGCCGGCGGCTGAAGGCGGCCGACTACGTGCTTGCCGGCGGCCGGTTGTCGATCCCGATCGCGGGCGACCGCGCGATCGTCGAGACGGTTGTCGACGTCGTGCCCGCCGCCAACACCAAGCTGATGGGACTGTACGAATCGGGTGGCATCCTCTGTACGCAGTGCGAGGCGGAGGGCTTCCGCCGCATCACCTACTTCCCCGACCGGCCCGATGTGCTGTCGCGCTATTCGGTCGAACTGCGTGCCGACAAGAGGCGCTACCCGGTGCTGCTGTCGAACGGCAACCCCGTTGCATCGGGCGATCTGGGCAGCGGTCGCCACTTCGCGCGCTGGGACGATCCGTTCCCCAAACCCTGTTACCTTTTCGCCATCGTTGCCGGCGATCTCGTCGCGCTCCGCGACAGCTTCGTGACGCGGTCCGGGCGCAATGTCGATCTGGGCATCTGGGTGCGTGCCGGCGACATCGACAGGTGCCACCACGCCATGTCGGCGCTGAAGGCAGCGATGCGCTGGGACGAGGAGCATTACGGTCGCGAGTACGACCTCGACGTGTTCAACATTGTTGCGGTTTCCGACTTCAACTTCGGCGCGATGGAGAACAAGGGCCTCAACATCTTCAATTCCAAATACATCCTCGCCGATCGCGAGACGGCGACCGACGCCGATTTCGACGCGGTGGCGGCAGTGGTTGCGCACGAATATTTCCACAACTGGACCGGGAACCGTGTCACCTGCCGCGACTGGTTCCAGCTGAGCCTGAAAGAAGGCCTCACCGTCTATCGTGACCAGTGCTTTTCGGCCGACATGGGCAGCGCCGCGGTGAAGCGCATCGAAGACGTGCGCGCGCTGCGGGCGTCGCAGTTTCCCGAGGACGCCGGGCCGCTCGCACACCCGGTGCGGCCCGACAGCTATATCGAGATATCCAACTTCTACACGGCGACGGTCTACAACAAGGGCGCCGAGGTCATCCGCATGGCGGCGACGCTGCTGGGTCCGGATGGCTACCGGCGCGGCACCGACCTCTATTTCGGCCGTCATGACGGCCAGGCGGTAACCGTCGACGACTGGGTGGCAGCGCTCGAGGACGGCGGCGGCATCGATCTCGACCAGTTCCGGCTTTGGTACGCGCAGGCGGGCACGCCCGTCGTCACCGCCGACCTCAGGCACGATCCGGCGACGCGCACGGCGACGCTGACGCTGTCGCAGACGCTGCCCGACACGCCGGGCCAGACCGGCAAGGCGCCGATGCACATTCCGCTACGCGTTGCATTGCTCGGCCGCGAATCCGGCGGGCTGCTCGGGCCTGAACAGCTGTTCCAGTTGCGCGGCGAGTCGGCGTCGATGAGCTTCGCCGACGTCGACGAACCGCCGGTGCTGTCGATCAACAGGGGTTTTTCGGCACCGGTGATCGTCGAGACGAAGCGCACCGTCGCCGACTTCGCCTTCCTGTCGGCGCACGACGACGATCCATTCGCGCGCTATGAGGCGATGCAGCAGCTGATGATGGACCGGCTGCTCGACTGGGTGACGAACGGCGGTACCAACGCCGCGCCGCTGGTCGACGCCGTTGCCCGTACGCTCGGCAACCAGTCGCTCGACCGTGCCTTCATCGGCGAGGCAGTCATCCTGCCGTCGGAGACGATGATCGCCGAACGCATCGGCGCCGATGTTGACCCTGACGCCGTGCACGCCGCGCGGCAGGGGCTGCGCCGCGCGCTGCTCGATGGCTTCGGCCGTGACGCCTGGCGCGCGCTTTATGCCAGCCTTGGCGGCGCCTACGACCTGTCCGCCGACGGCAAGGGCCGGCGGCGGCTGAGGAACGTCGCGCTCGGCTACCTCATGGCGGATGGCGATGCGGCGGCCGCGGCGCTCGCCGAAACGCAGTATGCGAACGCCGACAACATGACCGACCGGCTCGCCGCGCTGTCGCTGCTCGCCGACAGCAGCGCGGCGGGGCGCGAGCATGTGCTGGCCGATTTCCATGCGCGTTTCCGCGACAACGCGCTCGTCATCGACAAGTGGTTCACCGCGCAGGCGCTGGCGTCGGGGGTAGACATGGTCGAACGGGTGGCGGCGCTCGCCGCGCACGCCAATTTCTCGATCCGCAACCCCAACCGCTTCCGCGCGCTCGTCGGCGCGTTCGCGTCGAACCAGGCAGCGTTCCACAGGAAGGACGGTGCCGGCTACCGCTTCGTCGCCGACCAGCTGCTCGCCGTCGATGCGATCAACCCGCAGACGGCGGCGCGCTTCATCGCGCCGTTCGGCCGCTGGCGGCGGATGGAGCCGCGGCGCGCGGCGCTGATGCGTGCCGAACTGGAACGCATCCTCGCCGCGCCGGGCCTGTCCAGGGACACCTACGAAATGGCGTCGAAGAGCCTCGCCTGAGGCGCTGAGGGCGTCACGGTTTCGGCTTCACGAATTTCAGCGTCATGCGGTCCGATTCGCCGATTGCCTCGTACTTGGCGCGCGTCTCCTCGCCTTCGGCAAGCCGTGGCGGCAGCGTCCAGACGCCCTTCGGATAGTCGGCGCTGTCGTTCGGGTTGGCGTTCACCCCTGACTCGCCGGCGAGCTTGAAGCCAGCGGCCTCGGCGAGCCTGATGACGGTCGAGGTCTTCATGTAGCCCGACGTCTTCATCATCTCGTCGGCCCGATCCTCGGGCAGCCGGTGCTCGACGACACCAAGCACGCCGCCGGGCTTCAGCGCCTTGTAGAAGGCAGCGAACGCCTGCGGCGCGAAATCCTGGATGTACCAGTTGTGGACGTTGCGGAAGGTCAGCACCATGTCGGCGCTGCCGGTGGGCGCAAGGCTGTCATAATGATCCTTGCCGAAGCTCGTCACCTCGACCTTGGCGTAAACCGGGTCAGACGCCAGCTTATCCTTGAACGCCGTCACCTGCTGAGCGGCGCGCTCGCTGGCCGCCGGGTTGAGGTGCGCGGCCAGCAGCCTGCCCTTGTCCTTGAGCAGCGGCGCCAGCACCTCGGTGTACCAGCCGCCCGAGGGCCAGATTTCGACGACGGTCATGTCGGGTTCGAGACCGAAGAAGGCGAGCGTCTCTGCCGGATGCCGATACCGGTCGCGCGCCCGGTTGGCCTCGGAACGATGGGCGCCGGCGAGCGCCGCCGAATACTCCGACGTCGACACCTTGCCGGCGAGCGCTGGCGCAGCGAATGGCGTCATCGTGGCGACGGCGAGGGCTAGGGCGATCAACGGACGTTTCATCAGGCTCTCCTTTGCGGGATCGAACGGCTATCGCCGCGCGAGCGACCACGCTATGCCATCGGCATGACCTTCGAGCGAACCCTCATGCTGATGGCGGCGGCGCTGGCGATGGGTATCCTTAGCCTTTGGCGCGTCCGCCGCAAACCCCGTCCCGGCGCGCCGCCGTGGGTTCCCTGGCACGGGATCATGTTCATGTCGCTGTTCATGCTGATCGGCGGCGCCGCGCACCTGCCGGCGGTGTGGCCGTGATCGCCGTCATTGCCTGGGACCGGCCGGGGCCGGAGGCGGCGGAGGCGCGGGCGCGGCTGCTGCCGCAGCATCTCGCCCACGTCGAGACGATCATCGACCGGATTGCCGTCGCCGGGCCGCTGTTGGGAGCCGATGGCAAGCCGGCGGGGTCGCTCGTCGTGCTCGACGTCGAAACTGCCGAGGAGGCACGCGCGATCTTTGAAAGCGACCCCTATTTCGCCGCGCCGATCTGGCAGGAACCGACGATCGTGCCGTACCGCGCGGTGGCGGGGGCGTGGGTCGGCGGCAGGGCCTGGTAAGCCGCTAGTCGAGCGGGCGGCAGACGGCGATCTTGGCCTTGGCGAGGATGAGCATGGCGCCGTCCGCGGCGAGGAAGGGCACGAACGGGCGCGCGTCGTTGAGGCAGTCGAGCACGCGCTCTTCGGCACCGACGAACAGATGGCCGGCAAGCGTGGTGCCGTCCTCAAGCACCAGTTCGACAGCCGCCTTCGACTTGGTGCGGACGCGCGACTTCGGCGCGATCGGGACAAGGGCTTCCCTCACAGCGGCAATCCTTTGTTCGCCTCGTTCACAGGCACGCCTCCAGGAAGGCTGTGTCGAAGCCGAACTGCTTCGCCTTCTCGATGGTGTTGGGACGCAGGCCCATCGAGCGGTACTCGCCGATGATCTTGCCGTCCTCGGTCTCGTCGAGATACTCGAACTTGAACAGCTCCTGCGTGACGATCACCGGGCCTTCCATGCCGCAGACCTCGGTGATGTTGGTGACACGGCGCGAGCCGTCGCGCAGGCGCTTGACCTGGACGATGAGATCGACCGAATCGGCGATCTGGCGGCTGATCGCCTCCTTCGGGATCTTGATGTCGCCCATCATCACCATGTTCTCCATGCGCGCCAGGCATTCGCGCGGGCTGTTTGAGTGCAAGGTGCACATCGAGCCGTCGTGGCCGGTGTTCATCGCGGCGAGCATGTCGAAGCACTCCGGACCGCGGATCTCGCCGAGGATGATGCGGTCGGGACGCATGCGCAGCGCGTTGATGACGAGGTCGCGGATAGTGATCGCGCCCTTGCCCTCGAGGTTCGCCGGGCGGGTTTCGAGCGTAAGCACGTGCGGCTGCTGCAACTGCAGCTCGGCGGCGTCCTCGATGGTGATGACGCGCTCACCGGGATCGATCATCTTCGACAGCGCGTTCAGCATCGTCGTCTTGCCCGAACCGGTACCGCCCGAGATGACGATGTTGAAGCGGCAGGCGCCGGCGATCTTGAGCGCGGTCGCCATCTTCTCGGACATCGAGCCGCCCTTCGCCATCATGTCGAGCGTGATCGGTTTTGACGAGAACTTGCGGATCGAGATCGCCGTGCCCTTGAGGCTGAGCGGCGGCACGATGACGTTGACGCGGCTGCCGTCTGCCAGGCGCGCGTCGGCGAGCGGCGTCGTCTGGTCGATGCGGCGGCCGACGCGGTTGACGATGCGCTGCGCGATCTGGAACAGATGTTCCTCGTCGCGGAAGACGATGTTGGCGAGTTCGAGCTTGCCCTTCCTTTCGATAAAGGTCTGGAACGGCCCGTTGACCATGATGTCGGAGACAGTCGGGTCGTTGAGCAATTCCTCGAGCGGACCGAGGCCGAGGAGCTCGTCGACGAGCACCTTCTCGAGCGCGATCTGCTCGCGCCGGTTCAGGGTCAGCTTCAACTCGGCGAGCACCTCGCCGATGATCGGCCTGAACTCCTCCGACAGTTCGTCCTTGCTGAGCGTCGCGGCGGCTTCGGGGTCGACGCGCTCGAGCAGGCGCGGCAGCACCTGCTCCTTGATCTTGTGGATCGACGCCTCGAAGCCGTCCTGCTTTGAATTGACCGATTCGGCGGACCCCTTCTCACGCTCGCTGAGCCGCTGCATCGCGTCGCTCAGCCTGTCGCCGGCAATCTCGTGCGATGGTTCCGCTGCCGCCACGGCGACAGGCTCGGGTGGTGGCGGCGGCTCCTCGGCCGGGGCGTGGCGGCTGCCCTGCATCGGCGCCGCGCTGCCGAACGCGCGCCGCTGGGCCCCCAGCGCAGCCCCGACGCCAGCCTTCCTGCCAAATGCGCTCATGCATTATCCCCGATGCCACCAGTCGGCAGCGACGGTCAGCACGCTACAGCGCCAAGCTTGCCAAAATCCTAACCATAATGCGCGTTTGAACCGATATGGCGTTAGCCGAGAAACGGCGCGGCGATGTCGGGGGTGACGCGCAGCAGGCGCCGCGTCGTGCGGTCGAGCAGCGCCCACGTCGTCACCGCGTTGACCCGAGGTTTGCCGTCGGCGCCGAGGATGTCGACGAACCGGTCGAAACGAGCGCCCTTCGGCTCGCCGACCCATGTCCGCACGGTCAGCGTCTCGCCGAGGTGCGAGGGCGCGCGATAGTCGATCTCGTGCCGAGTGACCACCCAGACGACGCGGTCGTGCTGCGCGGCAGGCGCGACGCGCGTCCAGTGCGCGACCGCGATGTCCTGGATCCAGCGCACATAGACGCCGTTGTTGACATGGCCCAGCTCGTCGATGTCGCCGGGTTCGGGCCGCCGCGTCTCCTCGTAAACCGGCCGCGTCAACGGTCGAGCTCGGTGATCAGGAAGGCATATTCCTCGGCATCGTCCGCGAGCGAGGCGTAGCGCCCCGACTTGCCGCCGTGGCCGGCGCCCATGTGCGTCTTCAGCAGCAGAAGGTTGCCGTCGGTCTTGGTGGCGCGCAGCTTCGCCACCCATTTCGCTGGTTCCCAATAGGTGACGCGCGGGTCGTTGAGGCCGGCGGTGACGAACAGCGGCGGATAGGCCTGCGCCTTGACGTTGTCGTACGGGCTGTAGCTGCGGATGGTCTCGAACGCCGCGCTGTCGGTGATCGGATCGCCCCATTCGGGCCATTCGCCGGGGGTGAGCGGCAGGCTTGCGTCGAGCATCGTGTTCAGGGCGTCGACGAACGGCACGTGCGCGGCGACGGCGCCGTAGAGTTCGGGCGCCTGGTTGACGACTGCGCCCATCAGCTGGCCGCCGGCCGACCCGCCCGATGCCGACACCCTGCCGGGTTGCGCGAAACCCTGCGCGATGAGGAAGCGCGTCGCGTCAACGAAGTCGTTGAAGCTGTTGGTGCGCTTGTCGAGCTTGCCGTCGAGGTACCACTGGTAGCCGAGATCATCGCCACCGCGGATGTGCGCGATCGCGAAGGCGAAACCGCGGTCGAGCAGCGACAGGCGATTGGCCGAGAAGCCGGGCTGGAAGGCGATGCCGTAGGCGCCGTAGCCAGTGATGTGCAGCTTGCCCGAACCGTCCTTGCGGAAGTCCTTCCTGTAGACGACCGAGACCGGGACGCGGACGCCGTCGCGCGCGGTGAAGGTCAGCCGCTCGGTGACGTAGTTCGACTTGTCGTAGCCGCTCGGAATCGCGCGCACCTTCATCGTTTCAAGGCGGCCGTCGGCAAGATGATAGTCCAACACCGTGCTGGGGGTCACCATCGACTCATAATCGATGCGCAGGCGGTCGACGCGATATTCGGGATTGTCGCCCAGCGTCGCGACGTAGCTTGCCTCGGCGAACGGGATACGGGTTTCGTCGCCAGTCACATAGTCGCGCAGGCGGATCTGCGAGAGACCGTCGACGCGCTCCTCGATGGCGAGCACGTTCTCGAAGCTGGTGACGTGCCGGATGTAGTGGCGGTCGGAGCCGGCGATGAGTTCCGTCCAACGGCCGGGATCGCTGACGGGGGCGGTGACGACGCGGAAATTGACGTGCCGATCGTTGACACGGATGTAGAGCGTGCCGCCGCGCTCGTCGACGTCGTACTGGCGGCCGGTCTCGCGCGGCGCGACAAGGACTGGTTCGGCGGTGAAGTCGGCGGTCGGCAACAGCCGTTTTTCGCTCGTCACGTTGTCACCGGTGGCGAGAATCGCATGGCTGCGCGACTGCGTGCGGCCGAGCTGGATGCCGAACTCCTCGGCCTTTTCCTCGTACAGAATGCGATCGGCGGCTTGCGGATCGCCGAGGCGGTGCAGGAAGACCTTCTTCGACCGCCAATTTTCGTCGGCGTCAGTGTAGAGGAAGCTTGCGGAATCGGCCGACCAGACGAGGCCGTAGCGCCAGTTCTCGATAACGTCGGGCAGATCCTTGCCGGTGGCATGGTCGCGTATCTTGAGCGTGTAGCGTTCGGCGCCGCTGGTGTCGACGGCGTAGGCGAGCAAGCGGCCGTCGGGGCTGACCGCGAGTCCGCCGAGGTTGAAGTAATCGTGGCCGCGGGCGAGTTCGCGCTCGTCGAGCATGACCTCCTCCGCGCCGCCGCCGGCGGGTCTGCGGTACCAGGTCTTGTAGTCGGCACCGGTGCCAAATGCGTAGCGGTAGACGTAGTTGCCGTCCTTCTGCGGGACGCTGGCATCGTCATCCTGCACGCGTCCCTTCATTTCGGCGAAAATGGTATCGACGAGCTCCCGGTGCGCTTTCTCCCACGCCTCGAAATAAGTGTTCTCGGCGTTGAGATAGTCGAGCACGGCGGCATCATCGACCTCGGGATAGCCGGGATCGCGCAGCCAGGCATACGGATCGTCAAGCACGATCCCGTGGTGCGTGGTGCTTTGCGGAATGCGTGCCGCGACCGGCGGCGAAGGCAGATCGGTCATCGATGTCCTGTCGGATGGAGCAGCGCCCAGCGCGCCAGTTGCTGGCAGCAGCATCAGCGCCATGATGATACGGATTGTCGGCATGGCGCCAGCATAGCCGCGACGCCGGCGCTGTCGAGCGTGTTCGCGCTACGACGCCTTGGCGACCGTGTCAGCGCGCAGCACCGTTGGCAGGAAGCAGTCTGCGTGTGCCGCGATATCCTCGGGCCGGCCGATGAGGAAGCCCTGCACCTGGTCGCAGCCTTCGTTGCGCAGGAAGTCGAACTGCGCCTGCGTTTCGACGCCCTCTGCGGTGATCGGCACGCCAAGACTGTGGCCGAGGCTGACGATCGCGCGCACGATCATTTCGGCCTGGCGTGACCAGCTGATCTCTTCGACGAAGCTGCGATCGATCTTGATGCGGTCGAACGGAAAGGCATTAAGCGTCGACAGCGACGAATAGCCGGTGCCAAAATCGTCCATGGCGATGCGCACGCCAAGCGCCTTCAGCCGGCGCAGGTTCGACAGCGCGCGTGCCTGGTCCAGGAACAGCGCCGATTCGGTGATCTCGATCTCGAGCCGCGACGGCGGCAGACCGGTGTTGACCAGCGTTTCGTGCACGCGCGCGACGAGCGAACTGTCCTGCAGATGGATCGCCGACAGGTTGACCGCGACGCGGAACGGCCGCTCCCATCCCGCCGCCTCGGCGCAGGCTTGCTGCAGAACCCAGTTGCCAAGTGGCACGATGAGGCCGTTCTCCTCGGCAACAAGGATGAAGTCGTCAGGCTGGAGCAGGCCGCGCGTCGGGTGCCGCCAGCGCACCAGCGCCTCGAAACCGACGACGCGACCGTCGGCCATCGCCGCAAGCGGCTGGTAGCTGAGCATGAGCTCGTCGTTGTCGATGCCCTTCTTAAGATCGCGCGCCAGCCGGCGCCGGTCGCGCACCGCCTCGTCCATGTCGCGGCTGAAGAAGCAGACGGCGTTGCGACCGCCCTTCTTCGCCCGATAGAGCGCCATGTCGGCGAATGCGACGAGGTCGCCGGCGTTGCCGGCATCGGCCGGGAACAGGCTGACGCCGATGCTTGCCGACACGTCGAGACGATGCTCGTCAAAGGCGATCGGCTGCTGCAGCATGTCGAGCAGCGCGTGCGCACGCTGCGCCGCTTCGGTCGGTTGCGGGCCGCCGTAGAGCGCAACGATGAACTCGTCGCCGCCGACACGGCCGACGATCGTCGACGGCGTCGCGAAATCGCGCAGCCGGTCGGCGATGCGGGCGATGACGTGATCGCCGGCGCGGTGTCCGTGCACATCGTTGACCGCCTTGAACAGGTCTAGGTCGATGAACAGCAGTGCCACCGATTCGCTCTCGTGCTGTGCGCGATCGAGCAGCGCGTCGAGACGCGACATGAACGCATTGCGGTTGAGCAGCCGCGTCGCCGCATCATGCTGGGCGAGATAGCGGATCTCTTCCTCGGCCTTGCGCTGCGCGCGCAGGTCGCGGATCGCATAGACAGCCTCGGCGCGGTCGTCGGACAGGGTACGCGAGCGCACCTCGACCGGGATCGGCTCGCCAACGCCGATCGGGCTGAGCAGCGCGTCGTCGGTACCCGTCTCGCTGTGGCCACGTTCGAGGATGTTCTTGTCAACCGGCCGGCCGACAATCTCGTCGCGGCCTGCGCCGACCAGATCGAGGAAGCTGTTGTTGGCATCAACGATCCTGCCGTTGGTGGTGATGACGATGCCTTCGAAAGCACCATCGGCAAGCCTGCGCAGGCGCTGCACCGCTCGCCATCATCGCGGCCCACGTGTTTCCCACGGTGAGCATCGATGCCGTCGAGATCTCGCCGGCCGCCCTCGAGCTCGCACGCCGGAACGTCATGGACTATGGACTGGAGCAGCGCGTGCGGCTTCTGGAAGGCGATCTCTATGCGCCTGTTGCCAAGCGCCGTTACGACCTGATCCTCGCCAATCCGCCTTATGTCACGGATTCGGCCGTTGCCGCCTTTCCGCCCGAGCATCGGGCGGAGCCCCGCATCGCACATGTTGGCGGCCCGGACGGCCTCGACA
>CAYVVV010000027.1:16835-18762 GCA_964455325.1 uncultured Sphingosinicella sp. | reverse complement strand
TCTGATCATCCCCAGGCCCCTGATCCCCACCTGCCGCTTCCTTCACTGACGCCGCGAACGCGTCCACCGCGGCGCGACGGGACGAATGCCCGGCGCGGCAGACGCTCGTCATGGTGCGGCGTCATACGGGCGTCATCAAGCTGTGGTGTAGCGTCGCCATCGGTTGCTGTGGGGGACATGCGATGGACCGTGGTCCGTGCGCCTATATGCTGCTGATGCGCTGGGCGACCCGCGCGGCGTGGACTCGGCGGCGTTTCGCCCTGCCTGTGGCGTGGCGGCCAGTCAGAACCTAGACGCACGCTCGACACGTTCGCCGCCGAGGAGTGCGCAGCCGAGTCCAGCGCGCAGCAGCGTTGCGATCAACCGCGAATCGCCGACGCGTTGCAGCTTGTCGCCGATCTCGCCGATCGTCATGTCGCGCCATTCGTCCGGCGTCCGCATCGTGTCGCCAGCGACCTCGGCGATGACGCGCCAGTCGCGCGCGTCGAGCCGGCCGTCGAGCTCGCGGGCAACGCAGGCCGCCTCGCGCGCGCCGAAGCCGCGGTCGACAAGCGCGGTCTCCACCTCCTTCGCCGACGGGTTGCAGGCCGCAAGCAGCGCCAGCAAGGGCAGCAGCGGCAACAGGCTCTTCATCGCGGACGATCCCTCTCGGACATGTGCTGCGCCAATGCTAGGCAACGAAGCCTGAACGCAGGCTGATCGGTCACCTCATCACGCAGCGGCGATCGCGCAGCCGAGCCCGGCGCGCGTCACCACCTCAACGATCTCGGCATCGCCGATCGCCGAAACGCGGCGCGACACTTCGGCAAGCGTCATGTCCTCGATATCGCGGTCGAACGTCTTGGCGAAGCTGGCAAGCCGCTTCAGCTGACCCGTCGAAAGCCGGTCGGCCATGCGTTCGGCCATGCAGCTCGCCACCGGCCGCGACAGCCCCGCGCGCGTCAGGTTGCGTTCAATGCGGCTCTCGTAGCTCGACGCGCACCCGGCGGCGAGGACCGCGGTCGCGACAATCGTGATCAAGGTTCGCGTCATCGTCGGCCTCCGCGCCCTGATTACACGCGCAATTCCAAACGTCGCATGAACGATTCAGGCGCTGCCAATCGCGCATCCGCGGTGCTATAGCGGCTGCGCATGAGCATCTGGGCCGGCCTTCTCGTCGCACTCACCGCCACTTTGGCGATGGAAGCCGTCGCCTATGTCGCGCACCGCTGGGTGATGCACGGCTTCCTGTGGTCGTTGCACAAGTCGCACCACGCGCCGCGTACCGGCCGCTTCGAGAAGAACGACTGGTTCGCGGTCATGTTCGCGTTGCCGTCGATTGTCTGCATCTACTTCGGCGTCGAGGCGGGGTGGCACCCGGCCTGGATGTGGGTTGGCATCGGCATCGCGCTCTATGGCGCCATCTATTTCGGCTTCCACGATGTCATCGTGCATCGCCGCATCGTGCACGCCTATGTGCCCAAAAGCGCGTACATGAAGCGCATCGTGCAGGCGCACCGGCTGCACCACGTCGTCGGCTCGAAGCACGGCTGTGTGTCGTTCGGCTTCCTGTGGGCCCCGCCGGTGCGCGTACTCAAGGCCCAGCTCGAGGCGCGCGGCGAAGGCGAATACCGGACGCCGCCGGCGGCGTGAGCGGTCTTCCCGCCGCGTCGGCGATCCACCCGCGCATCTACCGCACCGTCAACGCGCTGCTGCCGAAGCTATGGGCGTCGCGGCTGTCGCCGCCCGCCGACCTCGACACGCGCCGGCTGTTCGATCAGGCGCGGCGGCGCACCGGACTCGACGATTTCGGTGCCGACGACGGCTGGCGCGACCGACTGGCGCTGCTCATCCGCTCGCTGCGCGACGAGGCGAAGCTCAACGCCATCGGCATGACCATCGCGCACGGAACGCTCATCAATCGCCTCGCCGACCGGCTGCGCTTCGT
>CAYVVV010000027.1:0-16825 GCA_964455325.1 uncultured Sphingosinicella sp. | reverse complement strand
GGCCGGCGATCGGCGACCGGCCGCTCAGCGCGCCGGTCGTCATCTGCGGCCACATGCGATCGGGGACGACGCGGCTGCAGCGGCTCATGGCCTGCGACGACCGACTCGTCCACACCCGCCTTTTCGAGACGTTGAGTCCGGTACCGCCGCTCGCCGGGCGTGACCGCCGCGCCGCTGTCGCCAGCCTTGGCGCCGCCTTCCTGCGCTGGGTCAATCCGGGCACCATGGCAGCGCATCCGACTGCGGCGTCCGAGCCCGAGGAAGAGACCGGGCTACTCGAGTTCGCCTTCTGGGGCGCGCAGATCGAGGCACAGCGCCGCGTGCCGGGCTTCGCCCGCCACTGCGAGCACGCCGATGCGACGCACGTCTATCGCGGCTTCGCCGACCTGCTGCGCCTCAACGGCTGGCACCGCGGCGATGATCCGGCGAAGCCGTGGCTGCTGAAGTCGCCGCAGTACCTGCAGGACCTGCCGGCGTTGACCGCGGCGCTGCCCGGCGCGCGCCTCGTCTTCATGGACCGCGACCCCGCCGCCATGATTGCCTCCGGCGCCTCGCTCGTCTGGAACCAGATGGTGGTGCAGTCGGATGTCGTCGACCCGCACTGGATCGGCCGCGAGTGGCTGGCGAAAACTGCGCTGCGCGAGGCGCGGGCGCGGGCATTCCGCGCCGTCTATCCCCCACATCTGCAGCTGCAGCTCGGCTTCGATGACTTCGAGCGCGACTGGCGCGCCGCGATCGCGCGCGTCTACGCGTTCATCGGCTTGCCGCTCGGCCAGCCGCTGCTGGCGAAGATGCAGGCCTATCTCGACCGCGCCGCCCGCGAGCACGGCTATGCGCGCCACCGCTACCGGCTTGACGATTTCGGACTGACGCACGCCGATGTCGACGCGGCGCTCAGCGCTTCGTCCACAGCGGCGGTCGCGCCGGCATCGGCGCGCTAGCATCGGCGCAGCGCGCCTCGCCGCGTGCCGACCAGACCATCGCCAGCTTCTCGAACGCCGTCGTATGCTGCCGCGTGTCCCAGGCGTGGCTGCCCGCGGCGCGCAGCTTGCTGCCGATCGCCCGGTAGATGTCGGCCGCCGAAAGCACCGCCCACGCCGATCGCCATGGCAGCCGCAGCGCCCCGGCGCGCGCCGACCGGTAATAGTCGTCGGCGAGGTCGAGCAGGCGCCCGACAACATTTGCGAGCGCGGCGCGATGTTCGGGGCGCATGTGCTCGCCGGGCGGGATGCCGGCGTCGGCAAGCCATTCGGCGGGCAGGTAGCAGCGGCCGATGGCGGCGTCGTCGTGCACGTCACGGGCGATGTTGGACAGCTGGAAGGCAAGGCCGAGGTCAATGGCGCGCTCGATGACCGCGTCGTCGTCGGTGCGCACGCCCATCACCACCGCCATCATCGCGCCGACGACGCCGGCGACGTGATAGCAGTAATCAAGCGTGTCCTCGATCCGCCGGTAGCTGCGGTCGGCGGCGTCCATGGCGAAGCCGGCAAGGTGCTGCGCGGCATAGAGCCGGGGCAGTCCAGTCTCGCGCGCGACCGCGGCCAGGCAGCCGAACGCGTCGACCGCGCCCGTTTCGCCGGCGAACGCCGCCGTCGTCCGCGCCTCAAGCTCGGCGAGCCGGTCGGCGACCGGCACCGCGCACGGGCGCCGTCCCTGGCCGCCCGACTGGCCGTCGACGACGTCGTCGCAGTGCCGGCACCAGGCATAGAGCATCCACACCCGCTCGCGCGTCGTCCGGTCGAACAGCCGCGATGCCAGCGCGAACGACCGCGAGCCCCTGCCGATGCTCCGCCGGGCATGGGCGACAAACGCCCGGCGCGCGCCGTTCACAAGTCCGCCGCCTTCATCGCGAAGATCGCCCGGTGCGGCCGGTACGTCGCCATCCGATCGAGCAACGCGTCGAGCGTGTCGGCGACGATCAGGATGTCCTTGTGCTGCGGGCGGATGAAGCCGACCTCGATCATGCGCGCGTTGAACGCAACGAGATGGTCGAAGAAGCCGGCGGCGTTGAGCAGCCCGACCGGCTTGCAGTGATAGCCGAGCTGCGACCAGCTCACCGCCTCCCACAGTTCGTCCATCGTGCCGACGCCGCCGGGGATGGTGACGAAGCCGTCGGCAAGGTCGGTGAACATCGCCTTCCTGACGTGCATGTTGGCAACGACGTGCAACTCGCTGAGCCCCGAATGCGCCACCTCGGCGCCGACCAGTGCTTCCGGGATGACGCCGATGACCTCGCCGCCCGCCGCCAGCGCGGCGTCGGCGACCGCCCCCATCAGCCCCAGCCGCCCGCCGCCGTAGACGATGCCGATGCCGCGCGCGGCGAGCGCCTTGCCGACGCTGCGCGCCGTCTCGATGAACAGCGGGTCGGCAGGCGTCGCCGAGCCGCAATAGACCGCCAGACGTTTCATGCCGCCGCCAGATCCTCAAGCATCAGTTTCGCCGTCGCCTTGGCCGAGCCGACGACCCCTGGAATCCCCGCGCCGGGATGCGTCCCTGCGCCGACGAAGTAAAGGTTGCCAAGCACGTCGTCGCGGTTATGCGTGCGGAAATAGGCGCTCTGCCACAATAGCGGCTCAAGGCTGAACGCCGACCCCAGGTGGGCGTTGAGTTCGCGCTTGAAGTCCTTGGGCGTGAACCACGACTTGACCGCGATCGATTCGCCAAGGCCAGGCAGCAGCCGCTTGTCGAGATACGCGAGAATGCGCTTGGCATAAGCGGGCGCCACCGCGTCCCAGTCGCCGTTGAACTTGCCCATGTGCGGCACCGGCGACAGCACGTAGAAGCTGCTGCACCCGGGCGGCGCCAGCCCCGGATCGGTCGCCGTCGGGTGGTGCAGGTAAAGCGAGAAGTCGTCGGCAAGCTCGCCCGACGTGTAGATGTCGTCGAGCAGCGCGCGGTAGCGCGGCCCGAACAGGATATTGTGGTGCGCGACCTCGGGGTATGCCTTGGTGGTGCCGAAGTAGACGACGAACAGCGACGGCGAGAAGCGCTTGCGCCTGAGCGCCCGCGCCGCCTGCGCGCCGCGCGGATGGCCCCGCAACAGGTCGGCGTAGGTGTGCACGACGTCGCCGTTCGACGCCACCGCGTCGAAGGGTTCGCGCGCGCCGCCGGCTACCACCGCGGTGGTCCGCGCGCCCTCTGCTTCGATCGCCGTCACCGGGCTCGCGAGCTTCACCACCCCGCCGAGGTCCTCGAACAGCCGCACCAGGCCCCGCACCAACGCATGCGTGCCGCCGCGCGGGAACCAGACCCCCCATTTCTTCTCGAGCGCATGGATGAGCGCGTAGATCGCGCTGGTCTTGAACGGGTTGCCGCCGACGAGCAGCGTGTGAAAGCTGAATGCCTCCCTGAGCTTCGGGTTCGCGATGTGACGCGACACCATCGCATAGACTGACCGGAACGCCTCGTAGCGCAGCAGCTGCGGTGCCGCCGCGATCATCGACTTGAAGTCGAGGAACGCCTCGTGGCCGAGCTTGACGTAGCCCTCGCGGAAAACGCCCTCCGAATAGTCGAGGAAGCGGCGGTAGCCGTCGACGTCGGACGGCGACAGATCGCCGATCTGCGCGAACAGCCGCGCGTCGTCGTTGGTGTAGTCGAAGCTGGTGCCGTCCTCCCAGTGCAGCCGGTAGAACGGCTGCACCGGCAGCAGCTCGACATAGTCGGCGAGGCGGCGGCCCGACAGCGCAAACAGCTCCTCAAGGCACGACGGATCGGTGACCACCGTCGGCCCGGCGTCGAACGTGTACCCTTCAGCCTCGTACACATAGGCCCGCCCGCCCGGCTGCTCGCGCGCCTCGTACAGCGTCACCCGGTGCCCCGCCGACTGCAGCCGCACCGCAAGCGCCAGTCCACCGAACCCGCTGCCGATCACCGCAACTTTTGCCATGCGCTGTCCTATCTCAACCCTGCGAGCACGCCGAGCGCGCGCGACACCGGCACCGGCGGCCTGCCCGCGAGGATGCGGAGCTTGTCGCGCCGGGTCGACTGTGCGGCGTAGAAGCGCGCCACCAGCGGCTCTGGCAATGCGTAAAAATGTTGCAGCACACGATAGCGCTCGCTGGGTGCCGACGCCCGAAACATCAGGCGGTTGAGCATGCGGTAGTAGCGTCGCGCCAGCCACGTCTTCTCGGCGCTGGCGCGAAGCGCGCTGTCGACAAGGTCGGGATCAAAGCGCGGCAGCGCCGCGAGCAGGTCGGCGGTCCTGACCGCGTCGGGGAAACTGTAGCCGGTGACCGGGTGGAACAGCCCGGCGCGAAGCCCGATCGGCGGCACACCGGCGGGCGACGCATCGAGCAGCGCCGCGATGTCGCCGCCGAGCGCAAGCGGCAGCACGCCGCGCTCGACGCGCTCGACCGTGTAGGCGCCCCAGCCGGCGGCGTCGGCATATGCGGCGATGCGCGCGCCGACCCCCGCCTCGTCGAGCGTGGCGTCATCGGAAAAATACGTATCCTCGACGAGCAGCCGGTGCGCGTCCCATGGCAGCACGTACACGAAGCGGTAGCCGTCGATCTGGCCGACGCTCGCGTCCATGACGATCGGCGCGTCGAGACCATGCGGGCGCTCGGTGCGGATCTCGTGGCCGATGAACTTCTGCCAGGCAAGGTCGAGCGCGTCCGACGCCATTTGACCGCGCCCGTCGACGACGACGCGCGCGGTCAGCACGCGCTGGTCGGCCAACGTCACCCGCCCCGCCGAGACCGAGGTCGCCGATGCGCCGGTCAGCAACCGCTCCGCGGGCACGGCGGCGCGCACCGCGGCGTCGAGCCGGTCCGACCGGGCGCTCGCGTAGCCGAGTGCGAGATGTCGGCGATAACCCGGAAAACGCACCTCATAGCCGCTCCAGCGCCTGACGTAGAGCGCATGCGTCCACGCCCGCTGCTCGTCCGTCAGGTCGGCGTCGAACGAAGACCAGATGTGATCGCCGCCGATGCAGCGAGCAGCCTCAACGATGGCCACGCGCAGCGCCGGGCGCCGCTCGGCGAGTCGCAGCGCCGCCAGCCCCGACGCAAGCCCGCCACCGACAAGGATCAGGTCGAAATCCACCAACGGCGATGTAGCGGGGAATCGGCGGAGCGGGAAGCAGCGCGACAACAGCTCGCGGCCAGGAACGTGGCGCTGCCCATGCGAACCTGCCGCAGGCGAATGGCACACCCCTTCTCCCGCGATTCGCCCCCTGCTACACCGCTGCCCGATGCTCGAGGCGCTGCTCACCACGCTCGCGACGACACTGATCGTCGCCGTGCGCTATCTCGTTGTCGCGGGCGGCTTTGCATGGCTGTCGCAGCGCCTGCGTCCCGGCATCTACGCCGGCGAGCGCATGGCGCGGCAGATGCGCGCCGAGATCGGCTGGTCGCTGTCGGCGGCGACGATCTATGGCGTGCCGGCGGGCCTTGCGCTGTGGGCCTGGGATGCACACGGGCTGACACGCATCTACACTGACCCTTTTGAGCACGGCCTGTTGTGGCTGCCCGCCAGCGTGCTTGCCTACCTTCTTGCTCATGACACCTGGTTCTACTGGACGCACCGCTGGATGCACGTGCCCTGGGCGTTTCGCGCGATGCACAAGATCCACCACGACAGCCGCCCGCCCACCGCCTGGGCAGCGATGTCGTTCCATCCGTGGGAATCGCTGACCGGCGCCATCGTCATTCCGGCGCTGGTTTTCGTCATTCCGATCCATGTCGCCGCGCTCGGCCTCGTTCTTGCCATCATGACGCTGTTTGGCGTCACCAACCACATGGGCTGGGAAGTGTTTCCACGGCGCCTGATTAACGGCGCGTTCGGAAAGCTGGTGATAACCGCGTCGCATCACCAGCGTCACCATCAGGACTACAACTGCAATTATGGGCTGTATTTCAGGCACTGGGACCGGCTATGCGGAACCGATCGCGGACTGGGGGATTTCGATGATCGCAAGGCTGCCGATCGCGGCGCTCGCGCTGGCGTTGCTGGCGGCAAGCGCGCCTGAGCCGGCACGCCTGCACCTGACGCTCGACGGGCTGCGATCATCGAAAGGTTCGGTCCGGATCTGCATCTGGCGCGACAGCGAGGGCTTCCCCGATTGCCGCAAGAACAGCAGCGTCATCCACGAGACGGTTCCAGCGGCGCCGGTCGTCGAACTCGATCTGGTGATGCTGCCGCCCGGCGACTACGGCATATCGGCGATCCACGACGAAAACGACAACCTCAAGCTCGACAAGAGCTTCATCGGCCTGCCGACCGAAGGCGTCGCCTTCTCGAACAATGTCGCGATTCGCTTCGGCCCGCCGCGCTTCGAACAGGTGCAGTTCAACGTCGATGGCGATGCCCGGCACACGATGCACATGCGCTATTTCCTGTAGCGGCACAGCGCCGTAAGGCCTTCGCTCATGAAGTTTGAACGCAGCGACAGGAACGTCGGCAACCGCGTCGTCCGTGGCGCGCTGTACCTTGCCGGCGCGCGCTTCATCCTGCGTCTGTTCAGTCTCGTCAACCTTGTCATGCTCGGCCGCCTGCTGGCATCCGACGACTATGGCGTGGCGGCGCTGGCGATCACCGTCATTGCGTTCACACAGGTGATTTCGGACATGCGCGTCAACAGCGCACTGATCTCGCTGCGCGACATCGACGCCAGCTACATCAACACCGGATTCACCATGAACCTGCTGCGCGGCGTCATCATGGCGGTGTTGCTGTTTGCGTTCGCTGGTCCGATCGCGGGGTTCATGAAAGAACCACGGCTCGAAGCCGTGCTGCAGGTGATCAGCATCGTGCTCGTCTTCGACGGCATGCGCAATCCGGCGTTCATGATGTACCAGCGCAACATCGATTTCTCGAAGGAGTTCCGCCGGCGCACCGCGGCGGCGTTCTGCGGGTCGGCGGCCTCGGTCGCCGTCGCCGTCGTCACGCGCGACTATTGGGCTATCGTCGCCGGGACGCTGGCCGGGCGCTTCACCGAGATGGCGTTCAGCTACTGGCGCATTCCGCACCAGGTGCGCTTCAGCGTGCAGCACTGGAAGACCTTCCTCGGTTTCGGCAGCTGGCTGACGCTGTCGGCGATCATCTCGCAGGTCACCAACATGGCGCCGCGCTTCCTCACCGGCAGATATCTCGGCGCCGACCTGCTCGGCTTCTACATGGTCGGCCGCGACACCGCGACGCTGGCCACGCGCGAGCTTGCAAGCCCGCTCACCGCGGCGGTGTTCCCCGGCCTGTCGGCACTCGCCCGCAACAATGACCGCCTGCGCAAGGCCTATCGCAAGGCGCAGTCGATCATCCTCGGCATTTCGCTGCCGATCGGCGTCGGCACCGCACTGATGGCGAACGAACTCATCGCCATCCTGGTCGGCGAGAAATGGCTGCCGCTGTCGGCGACGGTGGTGATGGTGCTGGCGCCGATCTCGGCATTCGGCATGATCTCGTCGGCGACCGACGGGCTGGCGATGGCGAAGCTGGCGACGCGCGCCATGTTCAACCGCGCCGCGTTCGTCGCCATCGTCATCCTGCCCGTCTATTTCTACGCCGCGACCGAGGTCGGCTTCATGGGCGTGCTCTACGCGGTCGCGCTGCGCCTGTTCATGCAGCCGTTCATCAACATGTTCTTCGCCAAGACGCTGCTCGGCGATTCGTTCTTCTCGCCGTTCTACGCGAGCTGGCGCAGCCTCGTCGCTGCGGCGGCAATGGCAGCGGTGCTGCTTGCCGTCCCGGCGCCGTTCCGGCCCGGCCAGCCCGAATACCAGGTGCTGGTCGAGATGTTGCCGCGCGTGCTGCTCGGCGCCGGCGTCTATGTGCTCGTGCACCTCGTCCTCTGGCAGCTCGCCGGCAGGCCCGACGGCTTCGAGGCCAAGGTGCAGGAACTAGCCGGCAAGGGCCGCGCCCGCCTCGCTGCGCGGCTAGGCCGTTAGCAGCGGCGACCCCTTCGGCACCAGCACCGCGTCGATCGTCGATAGGTGGCCGTCGCGGCCGAACTGCAGCATGTCGGTGGTGTCGAACAGGAGGAGGCCGTAGCCATCGAGCGCCGCGATGAAGTCGGCGAAGCTATAGCCGCCGGCATAGCGCTCGGCGACCGACACTTTGGCGATCATGCAGGCGACATCGGGCAAGAGCGCGGTCGCGCCTTTCAGCACTTCGAGCTCAAAGCCTTCGGCGTCAATCTTCAGGGGGAACGGTTTCGGCCAGTGCCGCCAGCCGAATGAGTCGATCCACCGTGCGAAACGCCGCATGCCAGCTCCCCCGCTTGCCGTTGACAGCGACACGAGCGCGCCGCAGACTCATTGCCAGCATTTGTTCCAAGGGGTGCCCGGCGAACGGGCTGAGATGGCGCCGGTCCGCGCCGAACCCTTCGAACCTGACCCGGGTCGTGCCGGCGTAGGGATCGGAACGCATCGCGCGCCAGCCATACGCCAGCCGGCCCCAAAGCGGAGAAGTACCCATGGCCGACGCTCCTGCGCGTTCCGAAAAGCTGGCCGAAATCGGCATCACCACCGGCCCCATCCGCGGCAGCCGCAAGATCCATGTAGGCAAGCACCGCGTTGCCATGCGCGAGATCGACCTTGCCGGTGGCGAGCCGCCGGTCAGGGTCTATGACACGTCCGGCCCCTATACCGATCCCGACGCTGTCATCGACATCGCAGCCGGCCTGCCCGAACGCCGCCGCCAATGGATTCTGGCGCGCGGCGATGTCGAGCTGAAAGACCAGCGCGCCGTCCGCCCCGAAGACAACGGCCGGCTCGGCCCCGATCGGTCAGGCGGCGTTGCTCCCTTCCCCAATGTCAAACGCCAGGTGCTGCGCGCGCGCGCCGGCGCCAACGTCAGCCAGATGCACTATGCCCGTCGCGGCATCATCACGCCGGAAATGGAGTATGTGGCAGAGCGCGAGAACCTCGGCCGCGAACGTCTGCGCGCGTACGTCCGCGACGGCGACAGCTTCGGCGCCGCCATCCCCGACTATGTCACCCCGGAGTTCGTCCGCGATGAAGTGGCGCGCGGCCGCGCCATCATCCCGTCGAACGTCAACCACCCTGAATCCGAGCCGATGGCGATCGGCCGCAACTTCCTCGTCAAGATCAACGCCAATATCGGCAACAGCGCTGTCGCCAGCTCGGTCGCGGAGGAAGTCGACAAGATGGTCTGGGCGATCCGCTGGGGCGCCGACACGGTGATGGACCTGTCGACCGGCCGCAACATCCATGACACGCGCGAATGGATCATCCGCAATTCGCCGGTCCCCATCGGCACCGTCCCCATCTATCAGGCGCTCGAGAAGGTCGGCGGCATCGCCGAGGAGCTGACCTGGGAAATCTTCCGCGACACACTGATCGAACAGGCCGAGCAGGGCGTCGACTATTTCACCATCCACGCCGGCGTCCGCCTGCCCTACATCCCGCTTGCCGCGAAGCGTGTCACCGGCATCGTCAGCCGCGGCGGCAGCATCATGGCGAAATGGTGCCTCGCGCATCACAAGGAGTCGTTCCTCTACGAGCGCTTCGACGAGATCACCGAGATCATGAAGGCCTATGACGTCGCCTACTCGCTGGGCGACGGTCTGCGTCCCGGCAGTATCGCCGACGCCAACGACGAAGCGCAGTTCGCCGAGCTTTATACGCTGGGCGAGCTGACGAAGCGCGCCTGGGAACAGGATGTGCAGGTGATGATCGAAGGCCCCGGCCACGTGCCGATGCACAAGATCAAGGAGAACATGGACAAGCAGCTCGAGGCCTGCGGCGAGGCGCCCTTCTACACATTGGGGCCGCTGACCACCGACATCGCGCCCGGCTACGATCACATCACCAGCGGCATCGGCGCGGCGATGATCGGCTGGTACGGCACGGCGATGCTCTGCTACGTGACGCCGAAGGAACACCTCGGCCTCCCCGACCGCGACGACATCAAGGTCGGCGTCGTCACCTACAAGCTCGCCGCCCACGCGGCGGACCTGGCCAAGGGTCACCCGGCGGCGAAGCTGCGCGACGACGCGCTCAGCAAGGCGCGGTTCGAATTCCGCTGGCGCGATCAGTTCAACCTCAGCCTCGACCCCGACACGGCGGAGCAGTATCACGACCAGACCCTGCCGGCGGAGGGTGCGAAGACCGCGCATTTCTGCTCGATGTGTGGGCCTAAATTCTGCTCGATGAAGATCAGCCAGGAGGTGCGCGACTTCGCGCGCGCAAATCCTCCCCGCGACGGGGAGGTGGACCAGGCAGAGCTGGGTGGAGGGGGCGCCCCGCCGCCACCCGTCGACCGCGAAGCCGGCATGGCCGCGATGAGCGAGAAGTTCCGCGAGGAGGGCGGCGAGCTTTACGTGCCGGCCCGGTGAGACGTCCCGGTGGTCCTCTGTTCCGGCGACGCCGCACCTGGTTGTTCAGCCATGAGTCCAACCAGCCGCCGCATGTCCTCGTCATCGCTGAGACGCGACCATCCAGGTACGGCTGGAGCCGGTGGCGGCAGCGTGCCGCGGATCAGGCGCGCGCGGGGCCCAGCAGCACGATGCGCATGTCGCCGCCGGCGCGGGCGATGGCGATGAGCAGGTACGGCGCGAGGAACGCCATGCCGAGGTTGGCGGCGGCGAGGCCAAGCCCAACGCCCGCCGCCGAGAAGCGGTGCCGCCACGCCGTCCACAGGCCCGCCAGGATCAGGAAGCCCAGGAAATCGGCATTGAACTGCCCGGCCCAGCTGAACGCCGCGATGTCGGTTACGAATGGCGTCACATAGTCGAGCCCGTGCCGCCCGACCACAACCGCCGTGTACGCGAGCAGCGCCATCCACATGATCACCAGCAGACCCCGAAACCCCGCCATGGTTCACCCCTTCTTGTCCGATCCCAGGCGAACATGACAGCGGCAGCCACCGCCGATCAATGACCTTGCAGGTAATGGAAGCGCAGCGGCGCCTGTCAACCGAATCGTTGCAGAACAGTATTTATCATGATATTTACTTACCCCATTCTAGGAATCAACAAATGGCTACTGTATCGTGCTATTTTTCCCGCGCCCCTTTGCGCGGGGTCGGCAAACTCCATTTCCTCATCGTGCCGCAAGCGGCGCCAAAGGATTCGGGTGCGGAGACACTGCTCGGCTCGTTGGTCGCCGAGTATGATCGCGGTGTTTCGGGTTGAATGAGGTTCCCGGCGACGAGCACGTCTGGAAACGGCGCTATGTGCTCGATTCAATCAGTCGCTGTCCTGATCTTAAAAATGTTACGCTTGTGGAGCAAGTGGACCTCGCCAGCATCAAGCAATCGTTCAAAATCGAGAAGAAGTTCAATCTCGGAATCGGCATACCGATCGCCGGCGTGCCTTCGGCCGGCTCGATCAACATCGACTATTCGAAGATTCGTGACATCGAGATCACGCTCGGCGAGGGAGCAGTCAAGCACTATATCCCGCGTGGCTTTCTCAAGGCTGGGTACGACTGGTGCCAGATGAATTCCGACGAGTTCGACCGCCAGCTATTCTACGACGATTACATGGCGGTCGACCAGGTTCTCTACGTCAACAAGTTCTCGCTCGACTTCCAATCTGAAATCGATTTCTCGGCCGGGTTCAAGGCACAGGCGGAGAGCATCAACGACGCTAAAGTCGGCGTCACCTATCACGTCAGCAAGTCGAAGACGGTAAATGTCGAGATCGATTCGAAGACGCCTTATCTGATCGCGCTGGGCGCGGTTCAGCTTGAGAACGTCAAGGGGTAGCCGCGTCGACGAGCCGGCGCGGATGAAAGGGGGAGGCGATAGTGCCGATCACGGGTCAGGGCTGGGAGTTCCATGTCGAGCGCACGGATGTCCAGTATCGGGTGTCGGATGGCAAGCCGCGAACGGTTGGCACCTACCAAGTTTACCACGACGGCACGGCGGTGCAGGGATTGACCGGCACCACCGCCGAATCGCGCGGCCCCGGCAACAATGCCGTCGCCCGCAATGGATGTCGCGTCGAGGCCGGGCGCTACCCGCTGGCAACACAGGCCGGCACCAAATATAAGACGCACGATTATACGTCGAACCCCAACCAGGCGGCGTTGCCGCGTCCGGGCCTCGAGTTGCGCGACACCGGCAACCGCTCCGAAATCCTCATCCATCCGGGGCTCGGCTTCCTGGCGTCGATCGGTTGCATCAACCTGTGCGAGCAGCTGCCGAGCGCGACGGATCTGATCTCGTTCGCGGACAGCCGCACCCGTGTCATCGCCATTATCGACGACCTGCGCAACTTCCTTGGTGCGGCCTTCCCGTCGAACAATGGGCTGCCGATCCCGAATGCGTTCGCGGTTATTGACCACGAACCTTAGCCTCTGGGCATTGCCGCGGATTCTTGCCCCGTCACCCGTTCGGGCGATGGACACTGCCCGGCTTTCGGGCATGCTGCCGGCGCAACGCAGACATGGGAGACCCGCATGCCGCTCAATGGTGCTCCGCCGGTCATCTTTGTCATCACGCGCGACCGCAGCGCGGCGGAAGCCTTCTATGGCGGCGTGCTCGGATTGCCGCGGCTGCCCGGCGATGATTTCGCGGCGGTCTATGATCTTGCCGGCGTGCCGCTGCGCTTGACCGAGGTCACCGATCACGTGCCGTCGCCGCATCCGGTGCTCGGCTGGCGCGTCGCCGACATCGAACGGACGGTGCGCGCGCTCGCCGAAAGAGGCGTCCGCTTCAACGTCTACGATGGCATGGGGCAGGACGCGCTCGGCATCTGAACGTCGCCCGACGGCAGCACCAGGGTCGCCTTCTTCAACGACCCCGACGGCAACGGCCTCAGCCTGACCGCGGCTGCCTGACCGGCGCGCGGCTCAGCGCGTCAGCCAGTAATAGATGACGTAGAGCCAGCTGAAGAAGCCATGCACGATCGCCCACAGGATCGACTTGTGCAGGCTCCACGAGATGGTGATGGCGAGCGCGCTGCCGAAGCCGAAGCCGGCCTTGGCGGTCGAGATGGTCACCGAGCGCGACTGGGACACGGGCCTTCCTTCCTGCAAGCCTGTTGTGCCGGGGCGTAGCGCAGGCTAGCAAGTCGGCAACGACAAGACCAAGGGTTCCGCGCAGCATGTCGACGTCATTCGCGCCCGTCATCTCGGCGACGGGGCTGTTTACGCCCGAACACAGCATCAGCAACGCCGAACTCGTCGCCAGCTTCAATCGCTACGTCGACGGTTACAACGCCGCCAACGCCGAGGCGATCGCCGCCGGGCGCGTTGAACCGCTGCAGCATTCTTCGGTCGAGTTCATCGAGAAGGCGAGCGGCATCAAGGCGCGCTACGTCATCGACAAGGCCGGCGTGCTCGACCCGGACATCATGTGCCCGCGCATCCCGGCGCGGCCCAACGAGCAGATCTCTATCCTTGCCGAAATCGGTGTCGCCGCCGCCCGCGACGCGCTGGCCCGCGCCGGCCGCGACGCCGCCGATGTCGATGCCGTGCTCTGTGCCTGCTCGAACCTGCAGCGGCCGTATCCGGCAATCGCCGTCGAGATGCAGGACGCGCTCGGCATCGACGGCTTCGGCTTCGACATGAACGTCGCCTGCTCGTCGGCGACGTTCGGCATTCAGACCGCCGCCGACTATATCCGCGCCGGCAACGCGCGCGCGGTGCTGGTGGTCAATCCGGAGATCTGCTCGGGCCAACTCAACTGGCGCGACCGCGACAGCCATTTCATCTTCGGCGACGTCGCCACCGCGATTCTTGTCGAGGAACGCTCGCTGGCGCCGGCAGCACACTGGGACATTCTGGGGACGCGGCTCAAGACCCGGTTCTCGAACAACATCCGCAACAATTTCGGCTTCCTCAACCGCACCGCACCGGAGGACGGCAACGGCCGCGACAAGCTGTTCGTGCAGGAGGGGCGCAAGGTGTTCAAGGAGGTGGTGCCGATGGTCGCCGACATGATCCTCGGCGAACTCAACCGCCTCGGCCTTGATGCCGGCGGGCTGCGCCGAATGTGGCTGCACCAGGCCAACGCCGGCATGAACCGGCTCATCGCCGGCCGCGTGCTTGGCCACGAGGCGAGCGAGGACGAAAGCCCGACCGTGCTCGACACCTACGCCAACACGTCGTCGGCGGGTTCGATCATCGCCTTCCACAAGCATTCGGACGATCTCGCCGCCGGCGATGTCGGCCTCATCTGCTCGTTCGGCGCCGGCTATTCGGCGGGAACCGTGTTCGTGCGCAAGGTCGCCTAAACTGCGGCCACACTGCGCCGCAGACGCAAAGGCGCCCAGCGTTGCCACCGGGCGCAGGTGCAGGCTCAGGGTGAACGGGTCAGCGCTGCGCCGCCGAGGCGATCGATGCGGCCACCTCGCCCGCCATCTTGAACTGCGCGCCGCGGTTGCCGATGGCATAGCGGTCGGCGATGAAGGCGAAGTCGGACCAGGCGATGTGGACCTTGCCGTCGGCATCCTCGGTGACCAGCATGCGCACCGGCCAGTCGAGTCCGGCAAGCGGGTTCGCTTCGAGGAACTGCACGCCCAGCGGCGGGTTGCCGAACAGCAGCAGCGTCGAGCGGCGGACGTCGAGTCCGGCACCCTTGCCGAGCGCCTGGTGGTCGATCGCGTCGAAGAACATGATGCCCTTGCCGGCGATGTCGTCCTTGAGGCGGCTGACGGTCTCGTCGAACCCATAGTTGCTGACGACATGGATCACGCCCTTGGCCGGCGCGGTCGCGACGGCGGGCTGGCTGGCGGCATCGGCGAATGCCGGGGCGGCGCTGGCGATTGCGGTGGCGCCCAACGTAGCGGCCAGGCAATGACGCAGAAGGGTTGTGCGGACGAACGACATCGGTGTCTCCTGTTCGGTGACGGCCGCCAGTGCGACTGCGGCCAGCTTCGCCAGCGTTGATGCCCGATGCGCCGCGCGCGGTGAAATCGCGCTTCCGCATGGCTTCGATAGGCTTTGGCTATCGCGCGCCGTCGCGCTTGCGGCTGGCGGCTAGCGTACCTCGACGCCGCGCCAGAAGGCGATGCGGTCCCTGATGTTCGCCGCCGCCGGCTTCGGTTCGGGGTAGAACCAGGCGGCATCGGCGTTGACGGCACCGTCGACGACGATCGTGTAGTAGCGCGCCGTCCCCTTCCACGGGCATTGCGTCGTCGTGGCGCTGTCGCGCAGCAGCGATGTGTCGACGCTGACGCGCGGGAAATAATGGTTGCCCTCGACGACGACGGTTTCGTCGGACCGGGCAAGCACGCGGCCGTTCCACGATGCTGTCGGCATGTCAGCGGTCCGCGATTGTGGTTGCGATGGCCATGTGGCTGTCCCTTACCGCTATTGTGCCGCCGGCGCCGCCGCTCCGGCAGTTTCCGTCGGCTTTCTTTACATATATGCATGGCTGGGCCAAGCCCGCGCTGCGGCCGCTCCCGGAAACGCGCGGCCACCGTGCATCTGGCACGCTCCATGCTTTTCGCTGAACGTTGCCCAACGATTGGCAACCGGGACTGCGGAGCGCAAGCTAAGGCGTCGTCAGAACGACCCCGCCCGCCGACCCTGATGTCGCGGCACAATTCAGTCGGGACAAGCCACAATGCTGCTGCCACGGGCGGTCCGGTCGGTCCGGGCCGCCCCTTCGCGTCGACGCTGGTCGACGCGCATTTGCCGCCGATCGATCGAAACTGGCCGCAGCAGCGGCAGCGGCGGAAGGCCGCGCCAGGGCAGATGTGAGAACGACGGCGAATGCGGGGGAGAAACCGGCCTTGGCGGCGAATGGCGGCTGCGCTCCCGCCCCTTTGCGCGTGCGCGCTTGCCGCGGGTACGGCGCATGCGGCCGCCGACGCTGCGCAGGCCGGAGCCGCGATCGCTGGCACCGTGTCCTACACGGCGACTGACTTCGCGCGCTTTGCGCCGACGACGGCGCTCGACATGGTCCGCCAGATTCCCGGCTTCATCGTTGCCGAAGCGGAGGAGAGGCGCGGGCTGGGCCAGGGCGGCGACAATGTGCTCATCAACGGCAAGCGCGTCACCGGCAAGTCGAACGACGCGGTCGCCGCCCTGTCGCGAATCGCCGCGGCAAGCGTGCAGCGCATCGACGTCGTCGATGCAGCGTCGCTCGACGTGCCGGGTCTGTCGGGACGCGTCGTCAATGTCATCGCCGATGTCAGCGCATTCACCGGCCAGTTCCGCTGGTCGCCACAGCTTCGTCTGCGCCGAACCGACCCGCGCCTGCTCGACGGCGAGATCACTGTCAGCGGCAACGGCGGCAGGCTCGACTATTCGCTGTCGCTCGACAACGTCTCGCGCCGCAACGGCAATGCCGGATTCGAACTGGCCTACGATGGCAACGGCGCGCTGTTCGACCGCCGCTACGAAGTGCTTTTCGTCGACGAGGACGCGCCGCGTATCCGCGGCACGCTCAGATATGCGGCGGAGAACGGCAACGTCGCCAATCTCAATGCGTCGTACCAGCGCTTCTACCTGACGCTTACCGAGGATTCGGATCGCGTCGACCGCGTACGCGACTTCCGCCAGACCGAACGCGAGTACAACTACGAGGTCGGCGGCGATTACGAGTTCGCCCTTGGCGGCGGCCGGCTCAAGCTCATCGGGCTACACCGCTTCGAGCACAGTCCGGTCCTGAACACGGTGATCTTCACGTTCGACGACGGCCGTCCGGCGACCGGAGACCGCTTCCGCCAGAACGCCGACGAGACCGAGACGATCGCGCGCGCCGAATACGGCTGGAGCGGCGGGCGGTCCGACTGGCAGGTCGCCGCTGAAGGTGCGTTCAACACGCTCGACGTCGAGGCCGATCTGGCGCGCCTCGACCTGTCGGGCAGTTTCGTTCCCGTTCCGATTCCAGGCGCGACCGCGACGGTGAAGGAAAAGCGCGGCGACGTCGCGATCAGCGTCACGCGCCGGCTGTCCGACGTGCTGACGCT
>CAYVVV010000026.1:0-18907 GCA_964455325.1 uncultured Sphingosinicella sp. | reverse complement strand
AAAGCGGCCCGGTGCCAGCAGTTCGGCAGCCGTGGCGCTGGTGCCGCCGGTATAGACCGGCGGATGTTCGACCAGCCAGATGCGTTCGTCCGCGGTTCCCGAACGGATGGCGGCGGCGCGCGCCTCCATCGCCGCGACGGCGTCGGCGTAGTCGGTGAGTCCCGGTTCCACCCGCCATTCGGGCACGTCTTTACCTCGCACTAACCATGTTCGGCGCAGGATCGCCGCAGGTGTTTAGCAGACGGGCTGGCATGAGCGTCATCGAAAGAATCAAGGTCGACATCTCGGTCGTCATCGGCGCGACGCAGATGCCGATCCGCCAGCTCTTGAAGATGGGTCGCGGCGCCGTCATCGACCTCGACGCGCGACACGACGATCCCGTCTGGATCTATGCCAATAATGAGTTGATCGCGCGCGGCGAGATTGTGCTGCTCGGCGACAAGATCGGTGTCTCCATATCCGAACGCATCCGCCGCTCGGGCGGCCTCAACCTGTCGCCGTCGGTGATCTGAGCGGACCGTCGCCGCCAGCTTCACTCCTCCTGCTTTTTCAGTAAGCTGTCGTTAGGCAGGTGAAAGGGGGATCATAGCATGAAGGGTGAGCGGCTCAGATATGTTGCACTCGCCATCGTCTTTGGCCTCTCCCTTGAGGCGGCTGACGCGCCGGTCGTCAGCGCTGCAATCGCGATTGTGGCCGACTGGGCCCGCGCTTTGCCGGCTCCGACGCCCGCCTTCTCGTCGATGATCGCGGCGGCGGTGTGGCCTATGGCTACGCTCGTGATTGTCTGATGGCTGCGCCTGCCTCTGGAGCTGGGCACGATGAAGCTGGTGGGCCGCTTCGAGCGGGACAGTCTTGATTTCGGCTTTTTTAAGATTTCCTCCGCGCTGACGCCGCTCGAGTCGAGCGAACGAGCTGGAGTGCCGCACGCTCCGAACGATCAGCAGGTGATCAAGGCCTTGCTTGAGTATGCAGCGGCTCCTCGATGATCGGGATATCTACGTGAAGCCCACGGAGCACGGCTTCACCGTGGTAACGATGCCGAGTTCCCTGCACCAGCGTACCGCCGCCCCGTGGCAGGGCCACGGAAGTTGGAGCAGCAAGGCCGTCTCGACTCCTGAGGGCGACTAAAAAAGGCCCGGTGACGCTCGCGTCGCAGTTCGCGGCTCTTACTCAAGTATCGTAGCAAACCTGCGCACGTCCGCCAGGAACATCTCCGGTTCCTCCATGCTGGCGAAGTGGCCGCCTCTGGGCATGTCGGTCCAGTGGACGACGTTGTAGCCGCGTGTCACCATCGCGCGTGGCGGGAAGGCGAGGAGATCCTTGGGGAAGGCGGCGACGCCGGTCGGCACCTCGACGCGGCGGTCCGCCGGCATGGTAAAGCCGCCCTCGTCGAACATGCCGCGGTAGATCCACGTGGCGGTGTTGAAGCTGCGCGTCGTCAGGTAGACCATGATGTTGGTCAGCATCTGGTCCATGCTGAACGGCGGTTCGGGGTTGTGTTCGCCGACATCGCTCCAGCCGCAGAACTTTTCGGCCAGCCAGGCGGCGACGCCCATCGGCGAATCCATCATCGCATAGGCGAGACTCTGCGGCTTGGTGCCCTGGAGCTGCAGATAGGCGGTTTCGGTGGCGCGGATCTGCATCGCCCATTTGAGCCACAATTCCTCTTCGGGCGTCGTCGGGCGCATGTCGGCGGCGCGCAGGCCGTAGCCGTTGAGATGGATCGCCTCGACCCGCGCCGAATCGAGGCCGATCCAGCCGCCGATGACGCTGCCCCAGTCACCGCCCTGATAGATGAAGCGGTCGTAGCCGAGCCGGTGCATGAGGTTGTCGTAAAGCTTCGCGACTGCGCGCGGGCCGACCGGCGATTTCGGCTTGTCGGACCAGGCGTAGCCCGGCAGCGACGGCGCCACGACGTGGAAAGCGGGGCTGTCATCCTCCGGCTCGGCGAGCCGCTCGATGATGGCATCGAACTCGAGGATCGATCCCGGCCAGCCGTGCGCGATGAGCAGCGGACGCGCGCCGGGGCGGCTCGACCGCTTGTGGATGGCGTGCAGGCGGAAGCCGGACAGCACCTCGACGCGGACGTGCGGGTGGCGGTTCAGGCGCGCGACGGCAGCGGGCCAGTCGAACGCGGTCAGCCAGTACTGGCGCAGCGCCTGCATGTAAGCGGCGCTGGCACCATAGCGCCAGCCGGCATCATGCGGTTCCTCGAAGAAGCGGAATGCCTCGACGCGGCGGCGGATCCACTCGGCCTCCTCCGCCTCGACCGGGATCGTGAACGGCTCGACGGTCACGCAGCGAGCGCCTGCTTCGCGTCGGCCAGAATGGCGTCCGATGCCTTCTCGGCGATCATGATCGTCGGCGCATTGGTGTTGCCCGAGATCAGTGTCGGCATGATCGAGGCATCGACGACACGCAGCCCGGCGACACCCCTGACCCGGAGATCGGGATCGACCACGGCGCGCTCGTCGGGCCCCATGCGGCAGGTGCCGACGGGATGGTAGATGGTTTCCGCCCACGCTTTCAGCGCCGCGATCACCTCGTCGCGCGACTGCACCGCCTCGCCCGGCCACACCTCCCTGCCGCGATACGGGGCGAGCGCCGGCATCCGTCCGATGCGGCGGGTGATGGCGATGCCGGCAAGCATCGTTTCAAGGTCGCCGGGTGCCGACAGGTAGTTGGGGTCGATCGCCGGGTGCGCGGCGGGATCAGCCGACTTGAGCCGGATGCTGCCGCGGCTTTCGGGGCGCAGCTGGCACATGTGCAGCGAATAGCCATGCTCGGCACCCAGGCTGCCACGCCCATGCGGCTGACCGATAACGGGCATGAAGTGCAACTGGATATCGGGCGCGGCGAGGCCATCGCGCGTCGACAGGAAGGCGCCGGCCGGCGTCGGCATGTACGAACCCGATCCCGCGCGGCCGACCATCCAGCGGCCGAGTGCCAGCAGCTTGTTGTGCAGGTGCGCGTTCCGGTTGAGCGTGATCGGCTGCGTGCAGGTCCACTGCACGATGACGTCCAGATGATCCTGCATGTTGCCGCCGACGTCGGGGGAGTCATGGATGACGGCGATGCCGTGGGCGCGCAGGTGATCGGCAGGGCCGATGCCCGACAGCATGAGCAGTTGCGGCGAGTTGACCGCCCCGCCGCATACGATCGTCTCGCGCGCGGCCACAGCCCTGCTGCCGCCGCGCTGGCGATAGGCGATGCCGGTGGCGCGCCGGCCTTCGAACGTCACCCGTTCGACAAGCACGTCGGTCAGCACCTCAAGGTTGGGGCGGTCGAGCACGGGGGTGAGGTAGCCGCGTGCCGCCGACCAGCGCTTGCCGTCCTTGATCGTGGAATCATAGCGACCGGCGCCCTCGAAGACGGGTCCGTTGAAATCGTCGGTCAGGGCGTAGCCCGCCTCGGCACACGCCGACAGGAACGCGTCGATCAGCGGCGACGGCATCGACCGTGTCGACGTGTGCAGCGGTCCATCACCGCCATGCCACTCGCCGGCGCCGCGCTCGGACGCTTCGGACTTGCGGAAATAGGGCAGCACGTCGTCCCAGCCCCAGCCGGTGCAGCCCATCTGCGCCCAGCGGTCGTAGTCGCTTGAATGGCCGCGGATATAGACCATGCCGTTGATCGACGACGAACCGCCCAGCGTCCTGCCGCGCGGCCAATAGAGGCGGCGGCCGTCGAGGTGCGCCTGCGGCTCGGTCCAGAAGTGCCAGTTGAGCACCGACTCCTTGTCGGGCGGGACGGTCTGCGCAAGGCCGGCGGGCATGTGGATCATCATCGACGTGTCGCGCGATCCCGCCTCGACAAGCAGCACGCGATTGCCACGGTCCGCCGACAGCCGGTTGGCGAGCACGCAGCCGGCCGATCCGGCGCCGACGATGATGTAGTCGTAGGTCGTCATCGCAATCTCCCCTTGGCCCGCTTGCGGGGCGAACTGTGCCGCCGATGCGGCGTCCACGCAATTCTCCCAAAAATGGTCAGGCGACAATCTCGCCGACGGCGCGGGCGCGCGCGACGCGGCTGGCCTCGGCCGCCGGCAGCGTCCTGTAGACGAGCCAGAGGCAGGCCAGCGTCACCGGCGCGGCGACCAGCACGCTGATGACGCCAAGCCCAAGGTCACCGCTGAGCAGCGACATCTTGCCGGCGAAATAGGGGCCAAGGCCCAGGCCGATGATCGTCGTGCCAAGGAAATAGGTCGCCGTGGCGGCACCGCGCATGCGCGGCAGCACGAGATCCTGGCTCGTCGCGGCTGCGATTCCGACATAGCAGCTGCCGAAAACCGCGGCGGGCACATGATAAAGGTAGAAGGCAAGCAGACTGTCGGTGGTGAACATCAACACGACAAACGGCGCCGGGATCAGCGTTGCAAGACTTGCCACCAGGATGCGGCCGGCCGGATTCCTCTGGCGTACCCGGTCGGAAACGCGGCCGCCGACGATGACGCCAAGAAACCCCCCTGCGGCACCGGTGCCGCCGACAATCAGGCCGACGATCGCCGGATCGGCGCCGAACGTGCGGATTGCATAGGGTGCCGCCCAGAAGCCGATCGCATAGCCGGCGAAGCTGATCGAGCCGAACCCGACCACCGCCAGCAGGAACGTCGGTGTTCCCCAGATCAGCGCGTAGGTCGCCGGATCGCGCGCTCGCAGCGAGCGCACCCACGAAAACACCGCGTAGCAGCCAAGCGCGATCGCCGACCATTGCGGCACGTCGCCGGTCAGCGCGATCATCGCTGTGGCCAGCGCGGTGGCGACCGCGGCGGCGGCAAGGTTGGCGGCGAGCTCGCCGCCGCCGCGCGCCGCCGCCTGGACGAGCGTGAACGGCGGAATGACGCTCGACAGCTCGGCGAAGAAGTTGCGCCACGGCGCCGGTTCGGGCGGCGTCAGGATGCCGTCGGCCATGCCGCGCAGCGGTTCGCGCAAGGTCGCGACCCAGCAGGCGAGCGCGAGGCCGGGCAGCCCGACCGCCATGAACGCCGCCTGCCAGCCGACGAGGCCGAGCGGACCGCCGCCCGGGTAGGCGGCGTTCCACTGCTGCACGACGAGGCCGCCGATGAACAGCGACAGGCCGCCGCCGATGTAGAGCCCGCTCGAATAAATGGCGAGCGCGGTGGCGCGCTTCTCCTTCGGGAAATAGTCCGACAGCATCGAGAAGGCGCACGGACTAGCCGTCGCCTCGCCGACGCCGACACCGATGCGGGCGGCGGCGAGCTGGCCAAAGTTCTGCGCAAAACCCGACAGCGCGGTCATCGCCGACCACACCGAAAGGCCGATCGTCATCAGCCGGCCGCGGAACCACATGTCGGCGAGCCGCCCGAGCGGAATCCCGAACAGCGCGTAGAAGACGCCGAACGCGGTACCGTAGAGGAAGCCCATGTCGGCGTCGGAGATGCCGAGGTCGGCCTTGATGTCCTCGGCAAGGATCGAGATGATCTGCCGATCGACGAAATTGAGCACGTAGACGAGCACGAGCACGCCGAGCACATACCAGGCGTAGGGACCGCCGACGTCAGCCTTGCGCGCTTCGAGGATCGCTGCGTCGTTCATGAACACTCCCTGGGTATCGGCACGCTTGCCCGGCGCGGCCGACCATGGCTAACACACGTCGCCCCGATAGAAAGCGAAAACACGATGACAGTGTCCGTCCTGTTCGTCTGCCTGGGCAACATCTGCCGCTCGCCGCTTGCCGAGGGCGTGTTCTCCCGGCTCGCCGCCGACGCCGGCATCGCCGTTCGCGTCGACAGCGCCGGTACCGGCGACTGGCACATCGGCCACCCGCCCGACCCGCGCGCGCAGGCCGAAGCGCTGCGCCACGGCATCGATATCTCGCGGTTGCGTGCGCGGCGGGTCATCGTCGACGACTTTCGCGATTTCGACCACATCGTCGCGATGGACCGGCACAATCACGCCGATCTCGCTGCGATGCGGCCGCTCGACGGCACCGCGGTGCTGTCGCGCCTGCTCGACCATGCGGCGGTCGGGGTCGGTGACGTGCCCGATCCCTATTACGGCGGTGACGCGGGCTTCGCCGAAACGTTCCGGCTGGTCGAGGCGGGCGCGCGCGGTCTGCTCGCTCAGCTGGCGAAAGCGAAGCGGCCGACGATCGAATAGTCGGCGCCGGCCTCGGTCAGCCGGCTTTCGTAGAGACAGAAGCTGTCGACGGTGAACGCTTCGAGTTCAGCGCCGCCGCTTGCGTGCATGAAGCCGTCGAGCGGTCCGGCGCCGCGCGAGAAGCGCGCCAGCGTGATGTGCGGCAGGTAGGCGCGCGTGTCGGGCGCGATGCCGACGCGCGTCAGCGCACGGTCGACCTTGTTGTGCAGCGCCCGCAGCGGCTCGGCCGGTTCGACACCGATCCACAGCGTGTCGATGCGGCCCTTGCGGTCGAATGTGCCGATGCCGCGCGGCGCCGCCACGAAGGCTGGGTGGCGGATCGTCGCCAGCACCTCGGCAATGGCGTTGGCGCGGCGCGCGTCGACCTCGCCGATGAAGCGCAGCGTCAGATGCAGTTGCGCCTGCGACTGCCAGCGCGCGCCGATGATGCCACCCATCATGCCGACAAGCCGGTGCTTGGCCGCGAACGGCGGGTCGATGGCGACGAACAGCCGGTGCATGGCTCAGCGCAGCGCCGCCTCGACCGACGGCGTGATGTTGCGGACGATCGTCGCGACCCCTTTCGGATTCGGGTGCATGCCGTCGCCGAGCAGCAGCGCCGGGTTGGCGACGACGCCGCGCATGAAGAACGGGTACAGCGGCGCTGCGTGCTTCTTCGCGAGGGCCGGATACATGCTGTTGAAGGCCTTGGCATAGCCGGGACCGAGATTGGGCGCGGCGAGCATGCCGGCGATGAGCACCTTCGCCCCGCGCCTGCGCAATTCGGCGATCATCGCGTCGAGGTTCTTCTGCGCCTCGACGGGCGGCAGGCCGCGCAGCATGTCGTTGGCGCCAAGGCCGAGGATGACGAGGTCGGGCGTCGTCTTCAGCCCGCCCATCACCCACGCCAGCCGTTGCCGCCCGGCCGCGGTGGTGTCACCCGACACCGCGGCGCTGACGACGCGGACGTCATGCCCGCGCGCCCGCAGGGCCCGCTCCAGTTGCGGCGCAAAGCCTTCGCCTGGCTTCAGGTTGTAGCCCGCCATCAGCGAATCGCCGTAGGCGACAATCAGCCGCACTTCGGCAAACGCCGGATTCGCGGCGACGAACAACGTCAGCGCGGCCGCCACGCAATGGACAATCGGCCGCGCCGGGCCATATGAGGGGCGCTTGCGGAGCTTCGACAAGGCGGTTTCCTTGAACGCTGGAACGATCAACCCGGGCCATATTGTCATTGACGCGCGCGATGTCACCCTCTCGCTCGGCAGTGGCGCCGGCCGCGTCGACATCCTGCGCGGTGTCAGCCTGGCGGTGCGCGGCGGCGAAAGCGTCGCCATCCTGGGGCCGTCGGGGTCGGGCAAGTCGTCGCTGATGGCGGTGCTCTCGGGTCTGGAACGCGCGAGCGGGGGCCGCATCGTGGTGGCCGGCCAGGACTTCGGAGCGCTCGACGAGGATGGCCTCGCGCGCGCGCGGCGCGGCCGTATCGGCATCGTGTTGCAGGCGTTCCACCTGCTGCCGACAATGACCGCGCTTGAAAACGTCGCGGTGCCGATGGAACTGCACGGCATCGCCGACGCCGTCGACCGCGCCGAGGCCGAACTGCGCGCAGTCGGGCTCGGCCATCGTCTGACACATTACCCCTCGCAGCTTTCGGGCGGCGAGCAGCAGCGCGTCGCCATCGCCCGCGCGACGGCGCCACGACCGCAGATCCTGTTCGCCGACGAGCCGACGGGCAATCTCGACGCAGTGACCGGGCACGAGATCGTCGAATTGCTGTTCGAGCGCCAGCGTGCGCAGGGGACGACGCTCGTCCTCATCACGCACGACGTCGAACTCGGCGGCCGCTGCGCCCGCGTCGTCGAGATGCGCGACGGCAGGATCGTGCGCGACCGGATCGCGGCCGCGGCCGCGGCATGAGGCTGCCGCTTCGCCTCGCGCTGCGCGACCTGCGCGGCGGGCTCGCCGGCCTCCGCCTGCTTGCCGTCTGCCTGTTCCTCGGCGTTGCCGCGCTCGCCGGCGTTGGCAGCCTGTCGGCGGCGATCACCACCGCGCTGTCGGAGAAGGGCCAGTCAATCCTGGGCGCCGACGTCGAGGTGACGATGACGCAGCGCGCCGCCACGCGCGCCGAGATCGACGCGTTCCGCGCCGCGGGCGAGGTTGGCGAAGTCGTGCGCATGCGCGCGATGGCGACCCGGCTCGACGGCGGCGAAAGCGTGCTTGGCGAGCTGAAGGCCGTCGATTCGAGCTATCCCCATTATGGTCGCGTCCGGCTCGACGGCGGCCGACCGCTGGCCCAAGCGCTTGCCGGTAACGGCGTCGTCGTCGACGCGGCCGCGCTCGAACGGCTTGACGTCGCCGTCGGCGACACGGTGACGATCGGCGAGGCGCGCCTCACCATCGCCGGGACGCTCGCCGAGGAGCCCGACAAGGTCGGCGAGGGCTTCACGCTGGGACCGACGCTGCTGATGTCGCTCGCCAGCCTCGACGCAACCCGCCTTCGACAGCCGGGCAGCCTCTATCGCACGCACTATCGGCTGAAACTGCCCGCCGGCGTGTCGCCCGCTGCCGTCACCGAGACGCTCGAGCAAGCCTTTCCCGACGCCGCATGGCGCATCCAGGACCGTTCGAACGGCGCGCCGGGAACGCGGCGCTTCATCGAACGGCTGGGACAGTTCCTGACGCTCGTCGGGCTGACCGCGCTGCTCGTTGCCGGTGTCGGCGTCGGCAACGGCGTCGGCTCGTACCTCGACAGCAAGACCGGCGCGATCGCCGCGCTGAAAAGCGTCGGCGCCGAATCGCGGACGATCTTCGCGCTGTACCTGACCGAGGTCGGCGTCGTCGCGCTCGCTGCCGTTGCCGCCGGCATCGTCACCGGCGCGCTGGTGCCATCGGCCGTCGTTGCCATCGCCGGCGACGCGCTGCCGGTGCCGCCCGAGATCGGGCTTTATCCGGTGCCGCTGCTGACCGCCGTCGCCTACGGCCTGCTCGCGGCGGTGGTGTTCGCGCTGTGGCCGCTGGCGCGCGCGCGCGACGTTCCGGCGGCGCGGCTGTTCCGTGCCGGTGTCGAACGGCTGCAGCGGCCGCCGCGGTGGGTGGTCGCGGCGATCGCCGGCGCCGGTATGCTGATCGCCGGGCTCGCCGTGCTGCAGGCGCGCGAGCGTGTGTTCGCGGCGCTGTTCATCGCCGCCGCGCTCGGCCTCATGCTGCTGCTGGCGCTGCTCGCGCAGGCGATCCGCTGGGGTGCGGCACGGCTGCCGCGACCGCGCCAGCCGCTGCTGCGTCTGGCGCTGTCGAACCTGCACCGGCCGGGATCGATGACGCGGCAGCTGGTGATTGCGCTCGGCCTTGGCCTGACGCTGTTCGCGACGCTCGCCGTCATCGAGACCAACCTGTCGCGGCAGATCGACGAAGCGCTGCCAAGGGAGGCACCGAACCTGTTCGTCGTCGACATCCCGGCAGGCGATGAGGCGCGTTTCCGCGCGGTCGTCACTGGCGTCGCGCCCGACGCGCGGCTGCGCACGGTGCCGTCGCTGCGCGGGCCGGTGGTCGCGCTCAACGATACGCTGGTTTCGGAGATGCAGGTACCCGAAGGCGCCTGGATGCTGCGCGGCGATCGCGGGCTGACCTGGGCGCGCGAACTGCCCGAAGGTAACCGCATTGTCGCCGGCGACTGGTGGCCGGCCGATCATACCGGCGAGCAGCTCGTGTCGATGGACGCCGAGATGGCCGAAATCCTCGGGCTCAAGGTGGGCGACACGATCACCGTGTCGGTGCTCGGCGTCGACCTCAAGGCGACGATCGCCAACCTGCGCGAGATCAACTGGGACTCGCTCGGCTTCAACTTCGCGCTCGTGTATTCGCCGGGGCCGATCGAGGGCGCGCCGCACAGCCACATGGCGACCATCGGCGTGCTACCGTCGCAAGAACGCGCGGTGTCGCGCGCCATCGTGCAGGCGTTCTCGTCGGCGTCGGTAATCCGCGTCGGCGAGGTCATCGCCAGCGCCGGGACGCTGCTCGGCCAGCTGTCGACGGCGGTGCGCGCCGCGGCGTCGGTCGCCATCGCCGCCGGCATCGCCGTCCTCATCGGTGCGGTCGCGGCAGCGCGGCGCGCGCGCATCTATGACGCGGTCATCCTGAAGCTGCTTGGATCGACGCGGCAGCAGGTGCTGGTCAGCCTGCTCGCCGAATATACGCTGCTGGCGCTGGTCGTCTCGGGCATCGCGCTCGGCCTCGGCGCCGCGGGCGGCTGGTACGTCGTCACGCAGGTGTTCGAGCTCGACTGGCTGCCGCGCTGGGGTCCGGTGGTGGCGACGGTCGTGGCCGGTGCGCTCGCGGTGATCAGCCTCAGCCTCATCGGCTCGTGGAGCGCGCTCGGCGTCCGCCCGGCGCGCGCGCTGCGCAGCCTGTGACCGGAAAACGATAGTAAACCTGTCCGGTTTCGCTTGAAGCCGGCGGCGACGTGCACAATATTGCATACGTGGCCGGACCTTCCGGTCGATGGGAGAGAGACAGATCATGGTGAACCAGACGGATCCTCGCCTGGCTTACGGTCGCCCGGCGACGACGCGCGCGGAAGCCGCCGTCTTTGACGCCGGCCTGCGCAAGTACATGCTTTCGGTTTACAACTACATGGCGTCGGGCGTGCTGCTGACCGGCATCGTCGCGCTCCTGTTCGCGAACAGCGCCTTCGGCCAGCAGCTGCTGATCAGCGGCGGGCCGCTGCGCTGGGTGATCATGCTCGCGCCGCTGGCCTTCGTGATGGTGCTGAGCTTCGGCATCAACCGCCTGTCGACGGCGGCCGCGCAGGGCCTGTTCTGGGCGTTCGCGGCGGTGATGGGCGTGTCGATGGCGTCGATCTTCCTCGTCTTCACCGGCGAATCGATCGCGCGCATGTTCTTCATCACGGCGGGCGCCTTCGCCGGCCTCAGCCTGTTCGGCTACACGACCAAGAAGGATCTGTCCGGTTTCGGCACGTTCCTGATCATGGGCGTGATCGGCCTGCTCATCGCCAGCATCGTCAACATCTTCCTTGCCTCGAGCGTGATGCAGTTCGTCATCTCGGTCATTGGCGTGCTGGTGTTCGCCGGCCTTACCGCCTACGACACGCAGAAGATCAAGAACATGTACTTCCAGGTCGCGGGCAGCGACTTCGTCGGCAAGTCGGTGGTGATGGGCGCGCTTGCGCTCTACCTCGACTTCGTCAACATGTTCACCTTCCTGCTGCAGCTGTTCGGCAGCCGCGAGTAGGCAACGCGTCCAGCCAAGCGACCGGCCCGGCGAGGCGACTCGCCGGGCCTTCGCGTTTCAGGCGGTGCCCTGCTTCTGCGCCGCCGCGATGAGCGCATCGTCGATCGCCTTGGCGCGCTTGTAAGCGTCGCGCGCGGTGACCCGGCCCGCGTAGGCCTCGAACTCGGGCCGCTTGGGCAGGGTACCGAAACCGATGCCCCAGCCGACGTGCGCACCGACGTAGACGTCGGCCGCGGTGAAGCGGTCGCCGCAGACGTAGTCGCGGCCGCCGACGTGCGCGGCAAGCACGTCGACGGTGCGGTCATAGCTGCCGTAGCCCGCCATCATCTCCTTGTCGGCGGGCACCTCGAAACCGAGCGTACGGTTGATGATCGCCTGTTCGAGCGGGCCGGCGGCGAAGAACAGCCAGCGGTAATAGTCGGCGCGCTCGTCCGCCTTGGGCGCGAGCCCCGCGGCGGGAAATGCCTCGGCCAGATAGGCGCAGATCGCCGCGCACTCGGTCACCACGCTGCCGTCGTGGACGATCGCCGGCACCTTTCCCATCGGGTTGACCTTGAGATAGTCGGTCGCCTTCATCGTCGTGCCATAGTCGAGCAGCACCTGGTCGTAGGCGGCGCCGACCTCTTCGAGCATCCAGCGCGCGATCTGCCCGCGCGACATCGGGTTGGTGTAAAAGACGAGCTTGCCGGTCATGGGGATCGATCCTTGGTTGGGATGTTGGGAACATAACTGGAACAGCGGTCGAGTCAAAGCGACTCTTTCCTTTTCGCCTCGCGCGCGCCAAGACGGCCTAGCAAAGCACAGCATGGGGACATTGGATGACGACGGTCGCGTTCATCGGGCTTGGCAACATGGGTTCAGGCATGGCGGCGAACCTCGTCAGGGCCGGGCATGCCGTCCGCGCCTTCGATCTCAGCGCCGATGCACTGGCGCGCGCGCGGAGCAACGGCTGCGTCGCTGCGGCATCGGCGGCGGACGCGGTCGACGGCGCCGGCGCGGTGCTGACGATGTTGCCGGCAGGCCGACATGTCGAGGCCGTCTACGGCGGCGAGGTGTTCGACGCGGCTAGCCCCGACGCGATCCTCATCGACTGCTCGACGATCGACGTCGCGACGGCGCGGCGCGTCGGCGCGGCAGCGGCGGCGAAGGGCCTCGCCATGGTCGACGCGCCGGTGTCGGGCGGCGTCGCGGCGGCGGCCGGCGGCACGCTCACCTTCATGGTCGGTGGCGAAGCCGCGGCGTTCGCGCGCGCCGAGACGATCCTGCGACACATGGGCAAGGCGGTGATCCACGCCGGCGACAGCGGCGCCGGACAGGCGGCGAAGATCTGCAACAACATGCTGCTCGCGGTGTCGATGATCGGCACCTGCGAGGCGTTCGCGCTGGCGCAGAAACTCGGACTCGACCCGCAGGTTTTCTTCGACATTTCGTCGAAGGCGAGCGGCCAGTGCTGGTCGATGACGAGCTATTGCCCGGTTCCGGGCCCGGTGCCGTCGGCACCGTCGAACCGGGGTTATGAGGGCGGCTTTGCATCGGCGCTGATGCTGAAGGACCTCAAGCTCGCGATGGAGGCGGCGGCTGGCGCCAACGCGGCAACGCCGATGGGGGCGCAGGCCGAAGCCCTGTATCAGACGTTCGCCGGGCTTGGCGGCGACAGCAAGGACTTCTCGGCGATCATCAAGCTGCTCGACGGCAGCTGGCGCGGCTAGGTGCTTGCTTCCGGGGAGTGGTGATACGGTTGATCGTCACCGCTGGCGGGAGCAGTTATCGGACAGGTTCTACAGGGCAGCGCCCGCACGACTGACGCCGTCCGTTGAGCGATACAGCGGAGTGAGCAGCGCGTAAGGGGTGCTCGCCGGCGGCACGACATCAGCCGCATGCCCACGATGCAAGGCGACAAGACCGGGAGGCCGCGGTTCAAGGCCTATCCGATCGGCTGCTTCCACATCGGCATCGCCGATGTTCGCACCAGCGATGGCAAGCGCAGTCGCTACGTCGCGATCGACCGCAGCTCAAAGCTCGCCTTCGCTCAGCTCCACGCGAAGGTTGAATCTGTCGTGAACATGGCGATGTCGCGTCACCTTCATCGCCCTGGAGCCGCCAGATGCCAGATGGAGGCGAGCACAGCGCAAGCCTGTCGGCGGCACGGGCGACCGGTGCCACAGACTGGCGCTTTGTTTGGGCTTGGCTTAAAGCGCGCGCCATATGACCATGAAGGTTCAGGCCGTTCGCGGCACGCAGGATTTGATCGGCGACGCGGCCGAGCGCTTCGACCGGGTCGTCGAGACGTTCACGCGCGTGCGCAAGCTCTATGGCTTCCGCCCGGTGCAGGTACCGGTGTTCGAGTTCACACAGGTGTTCGCGCGGTCGTTGGGCGAGACATCCGACGTGGTTTCGAAAGAGATGTACACGTTTGCGGATCGCAGCGGCGACTCGCTGACCTTGCGGCCCGAGTTCACGGCGGGGATTTGCCGTGCCTTTGTCTCGAACGGCTGGCAGCAGCACGCGCCGATGAAGCTCGCCGCCTGGGGTCCGGCATTCCGTTACGAGCGGCCGCAGAAAGGGCGCTTCCGCCAGTTCCACCAGCTTGACGCCGAGGTATTGGGCGCCGGCGAGCCGGCCGCCGATGTCGAGCTGATCGCGTTTGCGCAGCACCTGCTCGATGAACTTGGCCTTGCCGGCAAGACCGTGCTCAACTTGAACACGCTCGGCGACCCGGAAACGCGCCAGCGGTGGCAGGCGGCGCTCGTCGCGCATTTCCGCAAGCATCAGGACGCGCTGTCGGGCGAGAGCCGCGAGCGGCTGGAGAGGAACCCGTTGCGCATTCTCGATTCGAAGGCCGACTGCGACAAGGCACTCGTCGCCGATGCGCCAAGAATTGATGCGTTCATGTCGGCCGAAGCCGGCGCCTATTTCGACGCGGTGCGACGGGGGTTGGAGGCGGCGGGCGTCGGCTACGTCCGCAACGAAGCGCTGGTGCGCGGCCTCGACTACTACCGCCACACGACGTTCGAGTTCGTGACCGAACATCTGGGCGCGCAGGGCACCGTGCTCGCCGGCGGCCGCTACGACGGCCTCATCGAAGCGATGGGCGGGCCGCCGACGCCGGGGGTCGGCTGGGCGGCGGGCATCGAGCGGCTGGCGATGCTGCTGCCGGAGGGGGAGGTGCCGACGATCGACATTGCTGTTGTTCCCATGGGCGAGGCGGCCGAGACGGCCGCGCTCGAAATGCTCGCGATGCTTCGCCGTGCGGGTATTGCCGCGGAGCAGACCTGGCGTGGCAGCATGAAGAAGCGCCTGCAAAGGGCGGATGCCGCCGGCGCGCGCCTTGCGGTGATCATCGGTGACGACGAACTTGCGGCCGGTGCGGCGACGGTCAAGGACCTGGCCTCTGGCGCGCAGCGGCGCGTAGCGCTTGGGGCGCTGATCGAGAAGCTGCGATGACCACCGTCCCCACCGCGCGCATCCGCCAGATCGAGGCGCGCCATGCCGAGCTGACCGAGGCGATGGCGGCCGGCGACCTTCCGGCCGACCGCTTCGTCGCACTGTCGAAAGAATATGCCGAGGTGAAGCCGGTCGCCGAGGCGGCGACGAAGGTGCGCATCATGCGCGAGGAGATCGAGAATCTGTCCGCCATGGTCGCCGGCGGCGAGACCGACAGGGAGATGCTGGCGCTCGCCGAGGAGGAGCTGCAAAACCTCAAGGACCGGCTGCCCGAGGCGGAGCAGGCGCTTGCCGTCCTGCTGCTGCCCAGGGACATGGCCGACGAACGCTCGGCGATCCTCGAGATCCGCGCCGGCACCGGGGGCGAGGAGGCGGCGCTGTTCGCTGCAGACCTCTACCGCATGTACCAGCGCTATGCCGAAGGCCAGGGCTGGCGCGTCGAAACGATGGAGATGTCCTCGGCCGATGCCGGCGGTGTCAAGGAGGTGATCGCCAACGTCACCGGCCAGGGTGTGTTCGCGAAACTGAAGTTCGAGTCAGGCGTGCACCGCGTGCAGCGCGTGCCGGCGACCGAGGCGTCGGGCCGCATCCACACGTCGGCGGCAACGGTCGCGGTGCTGCCCGAGGCCGAGGAGGTCGACATCCAGATCGACGAGAAGGACCTCAGGATCGACGTGTTTCGTTCGTCGGGCCCCGGTGGCCAGTCGGTCAACACCACCGACAGCGCCGTGCGCATCACGCACCTGCCGACCGGTCTCGTCGTTTCGCAGCAGGACGAGAAGTCGCAGCACAAGAACAAGGCGAAGGCGCTGAAGGTGCTGCGCGCGCGGTTGTTCGAGCTCGAACGCGAGAAGCTGGCATCGGAACGGGCGGGCGCGCGCAAGTCGATGGTCGGAACGGGCGACCGCTCGGAGCGCATCCGCACCTACAATTATCCGCAAGGCCGGGTCACCGACCACCGCATCAACCTGACGCTGCACCGGCTGCCCGAGATCATGGAGGGTCACGGGCTCGGCGAGCTTGTCGATGCGCTGATTGCCGAGGACCAGGCGGCGCGACTTGCGAACATGAATGCGAGCGCTTGAGCTGGTCCGCGCCGCCGCGGCACGCATCGGCGGCGATAGCGCGCGGCTCGATGCAGAGGTTCTTGTCGCGCACGCGCTTGGCCTGACGCGCGCGGCAGTGCTGCTCGATAATCCGCCGGTCGACCCCGCCGCTGTTGAGCCGCTCGTCGCGCGCCGCGTCGCCGGCGAGCCGGTCGCCTACATCGTCGGCCGCCAGGAGTTCTGGTCGCTCGACCTCGAGGTCACGCGCGACGTGCTGATTCCGCGCGCCGACAGCGAAACGCTGATCGTCGAGGCGTTGCGCCGCTTCGCGACCGACCGCCGGCTGCACGTCCTCGACCTCGGCACAGGCTCGGGTGCGCTCATCCTCGCCGCGCTCAGCGAGTGGCGCCGGGCGACCGGTGTGGCGACCGACGTTTCGGCCGCAGCGCTGGCGGTGGCATGCCGCAACGCCGAACGGCTCGGCCTCGCGCGTCGCTGCCGCTTCATTGCGACCGACTGGGCGGCCGGCGTCGACGATCGCTTCGACCTCATTCTTTCGAATCCGCCCTATGTCGGCGACAGCGAGGTAGTCGGCCGCGGCGTCCGCGAGTTCGAGCCGGCCGGCGCGCTGTTTGCCGGCACCGATGGTCTGGATGCCTACCGCCGCTTGCTGCCGCAGCTGCGCGGGTTGCTGGCGGTGGCCGGGTTCGCGATCGTCGAAATCGGGCATGCCCAGGCAGCCGCCGTGCTGGCGATCGGCACGGCCAGCGGTCTTGCCGGTTCGGTTGCCCATGATCTCGCCGGTCGTGATCGCGCCATCGTCTTTCAGGCCGCGTAAAGGATTTTGCGCTTGGATTATCGTCGCGATCCCGCTAGACCGGGGAACGCTGGCGAGGTAGATCGAACGCATCCCTTCGCTGGCGGACTTACGATAGGCAGAATCGTTTGGCGGTCGCTTCGGACCGGTGCGTGCAGTGCGCTTGTCCAGGACATCGACAGTCGGCTCGGCCGGCAGGACTCGAGGAACAGAGCTTCAGCATGAGAAACGCGCAATCCGGTCGGCGTCGCGGACGCGGCAACATTCCGCGCCCGCAGCAGGGTGGCCGCGACATCGGCAATCGCATGGAACCGCGCCAGCGCGGCAACGCGATGCAGCTGCTGGAAAAATACACCAACCTTGCGCGCGACGCGCAGCAGCAGGGCGACCGCGTCCAGGCTGAATATTTCATGCAGTACGCCGACCATTATCACCGCGTCGTTGCCGAGATGCGCGCGCGCCACGAGGAGCGGCAGGCGCAGTTCCAGCAGCACGACCGCCGCCCGCGCGACCATGACGGGCACGAGCGCGGAGAGCGCGCGGAAACGGCCGCGGACGACACCGACGAGGCCGACGACGCCGACGAGGCACCGACCGAGGCCGTTGCGGCGACGGTCGACGACGAAGGCGACGACGAGGCGGCCGGGGCGATGCGGACGCTGGCCCGTGGCATCGGCGTTGCGGACGATGCCGACGGCGAAGGTGGTGCCGAAACCGCTGCCCGCCCGCGCCGGGGCCGCGGCCGGCCCCGTCGCCAGCCGCGCCAGCCGGAGGCTGAGCGCGAATCGGTCGACGCCTGACCGCGGAGCGGCCCCAATACCCCCGCCGTCACGAAAGTGTCATGGTCGCCGCTTAGGCGCACGCCCGCAATTGTGACACTTACGGGACAGTTTCATGACAGTGTTGATGCCGAGTTCGCTGGTCGCCTTCGGGCTGGTCGCAGTGGCCGCGCCTGCGCTTGCGCAGGTGGACACGACCACTGCGAAACTTGAAGCGCTACAGGTGCAGGTCGAGGCGCTGCAGGCGCAGATCAGCGAGCTGAAGGCGGCGGGCGCCAAGGCCACGCCGAATTGGAAAGGCGCGCCCGAATTTGCCGACAAGGCTGGCGGCTGGTCGTTCAAGCTCCGCGGCCGCGCCGTGTTCGACGTCGGTTATGTCGGCACCCCGCGCGGCATCGACGATGCGGGCCTTGGCTTTGCCAGCGAGCTGCGCCGTGGCCGGCTTGGCGTCCGGGGCACGATGCCCGGCGGCATCGGCTACAGGATGGATGTCGAACTCGCCAACGGCGACGCCGAGTTCACCGAGGCCTATCTCGACATCGAAACGGGCGGCATCAAGGTCATCGTTGGCCAGCACAACAATTTCCAGTCGCTCGAGGAGCTGTCGAGTACGCTGCACACCTCGTTCATCGAGCGCGCCGCGTTCAGCGACGCCTTCGGCTTCGAACGCCGCGTCGGTGCCTCGGTCGAGTTCGGCGGCAAGACCTATCTCGTTCAGGCCGGCGTGTTCACCGACAACATCGCCGACCTGTCGAGCGACGAGAACAACAGCTATTCCTTCGATGGCCGCGTCGTGTTGATGCCGAGGCTCGGCGATGCACAGTTCCATATCGGCGGCTCGCTGCACCACCGCGAAATCCAGGATGCGGCGGCCGCCACCCGCTATCGCCAGCGGCCGGCGGTGCATACGACCGACACGCGCTTCATCGCCACGCCGAACCTGCCGGTGACGTCGGAGACGGGCTATGGCGTCGAGGCCGCGGTCATCGCCGGGCCCTGGCACGCCGCCGCCGAGGCGAGTTGGCTGCGCGCCGACCTCGCCACGCCGGGGGCGGCGACGCCGACCTTTTTCGGCCTCTATGTCGAAGCCGGTTATTTCCTGACCGGCGAGACACGCGGCTACAAGGCGGGTGCGTTCGACCGCGTAAAGGTGAAGAACCCGCTCGCCAAGGGCGGGCTTGGGTCGTTCGCGATCAACCTGCGCTACGACCATCTCGACCTCAGCGATGCGGGCGTCGTTGGTGGTCAGCAGGATGCGGTGCAGGCGTCGCTCAACTGGAAGCCGGCCGACCATGTGTTGTTCGGGCTCAACTATGCCCGCCTTGACTATGACGATGCCGCCATCGCTGCCGCCGGCGGCGACCGCAGCTATGGCGTCGACATGATCGCGCTGCGCAGCCAGTTCGACTTTTAGACAACGATTCACGGTTCAGGTGGAAGCGCACAGTGCTTCCACCTGAAACGATCAGGCTCTAA